>JAYVNB010000228.1:0-12988 GCA_043759365.1 Bacteriovoracaceae bacterium | reverse complement strand
CGAGCCGATTGCGGCCAGTTTGAGCGGCCGTCACACCCTCATCTCGATCTGTGCTTCGGTGACCACCGCGCAACTCTCCGAGTGGAGCGGCGGTCGATGCGCGATCATTCGCGCGATGCCCAATACGCCTTGTTTGATCGGCGAAGGGATGACTGCGTTCAGTCCCGGGCCTCGGGCCCAAGCTTCCCATCTCGCGATCGCTGAAAAGATCTTCGGGCCCGTCGGCCGCACTGCCAAGGTTGAGGAGCATTTGATGGATGGCGTAACCGGACTCTCGGGTTGCGGTCCCGCCTATGTTTACATGATCATCGAAGCGTTGAGCGAAGCCGGAGTGAAAGTGGGGCTTCCGCGCAAGACAGCTACTCTCCTGGCTGCCCAGACCCTGCTCGGCGCCTCCAAAATGGTGATGGAGCGCGGTGAGCATCCGGCCGCACTTAAGGATGAAGTCACCACTCCGGCAGGCTGCACCATCGACGGCCTGATGGCACTCGAGGAGGGTAGGCTACGAGTGACTCTCATTAAGGCAGTTTTGGCCGCCACGAAGCGGAGTAAAGCTTTACGAGGCCCCGAATCGACCTAAGTTTTTTTAACGCATTAGGTCGAACCGGTATTAGAGGAAACATTAATCTATTCAGTGGTTTGGCGGGTTTGCATTTGCCCTCTTTAAATACGATAATAGATGTCGTATATAAGGTGCGAGGTAGAGATTCTGAGATTGATATCGGACCTCGACTGTCGTAGATGGGTAAAACCCGAATGATTAAGCTGAACCGAACCACTGAATATGGGCTGATCGCATTGCGACATATCAGTCGCAAGCGGACGATGGATCCTCAGGGCATCACGAGTGCCCGAGAGATCGCCGACTATTACGGACTCCCCTTTGAAATCACGGCGAAAACCCTTCAGAAATTGAAGGAAAAGGGATTCATCGATTCGGCTCAAGGCGCTCGCGGTGGCTATTCCCTTCAGCGCGAGCTGGTGGATGTGACCCTTGCCGAATTCCTCGAATGCATGGAAGGCCCGCAGTCGGTTGTCGCTTGCGTCCCTATGGTGACGATGGCTACGCGTCCGGCTTCGATGGCTGGGACAGGTTTGGGTTGTGAGTGCGACTATGCCGGCAAGTGCGAGATCAAGGGCCTGATGACCGGCCTGAACAACAAGGTTTTCGAATTCCTGGCCGGGATCCGGCTGGCGGAACTGACCGTTTCAAAGGAACCCTGATTATGAAACTCCCCATCTACCTTGATTATCATGCGACTTGTCCGGTGGACCCTGAAGTCCTGAGCACGATGATGCCCTACTTCACGGAGGTTTTCGGCAATGCCGCGAGCCGTAACCATGAATACGGCTGGACTGCGGAAGCCGCAGTCGAGAAGTCCCGGCTCCAAGTGGCCAAGCTGATCGGCGCGACGGACAAGGAAGTGATCTTCACTAGTGGCGCCACCGAGTCCAACAACCTCGCGATTTTGGGCGTCGCCGAGATGTACAAAGAGAAGGGGAAGCACATCATCACTTCTCCGATCGAGCACAAGGCGATCCTCGACACTTGCGAGCACCTCGAGCGGCAGGGCTACGAAATCACCTACTTGGAAGTCGATTCATTCGGACAGGTTCGCCCGGAAAAAGTCCGTGCCGCGATCCGGCCTGACACGATCCTCGTATCCGTGATGGCTGCCAACAACGAGATCGGCACGATCAACCCGCTCGCCGAGATCGGCAAGATTTGTAAGGAAAAGGGCGTTCTGTTCCATACGGACGCCGTGCAAGCCGCGGGCAAAACCCCCCTCGACGTGCAGGCGATGGGCGTCGATCTGATGTCGATCACTGCCCACAAAATCTACGGACCCAAGGGGATCGGCGCACTGTATGTCCGCCGCAAGAATCCACGCGTGAGGCTCTCGGCCATGATCCACGGCGGGGGCCACGAGCGTGGAATGCGCTCGGGGACCTTGAACGTGACCGGGATCGTGGGTTTCGGCAAGGCGGCCGAGCTCGCAGTCAAGAACATGCCTGAAGAGACCGTCCGCATCACCCGCTTGCGCGAGAAGCTTTGGGATGGCATCCGAAAGGATCTTGACGAGGTTTACCTCAACGGACATCCAACCGAGCGCCTCTGCAACAACCTCAACGTGAGCTTCGCTTTCGTCGAGGGCGAGTCCCTGATGATGGGGATGAAAGAGCTCGCCGTATCGTCTGGGTCTGCCTGCACTTCGGCTTCGCTCGAGCCTTCCTATGTGCTGAAGAGCATCGGAGTGGGCGAGGACTTGGCCCATACTTCCATCCGCTTCGGCCTCGGACGTTTCACCACGGACGAGGAGATCGAATTCGCGATCCAAAGGGTAGTGGCGACTGTGAAAAAGCTTCGCGACCTCTCACCGCTCTACGAAATGGCCAAAGAAGGCATCGATCTCAAGACCGTTGCCTGGACCGGGCACTGATTTTCCACCCATTCTTCCACCAATTTTTTCAAGGAGTACTGAAATGGCCTATACCAAAAAAGTCATCGACCACTACGAGAACCCCCGTAACGTGGGTTCCATGGACAAGAGCAGGATCAACGTGGGCACCGGACTTGTCGGCGCTCCCGAGTGCGGTGACGTGATGAAGCTCCAGATCGAGATCGATCAAGCGACGAGCGTCATTACCGACGCCAAATTTAAGACCTTCGGCTGCGGCTCGGCGATCGCCAGTTCGTCGCTCGCCACCGAGTGGCTCAAGGGCAAGACCATCGATCAGGCCATGTCCATCAAGAACACCGACATCGTTGAGGAGCTTTCGCTCCCTCCGATCAAGATCCATTGCTCCGTTCTCGCTGAAGACGCGATCAAAGCCGCCATAGGCGACTACCTCAAGAAGACAGGCCAGGAGGCGAAATGAGCTTGAATGAAGGTTCGGCCAGCAATTCGGCCGCAGATACTGGGGAGAATCCGCAAGCGGCGCAGATTCCCACCGACCCGAAGCAAATCCTACTGACCGACAAAGCGGTCATGGAGATTAAGCGAATCCAAGCCAACGATCCAGCGGCAGCGGCGGGTAACTCCACGCTTCGCGTGATGGTCGCCGGCGGCGGATGCTCGGGTATGAGCTACAAGCTCGGTTTCGAGAATGAACCTCCCAAGCCCAGCGACAAGGTCTTCGAAAAGGACGGAGTGAAGATCGTGATCGATCAGAAGTCCCTTCTGTTCTTGGGTGGGACCGAGCTTGATTTCTCGGATGGCTTGAACGGCACGGGCTTCACTTTCAAGAACCCGAACGCCAAGCGCACCTGCGGGTGCGGCTCCAGCTTTTCAGTCTGAGGATCGTCGGTACATGGGTCAGGCTCTCTCGACTTGCTCGAATTGCGGACGCCCGGTCGAGGGCGAGTTCGCGCCGCACTTGTGCGCGGCTTGCGGAAGGCCCCAGCACGTTGAAAAGACCGAGGACACTTTCACCGCTTTCGGGGTCCGGCGGCTGTTTCGCCACGACTTGAAGGCGATCGAACGCCGGTTCTATGCTTTGTCGCGCGCGCTTCATCCGGACCGTTTTGCGGGTTCAGGCCTGGCCGTGATGGCGGTCTCGCTCGAACGGATGAGTTTCCTGAATCGAGCCTTCAGCGCCTTTCGCAGCCATGAGGTCCTCCGCGATGCCCTGCTGGAAGCCGAGGGCATCGAGATCCCGAAAAACCAGGGACAGCAGATCCCCGTGGAGCTGGCAGAGGCCTGGTTCGAGCTGCAGGAGGCGGCGATGGAGGAGCCTGAAACCGCCATCGCCCGCATTTCCGCTTTCGAAGACGATCTCCTCCACCGGCAGGACCGGCTCAACGCGCGAATCGCGGAGCTCGAGAACCGCTATGACGAGGGACCTGCTCGGGAGTTCCTGCTCGAGATCGCGCAGATTCTTCAGGCGCGCAGTTATCTTTTCTCGATGGGTCGAGATGTGATCCGACTGAAGAACCGCTTGAACGGGAGTGCCTCCCATGACTGAACAATCGAGCCCCATCGTCGGAATCGATCTGGGAACCACTCATAGCCTCGTGGCCTGTGTGCGCGACGGGAAACCCGAAGTCCTCCTCTCGCGCGAGGGGCGCCGGCTGATTCCTTCGATCGTTTCGTTCGCTGGCACGGAGCCAGTGATCGGGTACGCTGCCAAATCCCGGAAAATCCTCGACGCCGAGCACACCGTGTTTTCCGTGAAACGGCTCCTGGGGCGGGGGTTTGAGGACGTCGAAGCGGCTTCCGAGTCCCTGCCTTACCGCATCGAGCGAGGGGAGGGGATGGCGCGGATCGCGGTCGGCGACCAGAGCTTCACCGCGATCGATATTTCCGCGATGATTTTGCGCGAAGTGAAACTTGCGGCCGAAAAGAGCCTGGGCCAACCGGTGACTCGCGCAGTGATCACCGTTCCCGCGTATTTCAACGATTCCCAACGCCAGGCCACCCGGACCGCGGGCCGACTTGCCGGCCTTCAAGTCCTCCGGATCGTCAATGAGCCGACCGCTGCTGCGCTCGCCTATGGGCTGGATCGCAAGCGCGAAGGACTGATTGCGGTTTACGACCTCGGGGGCGGGACTTTCGATGTCTCGATCCTCAAACTCCAGGATGGGATCTTCGAAGTGCTCTCGACCCATGGCAACACTTCGCTCGGAGGAGACGACCTCGATCAAGCGCTCGCCCACCTGGCCGCAGCCGAGATCGAAGCCAAGTTCGGAGTGAAGCCTTTTCAGGACAAATACCTCACAGCGGCATTGCTCGATGAAGCCGAGAACATCAAGATCGCGCTCTCCGAGCATGAGTCGGCCACGCTGAACGTCATGATCGATGCTTCCAAAGGGCTTCATTTTTCCAGGAAGTTCACTCGCGAGGAGTTCGAGAGACTGGCGCGCCCGATCCTTGAGCCGACTCGGGTCGCTTGCCTGAGCGCCTTGAAGGATGCGGGTCTAACACCCGAGGATTTGTCAGACGTAGTGATGGTGGGAGGGCCCACCCGGCTCGCCATCGTCAAGGAAGTCGCTCGCGACATCTTCGGCCGCGAACCCAACTGCTCGATGCATCCGGACGAAGTGGTCGCCCAAGGTGCCGCGATTCAGGCTGATATCCTGGCGGGAAACAACCAAAATCTCCTCCTGCTGGATGTCGTGCCCCTGAGTTTGGGGCTCGAGACTTACGGTGGATTGATGTCGGTGCTGATTCCCAGGAACACCCGCTTGCCGACGGCGGCGCGGGAAGTGTTCACGACATTCGCCGATCGCCAGACCGCAGTCGACATCCACGTTCTCCAGGGTGAGCGCGATCGAGTGGAGGATAACCGCTCTCTGGCCCGTTTCAAGCTGAAGGGGATCGAGCCTCTCCCGGCCGGGTTGGCAAGGGTCGAAGTGCTGTTCTTGATCGATGCCGACGGGATCCTCCAGGTCGCGGCCAAAGATCTCAAGACCGAGCTCGAGCAATCCATCGAGATCCGTCCGAGCTTCGGCCTGAGCGACACCGAAGTGGATGCGATGCTTTTGGCGGCCCAGAGCCATGCCGGCCGGGATGTCGAATATCGGAAACTGGTCGAAGCCCGCAACGAGGCCGAGCCGGTGCTGAGGAGTTGCGAGAAGAACCTTCCGGCTGCTTTCCGGTTGCTTCCCGGGGACGAGGCCAGGAAACTGGAGACCCGTATCGAAGGCCTCCGAAGAGCCTTGGGTGAGGCCGACGTCGACCGGATCCATGAAGCGACTCGTTTGCTGGATCAAGGCAGTCGGAAGCTCGCCGACCTGATCGTCGGGGATGTCATCCGAACGGTGAGCGCTCAACAGGGCGAAAAGAACAACGATTGAAATGAACGATGGGTTCGAGGGTTTACAGGAATGCCTAAAGTCACTTTTCTTCCGATGAACATCGTATGCGAAGCCAAAGAGGGGGAGAGCGTCCTCGATGTGGCGATCAATCACGAAGTTCCGCTTCAGCATGCCTGTGGCGGATTCTGTGCTTGCACGACCTGCCATGTGATCGTCAAGGTCGGCGAGTCCGTACTTTCCGAGATGGAGGACGAAGAAGAGGAGCGCCTCGATCGCGCGGCCGGCGTCACCCTTCACTCGCGCCTGGGGTGCCAAGCCAAGGTCCATGGCGATATCACCGTTGAGATCATCAACGAGGGATTTGGTCACTGAGATGACGATCGGAAAAAGGTTCGCGACCCGTTCGGTCACGAAGCTGACCGCGGTATGGCTCGTGCTGGCCTGCTCGACATCCTGGGGGGCAAGCGTGCAGCCGGCGGTCAAGACCTTTACTTTCCGCATCCCGGGAGAGCCCGAGACTCTGGATTGGAACAAGGCCCATACTCCGATCGAGACTCATCTCCTCATGAACTTGATGGAGGGGCTCGTCTCCTTCGATCAAAGCTTGAGAGTGGTTCCCGCGCTCGCACAGAGCTGGAAAGTGAGTGAGGACGGCCGGACCTACACGTTCATGCTTCGTCCGGGAGTGAAATGGTCGGATGGACCGCTTCTGCGGGCCCAGGATTTCGTCTATAGCTGGAAACGCCTACTGTCCCCGTTGACCGCCGCTTCCTATGCCTACCTACTCTTCGATATCGAAGGCGCGGAGTTTTACAACAAGGGAGCGTTGAAGGACTTCTCACAAGTGGGAGTCAAAGCGCTCGATGACCTCACCTTCCAGGTCAAGTTGGCGAGGCCGATGGCCCATTGGCTCCAGATTCCGACTTTCTGGGTGACCTTCCCGATGCGTGAAGATGTGGTCGAGAAGCACGGATTGAGTTGGGACAAGCCCGGACGGATGGTGACTCTGGGTCCTTACACTTTGATGGCGGAGGACCTCGACTCGAAGATCGTGCTGCAAGCCAATCCCAACTACTACGGCTCGCGCGGAAACGTACAGCAGGTCGTCGCCCTGATCGTCAAAGACGACTCCACTGCTCTGACCCTTTACGAGACCGGCAAGCTCGACTTCCTCGCCGATCTTGCGACTCTGGACCTCAAGCGCCTCTCCGGTCGGCCGGACCTGCGCAGGTTTCCCTATCTCAAAACGGGGTATCTGGGTTTTTCGACCAACATCTATCCCGTCTCGAGCCCCCGGCTCAGGCGGGCCGTCGCCATGGCCATCGATCGTAAAAGGATCGCTGAAATCTTGCACGGAGGTCAGCAACCGGCCAGTTCCTTCGTTCCGCCCGGAATGATGGGCCACGACTCCACGCTCGGGCTGAAGTATGATCCACTGGCGGCCAAGATGGAGCTCAAAGGGGCAGGGCTCGATCCGGCCCAAAAGATTAGCCTCGAATTGCTGCTCCCGAACTGGGAAAAAGCCCTGACACTTGCCCAATTCATCCAAGGTGAGCTCAAAAAGCACCTCGGGCTGGAAGTCGTTCTGCAGCCTTTCGACCATAAGACTTTCCGGGCGAACCTGGATCTCAAGAGTTATCCGCTGTTCGAGGCGAGCTGGGCCGCGGACTACCCTGATCCTGACAACTTCCTGTCCATATTCCTCTCGAATGCGGGTAATAATCGCTTTTCGTGGAAGAGCGATAAGTTCGATGAGATGGTCTTGACCGCCCGAAACTCGACGAATGCCAAAGCGCGCGAAAAGATGTACATCGAGGCGCAGCGGACACTCTTGGAGAAAGAGGCGGTGATCGTCCCGCTCTATTACGAGCCGATCATGGGGCTGGTGAAACCGCGGGTCAAGGGTCTGGAACTCAATCCGCTCAACTACCTTTATTTAAGGAAGATCAACCTTGCGAACTAGGACATCCTCCCAGGAACCTCCAGCGCAGTCCTCGACTTTCGAGGAGGAAATCACCCCGGAGCAATTGCGCGCATTCCGCACCGCGATCGGGCTGACCGCGGGCTCCGATGAGGTCCCTCCGACCTACGTCACCCGTTTTCGTCAAGGCGAGTTCGAGCTTCTGGAGCGCCTGGGTGTACCACTTCAGCACGTCCTCCATGCCGAGCAGGATTACCAGTACTTCGCACCTCTCCGTCCAGGGATGAAAATCCTCTACGAGACCTTGCTCGCCAATTCATTCGAGAAAAAGGGTCGGGCAGGCTCTCTCCATTTCCTGGTGACCGAGACCCGCGTTCGCTGGGCAGGCTCAGCCGATCCCCAACCCTTGGTCGTGTGCAAGACCACGATTGTTGCGAAAGGAAAAACGCCATGAGCTTGAGCCAAGGCACTCCTCTCGAGGAGACGCTTCTCGAACCGGTCACCGCCGAAATGCTTCGGGCCTTCGGGGAGGCCGCGGGTGACCCCAATCCGATTCATCTCAACGAGGACGCAGCAAAAGCCGCCGGCCTCCCAGGCATTATTGCCCACGGAATGCTGGTGGCCTCCTGGGTCTCCGGGCGCGCTCTCGAGCTGATTGCGGGCAAACAGCCGGGAGCACGCCTCACTGGATTCCAGGCGCGCTTCAAAGGCATGACCCGCTTGGGAGACCGTCTGCGGATTCGGGCGGCCCTACAGGAAGGGGCACCTGGCGAATCCATGATCGAGCTCGAAGCGTCAATCGAAGGTTCAGGCACTGTCGTAGTCGTCGCCCATGCGGGTTTTCGTACCCTTCACTGATCCCTCCGGCACCGGCGAACCCGCTCATGGCCATCCTGAGAAAAAGTCCCGTTCAGCTGAATCCGACGACATAGGCGATCCAGGATTCGAGATTGGCTCCGCACTCCTTCAGGGCGTGCTTCTCCCGGTCCGGAGAGGCCGCCACGTCCCAGACGACGCGGGATCCTTTAAAGCCCGCCTCCGCCAGGAGGTCGCGGACTTCGCGAATGCTCCAGAGCCGCCAATCATAAGTGAACGCGTTCCGAAACGACTTCCCATTCTCCAGGTCGAAGTGGATGGCGTACTGAACGCGGTTGGAGATGGGGTCGAAACTCCGGGTCTCCCAGGTGTAAGTGAACTTTCCCGTCGAAGGATTGCGGATGACTCTGCGTTCGGTGCCGGTCCGGATGGTCTCTGGCCCTCCGAGCATATCCAGGATGAGCGCGCCTTTTCGGGGCTTCAGGGAGGCCAGGCAATGTTTGAAGTAGTTCAGGAGCAGCGAGCGTTCCTGGAAGATGAAAAACGAGAAGTTTCCGGCGACGATCAAGTCGATCTTGGGTCGGGTAGTGCTGATGACGTTTCTTCGAAGGACCTGGAGGCGAGAGCGCTCTTCGATCGAAAGATCCTGGTACCCGTGGTCTCTGCCGAAACGGAGGGGGTCGGGGTCCAAGTCCAATGCAATCGCCGAGTTCGTCTCGCTCGCTTTCACCCACTCGCACGAAAGCGCAAAAGTCCCGCAAAAGTCTTCACGGAGTTCTCGGGCCTCGAACCCGCGAGTCAATCGAAAGAACTTCGCGTAGAGATGGGCGTCGTGAGCCGGGTCTTGGACCGCAGCCTGATAGAGAGAGTGTTTGTCGATCGACAGCAGGGGTTTGTGCATGGTTCGTGCTCATGAATTACCATCCACCGTGAGTTCAGTCCATGGGCCGGATCAGCCCAATCCCGAAGTTCCCATGGGATCCATCCAGTCCCTGATTCCGTCGCCCAGGAAGTTGAAGGAGAGCATCGTCAGAAACAAGATCAACCCCGGGAAGAGGATCAAGTGGGGATAGCTCTGCATCGCGCGGAACCCTTCGGCAGCCAGCGTTCCCCAGCTCGAATGAGGGGGTTGGAGTCCGAGTCCAATGAAGGAGAGGAAGCTTTCGGCCATGATGTTCGTCGGGATTTGGAAGGTCAGCGAAACGAGGATCGGACCCCAGAGATTGGGCAGGATGTGGCGAAAGACGATCATCCGGCGGCGGAGTCCGATGGCGCGGGCGGCTTCGACGTAGGGCATCGCTTTGGCCTGCATCACTTGGCTCCGCACGAGTCGCGCTTGGGTGACCCAGGAGACGAGGCCGAGGGCGAGCCAGATCCCGAAGAACCCTCGACCCAGCAGTAGCATGAGTAGGATCGCCAGGAGCAGCGAGGGGAAAATGGTGAAAAGATCCACGAAGTGCATCAGGATCCGGTCAGTCCATCCGCCGCGGTAGCCGGCTGCGGCTCCGGTTAAGGTTCCCAAGACTAGAGCGAACAGTGCCGTCGCAACTCCGACGGATAGCGAGATTCTCGCACCGAAAAGGATCCGTGAGTAGAGATCCCTTCCCAGTATATCGGTCCCCATCCAGTGTTCCAGGCTCGGTGCCTCCAGTCGATGCTCCATACTTTGCTCGTCGAACGAGTAGCGGGCCACGAACGGTGCGCTCAAGGCGAGGGCGGAAATTCCGATTAGGAAACCAAGGCTCAATCCGAAACGAAGGCGGCCACTCATCCGTGCTCCTCCAGTCCGAACCGGGGGTCGACCCAGGCATTGAGCATGTCGACGCTCAGGTTGGAGAGACTCAGGATCAAGCCGTAGACGAGCGTGACTCCCATCACCATCGGATAATCGCGGTTGACGACCGCATTGACGAAGTGCTTGCCCATTCCTGGAATCTGGAAAACCATCTCGACCAAGAACGAGCCGGTCACGAGATTGGCGGCCAAGGGTCCGAGGAGAGTAATTACTGGCAGAAGGGAATTCTTGAGCGCGTGCTTGAACAAGACGGACCGGGATGAAAGTCCCTTGGCCAAAGCTGTACGCACATAGTCAGCGTGCAGGGAGTCGATCATCGAAACACGGACGAGTCGGGCGATCACGGCCAAGGGGCGTAGGGCCAAAGTGAGAGTGGGCAGAACCGCGGATTGCCAGTCCTCCCAAAGGGCCGGAGGAAGCCAGCCCAGCTTCAAGGAAAAAACCAAGACCAGCGCGCTGGCGGTGAGGTAGCTCGGAAGGCTGACTCCGCTGACCGCCAAGAACATCGCCGACGAGTCCCAGAGCGTCCCGCGCTTGGCTGCCGCCAATACGCCGAGCGGCACCCCGATCGCGATCGCGACGAGGAGAGCGAGCGCTCCCACTGTCATCGATACCGGGAGGCTCTGGCCGATGATCTCGAGGACGGGGCGACCCGTGTATTGGAAAGATTCGCCTAAGTCCCCTTGAAGTACATCCTTGGCCCAAGTTGCGAATTGAGCGGGAAGAGACCGGTTCAGGCCGTAGCGAACCTGGATGTTGAGTTCGATCTCGGGAGGGAGCTTCCGTTCGCTATCGAAGGGCCCCCCGGGTGCGAGTCGCAATGTGAAGAAGACTAGTGTCATCAGGAGCGCCAGAGTGGGAATCATGCCCAAGATGCGCTTCACGGCGTAGACCATCATGCGAGTGACATCACAGAAAGCATATCGAAAGGGTTTGAGCGAAGCTTGAACATTTGCTCGTCAGACCCGTCAAGCCGCGAAAATAGCGGGCAACGGCGCTTCGCCCCCGTTAATTGCGGCAAAACCCCCTGCTCCGAAAACTGATAGGAGGGTAGGATAGACCGCACGCATAGTGACCACTCGACCCGTCGGAGACGGAAGTCCCGTGCGGGGATCGATCGGCAGGGCACTGAATGGGATGAAAGCGGTCGCCGGGTAGTCTGCATCGGTATACCTACCCGCGGCAGAGCGCTTGAAGTCGCCCACGACGGTGCCTCCTCGGACTCCCATTCCGGCCATGAGCAAGCTGCCTCCCCGGTCGAAGTGCCCGGTTCCGGATCGGTTCAACATCAAGTTATCTCCGGAAAGGAGTGGGTCTCGGTCGAACTCCGTGTGCATCACCACAGTAGTGATGTCGAGGAGGGACTTGCCGCTTCCCGCTGGCCATTCCGTCTGTCGGAGGCTTCGGACCAGGACACGGTATCCCGTATAGATCGCGAGCATCGTCCCGCATTCGTCATCAACCCGTTGGTGGAAATCGGTGTGGAGGGTCGGAAGGTCCACCACTGCCGCAAGGTCGTGCACGACCAAGAACTCGGCCAAAGCGAATCGCGATGCGAGGTCGAAGAATTCTGTTTCTTGCGCAGTTGATTTCCTGGAGATGTTCATTTCAAAGAGAGTCGAGCTTGGAAACCAACCTTTGAACGCATGTGTTCCCAGCGCTGTGGTCATTTCATCCGCGTATTTGCTCACAAGCGCCGTGAACTCGAGTGAAGTGGCATAATTGCTGCCACCGACCGTGACAGCTCCGTTGAAGAAATCCATGAAGGAAGCGAAGAGGCCCTTGCTTCGTGGCAGTTTCAGGGAGGACGCGCCCATTTGTTGGGTGAGGGCGCGAATGGTGTCATTCAGGAGAGTGCGGCGATCGGTGCTCAGTCCATCCTTGTTGTTGGTCACGCTCGCCCAGGCCTCGAGGTCCGGAATGTTGACCGGGAGCGCAGGTCCAGTCAAGGATCCCGACTGGTTGCACATGGCCGATGGATCGCGTGCCAGTTGGGCGTAGTGGAGGGGGCGAACGTAATCCAGGGAGAGCAATTGGGCGATGACCGACGGAAAACTCGGGGTTTGATCACCCGTGGTTCCGGTTTGGATGATCCGGTTGCCGAGGAAATGGCCGCCTTCCGGGCTGATTCCGCGCCAAATCAAAGTGCTTTGCAGGTCATCGGCAGTAAAGCCCGACATTCCGGGCCCAAGCAGTCGATCAGCCTGGAAAGGATGCGCGGAGAGGAACGAGTCTGGGAAACGAAGGTCCCAGGTGACTTTGGGACGCAGGCTGCAATTGTTGTTGTTGAAGGGAGCAAGAATGTCCGTTGGATTGACGAACCCCAGCGAGCCGGGCGTCCCTTGCACGATGGCGCCGCCGTCGGTGCGGGATAAAGGGAAGTATTCCGACGAATGAACGCCATTCTGCCACCACAGGGAGTCGACGCCTCCCGAAGTCATGATATTGATCAGGTGTCGTCGGCGCTGAAGTCCACCAATCGCGGCGTGGGCTCTGCGGGACCCGAACGCACCCGTTGCAGCGGACAACGTCGTGAGTCCAGCTAGGCTCTGCTGAAGGAATTGTCTGCGAGAGCGGTGGTTGTTCCTGCTCATAGGGTTCAATTCTCCTGGAGGAACGACGGGCTAGTGGCCAGCCATTCCACCATACGGTCATAATTGTAGCCGGTGGATTTGAGTCGCTGAGCCGCTGATTGGAT
>JAYVNB010000227.1:0-4297 GCA_043759365.1 Bacteriovoracaceae bacterium | reverse complement strand
AAAAAAATTGGGTTCTCGGTACCCAGCAGCTCCAAGGCGACCTGCCGTTTCAGAGCATAATCTGACGACAGGTCGATTGCCGCCCGGACCGTCTGACTCAGGTCCGCATCGATAAGCTGTACGGGAATGTCCCGGCTACCATCCAGGGTGGATTCAACAATGGATCTCATCTTAGGCAGGTTGACCGAAGCGGCTCGATAGAGGGCTTCAAGACGAGTGGCTCTCTTGGACGAATCGGTTGAGACTTCTTTGACGAGTTCAGTTGCCGATAGCAAGGAGTGCAAGAGGGTCTTGATGTCGTGAATCACTCCACTTGCTAGTTGGCCAATCATAACCTGGTCTCGTTGCCTGAAAGCTTCTTGGAGGTGGCATGACAGATTGGCCATCTCTTCGGACCAGTGAGGAGGCGGGATGCTTTGAAGTGCTGCCTGTGAGGCCAGTTCTTCAATAGGTTGGATGATGTGCCGGGAGAGCATCCGTTTCTGAGCCCAGGCACCCAATCCCAAGAGCAGGAGGACTGGAATGGTGCTCCAAATCAGAAGCTCAAAGTGCAGGCTCCGCCAATAGGTCGGGATCGGATTTGAAACCCTGACAAACTGCGGGTCCTGGACACCCGGAATGGCACGCGCCCAAGTCACGTAGGATTTCGTGAGGGATACCCTACATGAGGTCTCCGAAACGGATTGCTGCTTTAAGCAGTTGGGCGCGATTCGGTCCAAAGTAATTTCGCTTAGCCCGAAGTCATGCTTGAGGCGATCGGAGACAGGTTGAATTGCGCCATTCTTGCCCAATAGGATCTCGGCTGAGAGTCGCCTTGCGACTGCGTTCGATTTGTCCTCGAGCTCTTGCGAGAGACGGTCGACGGAGTTTTGGTATTCGAATGCACCTAAGGCAAAGAAGGCCCCAATCGATATCGCGATGGAAATAGCGGCGGGGACTAACCAAGCGGCTAAGAGAGATTTTCGCAGGGATCTTCGCGATTGGGTGACGGTTTTCATGACCCACTTCCTCGAACCTGGCGGTCAAAGACAATGTTGCCTTGGTTCAGTCGATAGAGACTGACTCCCCAGGGCGCAGAGAAGAGTCGAGGACCCCTTAAGCCAAAGGCCTTACCGAAATCAGACTTGGATTTCGGCTTACTCTGGCAAAGGAGAGTCACGGTGCTGTCGAGGGTTCGAAGGATTGCCAGGTCGGGCCCGCTGGATGGAAGGATGGCTGCGCCTAGCAACTCTTTGCCGAGTGGGAAGTCAGCCAGTCCCCCTTTGACCGGGGGAAAACCGCGGACCGTGATTCCGCGGATCCCATTCAAAGTTCTCCCGTTTTGGACAAAGCCAAAAGTCGAGTCGCCCCATCCGTCTCCACCTACGAAGAACACGTCGGGAGCGATCGAGGTCAGACCGGCCATCAGGTGACTCGAGGTCTTCGAGTAGTTTGGAATCAGGATAAATGCCGGGTGGAGTGCGAGGACTCGATTGGCCAAGGGTTTGAGCGCAGGGAGTTCTTCCGTGATCTGAATGGTCTCGAGCGGCTTGAGCCCAAGTTTCTTCGCATGCTTTTCGAATTGAACAGCAAAGTCGCGACAGCTGACGCAGTCGGCAGCGACTATGGCGATGTAGCCCGAATGTGTCTTGGGTTTGAGCCAGGATTTGGCCTCTTTGGCTGCCTCGAGGGCCATTTGTGTATTCAAGGGCGATAGAGATCGATGGAGTGGGCCAAGATCCCCGACCTCGTTTGCACTCGCCATCAGGCTGACCGAAGCGGTCTCGGGGGCTCCTTGAGCTAGTAGGAGGTAGTGATTGCTTCGACGTGGGCCAACGATTAACCAGCTTCCGATCTTCGAAGCCTGTTCCCCCCGCTCCTTGGCCTGTAGAGGGTCGCTCGCATCGTAAAATGAAGTCTGGGTTTCCAGCTGGTAGCCGCAGGCTGATGCACGCTTCGAAAGATGACCCTTGGCCAACGAGATGGTGGACTCAAAATCCTTTTGGAAGCGTTCCGAAGAAGTTGTGTCTCGCGGTGCCAGCGCTTCGATGAAGGAAATCCTGACCGAAATGGGCTCGTTCGCTTCCGTCATCGGAATCAATGCCAAGGCGGTCCAAAAGACGAGGATACATCGGGTCATTGGTTACTGCCTCGTTCAAATGCTTAGAGGCGCTTCCAGGTCAGGATCGCGCGGCCGAAAGCTTCTTCAGGAGTTGTTAACGTAAGGATGTCTTCCGAAACCCCGGCATACCGAAGCATCTCCTTGCCGATGCGAGAGGGATTCGAGGCTTGGGTGACTTGATGTCTGATCAAGCTTCCTTCGATGCGATAAGTTCCGGAATAGAACAGGAGTGAGTCCAGTAGACTCTCTGTCGCTGTTTGGTCGGGATCCACTTCAGGGGTCTTGTTGATGCTGACGCTCATGTGGCCGGATGGCACATAGATCAGCAGTCCTTGTGAGTCCTGACCCCAGTCTCGGCGAAGGCCCGTAGGGTCTTGGATCTCAAATGAAACGAGTTTCCACGTGCCCAGGACGTTCATATCAAAACCTCAGTTGCTCATTTACGCCTGAGATCTGGGTGCGTCAAGTATTTAATAAAGCATGATATTTCTATTGGGTGCTGAGACTCAGGTCTCAGTAGTCACCCTATTCAGGGAGTCTGAATTGGATGGTTGGTGCATGCGGCTACAGGATTAGGTCTGTGTTCTAGAAGGGCGAAGTGGAGTTGACCCGTCAATACCGGTCACCCTAGTTCGTTAAAACGCCTTTGCGGCGGTAGTGCAGAGGCGATTCCATTTCGAACCCATTGTGGGGCGCGCCCCCGTTAAAGTCCTCGATCCAGATCGGGATTTGAGCGAGCATCGTGGCTAAGTGTAGTGGGCTTCACGGTGGTCATCACAAAATTCTCCAGAGCGGGTAGCAGCTCGTCTTCGGCCCATGCTGAGACCACGATTGATCTTAACGCCTCACCGGAGAGAGGCACGCCGCTCAGCTTGGTTTTATATTGGGAAATGATGGCGTCTTGGGCTTCCGGGCTGGGAAAATTTCGATTGAACGCTTCCTGTTTGGCCCGGAACTCGGCCTCTTCCAACGCTTCCCGCTCTAGCTGGGATTTGGCCCGTAGCTCGGCATTAGATTGTTTCTGGGCCTTCGTGCGATCTCTAGTCCTAACGATCTGGATTTGTTCCAGGACTTGGTCGATCGCCTGAGTCAAGAATGCCATAGGGCTATAGCTTCGTTCGCCAGAACCTGGAATTCCCTGGGTGCATAAGTGTCGAAAGGCATCGACGAGCTCCGATTCTGAATAGGATTTCAAGAGCATTCTCAATGCTTCGCTCTCGCTCCGGAATTTCGCGGGCGCCTTGATTGAGGCGATGTAAGTCTTCAGTGCAGGATCGAAGATCGGGACGCCGAAGTGAGAGTGTTGGGAAGGGTTAGGTAAATTCTTAGGAGTTCTTACTTCGCCCTCAATTTGAATGGGCTGCTCCCTCAAGATGGGGGACTGGTACCCCCGAACTGGGGCTGCTTCGCTTTCAATTCGAGGGTGCCCCGATTGAGGTACCTCCGACCGAGGAACGATTGTTTCGCCGCAGCTCATCGATTCAGGCTCAGGGCTCGAAAAGTAGGCGAGAGAGCAGACTTTCCAGAGGTTGCCTTTTTTGAAGTTGAGTTCCTTGAGCTCGATGAGATCCTCGCGCTTGAGCAGGGCCAGGCTCCTTGACACAGAGGACTCGGAAACGCCGGCTAGGATCGAAATGTAGGATACCGAAGCCCTTAGGCAGCCATTTGAAGTCTCGAAACGCCAAGCACGCGAGCTCATCCAGAGGAAGACTCGAAAGGCGTCGCCTGTGAGTGCTCTCAGTTTTGCGTGAGCGAAAGTGGAATGGGCGAGCTTAAAGTACCCTTTTGGTAGTTTCTCCGTTTCGACTTCGAGCGCTTCCAGGCTTGGGACGGTCTCAAGTTGGGGCGCCTGAATTTGAGTTTCCTGAAGATGAGTAGCCTCAAAGTCAGGGTCCCGAAATTGAGTGCCCTCAGTTTGAGGCTGCACAAAATGGGGACCCTCATTTTGAGGCAGTTTGAAACTAGGTTTTCCCTGAAATCTGAGGTCGTAGGGCTTTTTGATGTTGAGTCCGGCGATAGCCCTTTTCAGTTCTGAATCTGATTTAGCCACGGATCACCTCGCTGGGGACCGTCAGGGCATGGCAGGGAGTTGAGACTGCGGATGACAGGTTGGAAGCCTCCCGGGCACTGACAGCGTTACCAAGGCGCTCCAAAACCACCTTGGATAGTTTCATGTAATCCTGTGCCCCAGCTCCG
>JAYVNB010000226.1:0-4302 GCA_043759365.1 Bacteriovoracaceae bacterium | reverse complement strand
CTTCAGCTCCGGAGGCTGACGCTCTATCCAACTGAGCTACGGGATCGCAGGAGAAGCTCAGAGGTAACACACCTCAAATGCAGCCGCTATGGCTAACGCGCAGCGCGAGAGCCGAAAATCGCGGTTCCTACCCGGACATGAGTCGAGCCTTCGCGGATCGCGTCCTCGAAATCCTGGGTCATCCCCATCGACAGGTATCCGTGGCTCATGGGTCTGCAGGCTACTTCGAGCTCCCGAGTGCGCTTGAACGAGGCTCTTTGGATTTCGCCGCCGATCGGCGCATTCGGGATGCACATCAGTCCGAGGAGGTTAAGCTCAGGCAACGAATTGAATCGTCTCGCCATCACCGCGGCATCCTCAGGGCTGAGTCCGGTTTTGGTGGGCTCACGGTCAATGTTCACTTCCAGGAAAACATCGAGTTTTCGACGGGTGTTCATCGAGGCCCAGCGTTTGGCGACTTCCTGCGCGAGCTTTTCGGAGTCGATCGAGTGGATGACCGTGGCGTGCGGAAGGATGGTTTTGACTTTGTTGCCTTGCAAGTGCCCGAGAAAGTGCCAACGGATCTCCGAGCAGCCGCTCTCACGCAGGGCGATCGCTTTTTCGGCGAGTTCTTGGGCGTAGTTTTCACCGAAGTCGCGATGTCCGAGGCCGTAGAGCCGCTCGATCATTTCGATCGAGTGGGTCTTGCTGACGGCGATCAGCGTGACCGGGTCGTTGCGGTCGGCTTCAAGCCGGGCTGCTTCAATGCGGTGGGTGATTTCGTGATAGCGCGATTCAAGCTGGTCCATGGTCGAAACTCGATACTCCGAAGGTTGTTTCCAGATCCATCAAAAGTTGCGCCATGGGAAGCCCCACCACATTCGTGTAGCTGCCGTTCAAGCGCTCAATCAAGCCCATCCCGATGCCTTGGGCACCATAGGAGCCCGCTTTGTCCATCGGCTCGCCGGTGCGGATGTAGGCGGCGATCATCTTCGGCGAGAGCTTGCGCATTTTCACTTTCGACGTCACTACCCGGACTTTTCGACGCGAGGGTTTGCCGGGTTGAATGCCGAGGATGCAATACCCGGTATGGACGATGTGCAGATGGCCAGAGAGGAGATTCAACATTCGGGCCGCGTCTTTTTCGGTCTCCGGTTTTCCGAGGATGGTTTTTCCGTTGGGTGCCACCACGGTGGTGTCGGCGGCGATGACCAGGGTCAGTTCGCGCGGGTCAGCGGCCAACGCCGAGACGATGGCTTGGGCCTTTTCCAGGGCGAGGCGGGCGACCATTGCCTTCGGGGCTTCGCCTCTTCGCAGTGCCTCGTCGACCTCGGGCTTTTTGATCTCGGGATCGAATCCGACTTGGCGAAGGAGCTCAACGCGGCGGGGAGAGGACGAGGCCAAGATGAGTTTCATCGTTCGATGTGCCTTCTCAAAAGTAAAATTGGGTCGAAATGAAGCGGAACTGATCCTTGAATTCCCGAAACGTTTCTGCCTTCCGGTAAAGCACGGTGACTTCAGTCCGGACTCTCGATTCGCTCGCGAAAAACAGGCTGGCTCCCGTGCGGGAAACGGTGGCCAACCCGATTCCGGCCGAGGCGACCGAAGCCTTCACTCGATACTCCTCATCGCGGTAGAGTTTTGAAATGTGGGAGAGGAGCGTCGATTTGTCGAGGCTTCCGTACAGATCGATGGCCGACACGCCGATGTAGGTTCCGTCAAAGCCGACATGAAGCTCGACCGAGTTCGGGCCTTCTAGCTTCAGGCTATTGGATCGCGAAGTGGTCTTGTACAGCGGCCGTCCGAGATCATCGATCGGGGCATCGAAAATCGCGTTCATGAGGAGCTCGTCAACGGCATTCGCGATGACCGTGGCCATGCGGGCCTGAAACTTCGCAGCCCCCGCGAAATTGCGAACGGCTTCAACGGCTTCGGAGGTTTGACTTGAGTTCTGGAGTCGTACGATTTGAATCTTGGCTTGAGGGGCGAGGAGTCCAGCGAGACCGAAAGCCCGGGGGGCGATCGAGTGGGCTAACACCCTTCCGTAGTGTTGACCGGAAGCTTCGGAGTCCCCGAAAGCGCGGTGGATGAAATTCCCGAAGAGGGGGCTTTGAACGAGAAAAGGTGCTTTCTCAAGTTCTTCGGAGCAGATGAAGTGAACCGCGTTGGCGCTGATCTTGTCCGAGAACAACCCCAACGACTCCTGGACCTGCCCCTCGAATTGCTGGAAGTGCTTTTCGGTGGAGACATCCACGAAAATCGCGGCCGGGCTTTCTTTGGCAATGAATTCGACCCCTTGCTGGGCACCTCGCGAGACGACGAGGGTCAGGCCAGCGGATTTCGCGACTTCAGCCGCAAACGCCTGGTCTTCGGGACGTTCAGAAATGAGAAGGAGAGACTGGTTCACGAATGGGCCCCGAATCAACCTAGTAGGTTAGTCTACCAAAGATTTCGATCTCGTCATGAAATGGAGAGTTCGATTCTAAGTGGAAAAAGGCAGGAGGGGCAAGTTTCAAGTCAGCCTGGAATGACAGTTCTCCTCTGGGGCTTCCCAACCCTTTTGAAGACGTACTTGCCGACGATGCGCCGTCCTGGCCTCATTCCAAAGCTGGTTTTTCAGCTACCACACCGATTTCATCTACGCTAGATTGCGCCCCATGCCAGCAGTCGAGGTCCATTGCGAAGTTAAAAGTTTCCGAATGCTCACGCCTACCGTGTTCGAGTTGAACTTTGAGATGAGTCAGCCGGTCGTTTTCGAAGCCGGTCAGTTCATCAGCATCGTGATTCCCGGAGCGGGCCCGAAAGGGCGAGACCTCCGCAGGGCCTACTCCATCGCATCCGGGCCTGAAGTGCGACCGGTTGAACTTTGCGTCAAGCTCGTGGAAGAAGGTCCCGGGACCAATTATCTCTTCGGACTTCGACCCGGAGACGTATTCCGGGGCTTCGCGCCTTACGGGGATTTCACTTTCGAGCCGAGGGACGGCCGTCATGCCTGCTTCATCTCGACCGGCACCGGCGTGGCTCCGTTCCGCTCAATGGTCCTCTCCAAGGAGTTTCAAGAGCGCCCCCCCGCCTCCACTTCCCTCCTCCTCGGCGTCCGCGACGAGGCCGAGCTTCTTTACATGGAGGAGATGGAAAGTCTCCCCGGCTTGAAGTGGGTTCCAGCGGTGTCGCGTCCCTCGACCGGCAAGTGGACCGGCTTCAAAGGCCGCGTGACCGATTACTTGCGAACTCGGGGCGATGACTATCCTTGGACCGAGACCGACTACTACCTTTGCGGCGGAAGCGCGATGATCGATGAAGTGAAGCAGATCCTCGGGTCTCGCGGTGTGATCAAGGAGTCGATCCACCAGGAGATTTACTACCGCGATCCTAAGGATCCGGCCGTGGCACCTGCCGCGGCTCCCGCGACCTCGACCGCTCCTGCCAGCTGATCGAGGCACTTTTGAAGCTGGAGGATCAGGGCAGGATCCCGGAGCTGCCCTTCGTCGTCCATCGCGCTTTTGACGTGGGCCGTAAGTAACTGAGGACCGTCGACCAATTTGCCCGACATCGTCCGTAGAACCGCGCGGAGCGCGTCGTGCGACCACTCGGCGCCGCTCGATGAAGCCCTGAGCTGGTTGCGAAACAAGCCGACTGAGCCATTGCCCACACTGGCGCCTTGATCCACTAGCGCTTCACGATTCGGATTGAAGCCCGGAAGGCGCGATCCTGGAAAGTGCCTGGAGCAGGGAGCGATTCGTCGATCCTTCACGCAGGCTTCCTGAAGTCGCAAGAACTCGCACCGGTCCGGCCAGGGTCATGGGGTCGCAACCATCATGGAAATCGAGAGCGCCATCCAGGCGATCAGGATCAAACCGATTCCAAGCGCCAAGACCCATGCCTTGAACAGGCTGCGGTTGGAAGGAAAGATCGAGTACCAGGAGCGGAACAGGAAAGCCGGGTTACTGCCTGCGATGACGGCGCGCAGTTTCGGGACGAGGGTGTCGAGCTGATCGCGGATGAGCTCCTCCCCTCGCTGCGCTTCGCCCGCCGACGGTTTGCCGAGGTAACCGGAGACTTGATGGCGCAAGCGTTGAAGGAGGTACGGGAGCCCCTCTTCGGTGCGAGTGACTTCGGGCAATCCGAGGTAGGCGGAAGCGACTTGATCCGATGCGATTGCGAGCGCGACGGATGTGTCGCGGGCACCTCCATGCTCCAAGGGCGAAGGCCAGAGTGGTGAGCGCATGGCCTCTTCGCGCGCGATGCAAGCGGACTGGGCGCCGACGAGGATGAGCTCGCGACCCGAGGACCTCCGAAAAACCCGGTTGAGCCAGCCTTTTC
>JAYVNB010000225.1:0-34122 GCA_043759365.1 Bacteriovoracaceae bacterium | reverse complement strand
GACGACATAGAACTGAGCAGGGACCTTTGTGATGAACTCCCGATCCTCGGTCAGACACGAGTCCGAAAGCCGCGCCCCGCAGCCCCCGCACGGGTCCGGCGTTTCTAATGTGACGTGACGCTCGATGAGCGGAGCGTTTGGATAGCGCAGGCTTGGCAGCCGCACGCGTTTCTTTCGGGGCGGCTTTGTGCCGACGACGGCCGTCTCGGGATCGAAATCGTCGCCCGGGGCAGTCTCGGGGAGAGCCGCCAGCCGCTCTGAGCTTTTTCCGTACAGCTCGTGCTTGAGGACGACGAACTCCTCGCCGAGCAGAACCGTTTTATCCTCTAGCTCCTCGGCCCTCCTCTTCAAATCCCGATTGATCCGGGTCAGCTGCTGGCTCAAGTCTTGCTGGGCGTGGAGATACTCAATGAGTTGGGACCGTGTGAGGCTCTGGAAGCGCTCGAGCGGCACCGGATCGAAGAGGAAATCGGTGTCTTGAACTTCGATTACTTTCTCGCTCACGAGATCGAAGTTCTTTTACATAGCTCCTGTTTGCAGGCTGTTTTATCGCGCTTCAGGCGGTTTATCGCGACCTTGTCGTCGTCTCTGATCGAGTCGGATCTCGCGCGGGCTATTGATGAAGCGCTTCTCCAAGTTCGCGCCCTCAAAGAAGAGCCCAAACTCAGCCTCCGTGAGCACCGCTTCGCCCGGGAAAAGGGGATTGACCCGCGAGAACCGGCCGCGCTCGAGCCGTTTACTCAGGATCACAAACCCTGTGCCATCGTAGTACAGCGCCTTGCAGGAGGTTCGGTCGCGGTTGACGAACAAAAATAAGTGCCCGGACCGGGGGTCTTGTCTCACGACGTCCCGGGCCCGGGCATAAAGACGGTCGTAGGACGCCCGCATATCCGTGGGCTCCTTGCAGACGAAGATTTTGGTCCTACGATTTAGGGCGATCATGACGGCAGCCTCATCACGCGGCTTTCTTCAAGAAATCGAGAAGATCGTCGACTCGGGGGAACCGGATCACCCGGCCCTCGCTCCAGTCGAGCTCAATGGCCGTGCACGGGAGGGCACCTGACCGTGCGGACGAGACACCGGCGCCGGACATCGCGATTTCCTCGAACTCGCTCTCTGTGACCACGCCGCTTTTGACCAGTTTCTTTGCACTCTTGATGATCACGTTCATCTGCGTGGACTTGACGCCCACCTCACGGCAAAAGTCCGCCGTTGTCCCAGGCCAATTCTCCCACGCCCGGTGCACAGCTAAGATCACCTCATCGCTGATGTTGTGCAGGCGCCCGGACTTCCCTGCCTTAAACGTGTTCAGCCTCTTCTTCAGAATCGTATTGTCCATACTCTCGTTTCCTCCTACAGCCTCTACGGTAGAGGGAGGAGGCGCATCAAGACGGGGAATATCGACGATTTACCCATGACCTGCGAACGGCTCGAGAGAATATCAGCTTCGACCCAGGTACGACCGTCGTTTTCGATAAAGCCTACATCGACTACGCTTGGCTAAACGACTTGAACCAGGGCGGGGTGTGGTTCGTCACCCGGATGAAAACCAACTGTCAGTACGCCATCTTGGAGTGTCACGAGCATGACCGGACACGAGGCCACCGGGCCGACCAGACGATCCGCCTGAAGTCCCTAAAAGGCGCGGACTATCAGGGCACGCTCCGACGTGTCAGTTACCGTGACCCGGACACGGGCAGGTGGCTTGTGTTCCTGACGAATCGGTTTGACCTCGCTGCTAAGACGATCTGCGAACTCTACAAGTCGAGGTGGAAAATCGAACTTTTCTTCAAATCAATGAAGCAGCACCTTCGGATCAAGAAGTTCCTGGGTACGAGCCATAGTAGCGTCAAGGCGCAGATCTTGGTCGCGCTCATCGCCTATCTACTCGTCCACATCCTCAAGTACTCGATGAACAGCAGTATCTCAATGCCCGATGCCATGGCCGCGATCGGGACACTCCTTCTGCTTAAGGAGCCCCTATCACGGCGATTGGGGAGACTGCCGCGCGTAACCCGTTACTGTAGCGGCTCTCAGCTGGTGCTTAACCTATGAAATGAACCGGACAGCAGTGTCGCGAAATCTAGAACTGTTTCGACTTCGGACGGCCCCACGGGACGTCGCTCATCACATCCAATGCCTCTAAATAGGTTGGATCAGCCAATAAAACATCGACGAAGTCAAAATCCAGAATGTGAAAGATGTTCCGTGCACTACGAAATCCATTGTAAATCAAATAATTCACGTTCGTCTGAAGCCTGAATCCCTTGTTCATAAGAAATGCACGATCGACCAACTTAGAAAGCGAGCGTTCCTCAAAAGCGGATAGGTGCCCTTCATATCCAAGCTTCTTCAATAGGACTCGAATCTCACCCTTTGGCAACGACTGATACAAGAAGTTGCTATGCAAAAAAGCGAAGAATATCACACGGAAGGTGAGGCGTTTTCCCAATCGGCGCAGGAGCATTCGTATCGCACGAGACTGTTCCTCGTCCGGAGGCCAATAGGAATTGACTGAAAAAAAATAACTATCCAGCCTCGTCTGGCACAAATGACTGGCGAGCATCTCAATCGCGTTGGCGAAAGACTCCTGCGAAAAGGTGGACAGAACGAACTTCCGAACCGGGGAGCTTCCCCGGAAACGAAACTCCAAATTCTTGAGAATCGGTCTTGCGATGCAATGCGCTGACTCGTGCATCACAAAATTCCTGCGTGGAAATACATCCATAGCATTGAATTGACCGGGGCGAAGCCGCTCCAACGCTCGCAGGCTCGGATGGTTGGGAACGATAGGGACCAAGCGCTTGCTCACGATCTTATCTACCGCGAACAACGGGCTCACATGGTAGTCGCAAAAATCTTCAACCGTGAATTTGACCCCAGCTAGGACGGCGCAGTCCCGCACGCTCCTGAAAATCGCATTACGATGGTAAAGATATCCGTCTCCCACCACCCTTTTCAAGGGCGTCCCATCCTGGAACTTCTCATGCGCACGAATCACGGACCTAAGACTCATCCCGAAGGTTTGCGACTGTTCTCTGCCCATAAGGTACCATATTAGCCGAGGACGACCATTGCCGGCACCAAAGAATCGGCGGACGCTATAGACTCCCCCTGGCTTGTTCGGTAAACTTTTCGGTGGAAACCAATGCTGCATGCATGAACAGAGCAAGGCCGCGAAGAGACGGTTCAATATCGGCGCCTTTCACGCCCGCTACTTCGCTGGCCACGGCCTTGATGTGGGTAGCGGCTCAGACCCTTTGGTCCAGTATATCGGGGATTTTTGCCTGATGAAATCTGCTGAGAGCTGGGACCGGGATCGAGGCGACGCCCAGTACCTTCGCGGTTTACCCGCGAATCACTATGACTTTCTCCACGCCAGCCATTGCCTGGAACATCTGCGAAATATTCGGATAGCCCTCAAGAATTGGAGTAGGGTCGTGAAACCAGGCGGCTACCTGATCATCACGGTGCCAGATGAAGACATGTACGAGCAGGGCCGATGGCCCAGCACGTTCAACGACGAACACAAGTGGACGTTCACCATCCACAAAAGGAACTCGTGGTCACCCCAATCCATAAATTGCCTGGATCTGGCCATCGAGTTTTCCTCATCGATCGAACTGGAGAAGCTCGAGCTTCAACGGGACTTCCATCGCTCCGATCTCAGGGGCCGCTTTGACCAGACCGCTCGGCCAGCGGCGGAATGCTCGATCGAGATGGTTTTCCGCAAGCGATCCAGGTCTGCCAAGTGACCTGGCCAACCTACAAAAGGGTGCGAGATCAAGGAGACCACCTCTCAGTCCGGCTAGTGACGCGTGACGGCCGTCAGATCGATACGTGCATTGCCAAGAGCTTCAAAGGTGAAGTCAAGGATCTCACCAAAGCCGAGTACCGAACCCTCTTCTTCAGGGACTTCGAACTCACGAAGCCGCAGTCCCTGTATTTCTTTTTCGCCGGAGGGATGGGCGATCGAGTCATCGCCCTTGAATCGGTACTGGCCCTACGATCTTTGCTGAGGAAGTCCGGTGCGGGCAAGGGGGAGTGGATTGCCGTGATGCCGGACAAAGCGGCGCCCTTTTATCGACGTCTCGTTGCTTCTCTCAAGGTATTCGATCAATTTTTCGAGTCACGGGCCGCGGCGTCGCGGTATCAACCGAAGTTCGAACCGCGGCTGCTGGACGCCGGTCCATATCAGGCCGCTTATGATCAGATCTCCATTGGAACCATGTGGGATGTTTACTGGGCGAAATGGGGCCTTCCGGGCAAGTTTCCTGGTTTGAAAGCGAAGCCAGCCTTCAGTTCGATCTATCCTGATCTGCGAAGGGAGGGCGAAAGCCTCCTTCGCGCCCGTCGAATCACCACTTCGCGAGAATTCATCGTGGTCGTTCCCGAAGCTTCCAGCTTGCCTCATTTGAAAAGCTGGCCGACTCGAAATTGGCGCAAGCTTCTCGAAGGCGTTCTCCGGAAAAGCAATTGCGATATCGAGGTCATCACCACTTCTGCGTCCCTCAAAGCGGTCTTAGGCTTCAACGATCGCATTCGAATATACGACTATACCCAACTCGAGGGGGGGAGTGACGGTCTGAGGCTCGCCTCGATCATTCGGCGAGCTCGGGGAGTGGTCTCGATCGACACCGGTCCCGCAGTGCTCGCGGGCGCGTTACGCACGCCTTGCATCACCCTTTGGGGTCCGACCACGCCGGTTTTCTTCGGCCATCCCAACAACCTAAATCTTCGGCTCTCCGTCTGTCCTCCATGCGGTTTCCGGCAGCGGTCCATCCTCTGCGCAGACAATGTCTGCATGCAGGAAATTCGAGACGGCGATGTGCTCCAGCTCACGTTGGATATGATCGCTGGCAAATACCTGCCCCGCTAGCCCTTTACTTCGCGAACCGCAGGTTGAGTGCGATTCTGGGGAGAAAGCAGAGCTTGCTGGGAGCGCCCCCTCTGTGTGGTATCAGTCCGTCAAAAATCACCAGTCGACCCGGTTTAGGCGCGATCGCTACTCCCACCGGTTGCGACTCGTGCTCGTCGTAAAATACAGTCTCGCCGCCCCAATCATCCTTCCACTCATCGTTCAGGTAGGCGAGCAAAGTCCACTGGTCCCCATCCGTATGAGTAAACTGCAAATCCCCGAACGGGATGAAATTGGCGTAACCCCGGATGGTTGATCCAATTTTAAGTCCCATGGATTCCATGAATTGGCGAGCCAAACCCTCGTAGAACTGTACGATCAAGTCAGGATCCGGCTGCCGCATGTCGAAATAGTGCACCATATGGGAGACATGGGCCGTGTCATCGCGGTCAATGATGTCCTGAAAGTAAGACATGCTCCGGAAGTGGTCGAATACCTTCTTCAGAGCCGCGCGCTCGACCACATTATCCAACAAAAAGAGCTTCCGCTTCGACGGCCCCACGGAGAACTCTCGATGAATCATCTTCGCTTCTGGAGTCTTTGGCACTCACGAGGAGTTTATTCGTCTCGAATGGACCCGTCAAGAAGCAGGACGGGGTGTCCCCGCCGCTGAACTTTGTTACAATCCCAGCGTGGACATGAAGAAGCCGAATGAATTCGAAACCACTGCGAGAAGTTACCTCAAGTCTCGTTTGCAACGCCGCACGCACTGGGACCTCAAACTCATCGAGGTCTCTGCTCGAGAAATTTGCTTCGATTCGCGCACCCGAACCATTACCGCCATCCCGGCATATGTGCTCGAGGCCGGACTGACCCAGGCGATCCTCGCTTACCAAGGCAATTTCGATCGCCTGCGATCCCATCACTTCGTCGTCTTCATTAACGCAGGGCCGGAAATCACGGCTCAGCATTACGCCGGGCATCTGGCGGTCCGGCTCGTTGAACTGCGACGCGCCTTCGAACGGCTGGGGACTTCTCGATGGACAATCATGCACGCCCATTTTCGCGAGAAGGCCGCCATAGGTCGCATCCGAGGAATCTTGTCTGATGCGATCATCCTCGGCGCCCTAAGAAAGAGGCTGTCGGATCCGGTCCTGATTTCTAACGATGCCGACCAGCTTTGCCTGCCCGACCACTACTTGTCATCTTTACACCGGGCGTTTCGGCGAAACCCATCCCTCGACATCATCGGGGGCAAGGTGCTTTGGGGCGGTTACGGTCCTCGCGGCGAAAGCCACCTTCCGAGGAAATTGCGGCTGCCAGAGCTGTACATAGGTTCGATCCTGCTTGGAGCGCTGGAAAAACTGCAGACTTACAAGGAAAATCGATCGATCCCTCTCGTGTCGACCTTTGGAAACAATTCCGCGATGAGGTTGAGGGCCCTTTGTGCCATCGGCGGCTACGCCTTCGACCATGCGCTCGCGGAAGACACCCAACTTTCCGAGAAGGTATTCCACTTCCGCCGAAATCGCCTCTTCAGCCGAAAGGGGCAGCGATACATCCTAGCGTCTCGAAGTGCATACGTCATCACGGATCCCCGACGCGGCCTTCGTTCCATCTTGGACGGCAGTACCTTGAGTGGCCAGTGGTCGAGCTTCACTCGCATCAAAGGAGGGAGTCTGGACTCAACAGAGCTTTCAAGAATATATCTCTCGAAAGACTCCCTCCTGCAACTTCGGGATGTCCGAGCGGCGACGTCCGGAAGCGCGACGCGTATGAAAAAACTCCGAGCCAGGCTCGAATTCATGTTTTGGGAGACGGCTCGTTCAGGAAGCCTCAACACATGGGAGGACCTGTCGCTCCTTGCGAGGCACGCCGGATTTTCCCTCCGTCACACTCGTGGCAGCAACGAAGTGGATACCGGTATTCAAATGGATTGGGATAAGTGCCCTATAGTTCGAAAGCTCGAAGAATGGGCCCGTCAACCCCCATAGAGCTGTGTTGAACCAAAGATGTCCCGGAGTCTTCGGGGAACTTCGCTCAGCTGATCCAGCAATTCGTCCAGATCAGATTTGCCTTCAAGCTCTTCGATCAGATGCCGGACCTCCTTCGCCTCGAAATAGGCCCGGACGTTGGTGCCTGCTTCCGTGAAAGAAAAAAGCTGAGGGGAGTTGTGGGTTTCCGCGTTGGCGACGAGGCCGGCCTGAACGGGCTTCAGCTTCGAGTGCCGCAAATGAGTGCCGCAGAATCGGCTTTGAGAGTGTTCGAAACTTAGGTTCCCAATCAAGCGCTTCAGCCAGCTCCGCTGGTGAGGGGACAGTTGCAAGGCTCCTGAGATCATTTTCAGCATCCGTTTCTCAAAGGCCGCTTTTGAGCGCATAACGTGGCCCGCCCCAAAGACAGCGCCCAGGCTACTCAGAAACTCCGAAGCGAATTGGGCCTCCCCTTCGCTGGCGCAGCCTGGCAAGTCCCGAAGGTAGGGCAATTGAACCTGTAGGTAGCGTAAGAACGCCCGCACTTGAGTCAGATAGTAATAGCTCTCGAAGCCGAGCACTTCAAACTCGGGTTCGCGGCGCCGTATCCGTTCCACCCCGAAAAACGGACGTCCGAAGATGAGTGGTATTTCCAGATCCAAGAAGCGCCCGTCCAGCGTGAAGTTGTTTCCGAACGTCCCCCAGTAGACCCCGAGTTTGAAATAGCGTTCGAAATTATCGAGGCCGGTCTCGACAGCGGCAGCAAACGCCCTCGCCAATTCCATCGGGGTAGCGTTTGAACGATCGCGTCGACATCCCGGATGGATTCCATCCCATAGCAGTCGGAAAAAATCGGCGAGCACCCCGGTCGCAGGTCGGCTAAGCAGCCAAACCAAGTTAGAAATGCGCACGAACTCGGCTGGTTTCACCGTGATCGCCTGGAATCGCAAATCGGCCCGTCCCAGACGCGCCCTTTCTCCGTCGGCGTTCCTCATCCCGCGGTTGAACTTGCCAAGCGCTGGCGCAAGTGGACCGATCAGCAAACCCTCGCAGCCATTGATCGAATCTCCGGCGCCACGGAGGCGGATGTATTCGGTGACTACATACTCCCGAATGGCGGCGCTGGTCATCAGGTGTCCGCTATTATGGAAGAAGTCGCCTGGGTTTGGCCAGTTTGCGGCCAGCGGAGTTCGGCCGACGCCTTTGAGGTACTTACCGCCAAAGAAGCCGGATCGGCCCGAACCGAGCCTACTCGAATTGTTGAAATCCGGGTTCGTCTGGAAGTCGCAATACATCAGATGACTGCGCCTTGAAAACCAACGGCTCGAATAGTCATAGACGCCAATCCCCGGAAGATCGACCCGGACGTTCAGTGGGCGGTGTCGACTGAACAGAGGCACGAAGTCGGCCCTGCTGACGGGTACTGGGAAGTTCCACGGAAATGTTTCGTATCCGTGCAAGCCGGTAGGCGGCGACAGAGATTTAGGCATGTCCAGCCACCATCGCACATTTCAACTCGGGACTCCAAGAGCGCCCAAGAAGTCGATCAGTGAACCACTCTCCTTGAGCAACCTCAGGCATTCGCGCGCCCCAACGACGTCGGCTGAGGTCGACTTGGACCCGCACACAAAGTCCCGGTACAAAAGAAAGTTCGCGAAGTCATAGTGGTACGCGAATACGAAATACGGCGATTGCCGAAGGGAGCCGATCAGGCGACTCCCCTGCGACCAGCGTTCATCGGGCTTCTTGTATCGGTCCAAATCGGAAAGTCTGGTCAAGTAGCTTGAAAGAAATTCGACCATGCAGCGGTAGCTTCCGAACGGGTCCGTGCTCATCGAGTTGAAGGCCTGGAGGAAGGGCAAGCGCGTCGCCCGGCTATTGTGCGCGTACGGAAAGAGCGTGGCCTTCGTCGTCGCCTCCAAACCTGAGTGCCGAAACACTTTCAGCGCGAAGTAAAGATCCAACGAACTCGCAAGCGCCTCGAACAACATGCAGAGTCTTGGCTTGCCCCGCATTTTGTGCCCGTAGCGCGCTCCGAGCTGACTGTGCATGAGGGCATGAAACAGGTTATACGCCTCCACCTGGTAGGACTGCGGGGAGAGGGGGGTGAGCCGACGGTTGTTGGAGAGCCAAAAACGCTTCTCGAACCCGGGAAAATATCGAACAACCGAGTAAGTTCCCGGATCGACGAGATACCTTTGGCGGCGGGCAGCTTCCCAAAGAAAGCGCGCTTCGGCCTTATCCACCGTCTCGTACAACGACAAGTGCCGAATCATCGACCGATGCAGGTGCCTTGGCGGCTTCGCTTTCGAGATCACCATTCCATCTTTCAATCGACCCCTTGCATGCTAAAAAAGAGGAAACAGCGCTGGCCATGCCAACACCGTTTCCTCGTTCAATCAGCGGCTCTCAATATGCTCAAGAACCGGAAATCAATACTTCCTCGTCGAGCCGCCGGTCTGGCCCCAAATCGATGGATAAGATGGGTCAGAAGTCGTATCGACCCCGCCGCGCAGTTTTTTGAGATCGCTCACGGTCAACTTCTTCGGTTTCTCGCTTTTTTTCGACGCTTTCTTTTTAGCCATGCAGTTCCCCTTAGACGTTCTGGGTTACAGCTCAGAAACGCTCGATGTCCTCGAGCTCTCCTTGCCTATTCCAAAAGTCTGAAGCTCGGGGATAATCTTGTCAATGTGGGTCGGAGATTACATCCAGTGCCCGCGATTATCTATCGGTTGGTTTATCGATCTCCGGTTTAAACTCTATAGTTACGGGTCGTGCTAAACTGGCCCATGTCCTGGATGACATTCCAGCGTACTGGAGGCCATGAATGAGAAAGAACAGGGACGCTGAATCGTTTGTATCTGGTCTTCATAACCGTTACCCATTGGTTTCCGAGAGGAACTCACAGGCCTTCCTCCGGTCTTTGTTGGGAAGTCTTCCGGAAGAAACGCCGCGGTTTCGAGGTCGAGGGATCGTGATTTGCGGGGGAGGAATGGCCTATACGCCGAGCCTTTACGTGAACGTAAGCATGATCCGAAAGCTGGGTATGGAACTGCCGATTCAAATCTGGCACTTGGGTCAAACTGAGATCCTCGGCAACATCAAGCAGGTTTTCGAACATCTCAACGTAAGGTGGGTAAACGCCGACCGGGTCGCCCAGCTTCATCCTACCCGCAAACCGCTCAATGGGTGGGATCTTAAGGCGTATGCGACGCTGTACAGCCCTTTCGCGGAAGTGATCGCGCTGGACGCGGATAGCTTCCCGGTTCGCAACCTCGAGTTTCTGTTCGACACCCGGGAATACATGGAGACCGGTGCACTGCTATGGGCCGACCCGTTTACCTGGCTAAATCCCGCAGCCTGGGAAAAATTTACCGGCCTCCCTGACCTTGAAACGACTTTTCCTAGTAAACCTCGGCGCGCCAAGTGCGGTTTTGTGGAAGTGGAATCCGGGCAGATGGTGTTCGACAAGTCTCGCTGTTTCCGCCTGCTTTTGACGCAGCGGATGATTAACGAGTATTCCGACTTTTACTACCGGCACTTCTACGGGGACAAACATACACTCCAGATCGCCATCGCATTGCTTCGCCAAACGTGCACCATCCTCGACAACGGAAGGTTCATCCTAAATGAAGGCGCCCGTTACTCCTGGAAGGACGATCGACCCCTTTTCGAGCACCGCACGCTCGGAAAGTACTCTTATCTCGCGGAACCCGTGCGTTCCCGGTTCCTTCACGCGAAACTTCACCTCAAATTCATAGCCGAACTGAACTCCCGGTGGATCCCCGGATTCGATAGGATCAAGCATCGTCTGAGGACTTCCTTGGCATGAGGAATCCCGAAACATCCTCGAATTCGTGGGCAATAGACCCCAGTCTCCAAGTATTCGAGGATTCCGATCAGTCGATGCTGATTTCCTCATCCATCGGGGCTTCCAAACTCCTGGGCATCCCGGGAGACGCGCTATGCCGCGTTCTGCGCGCCATTGAGTCGCACGGAAACCAGACGATCGTTGAAAGGAAGCTGCAGTCCAGCATGGAGCCGGCATACCTGCGGGAACTTTGCCAACGGTTGATCTCGGCGGGGGCGGTCCATCGGAGTCCAGCAGGCAGGCACGAACTCGAGAGTCCGCACCCCCTCATCCTGCTCGATGAACCGCGGGCGAGCGCCCGCTGGAGTTCCGAGCTCGCTTCGAAAGTCCTCATAATCGGAGACTCCCCCGCGGCCCACGCACTTCATGGGGCTTTGGAGAGGGCGGGTTCAGACGTCGCTGTCTCGGGCGCGGCCTTCCTCCCGCGGGTATGTTCGACAAGGCGGTCGAAAGCCCTGCTTTTCGAGTCGTCCGAGATTCGGGATCGACGAGCGGGCGCCAAGGGGGGTTCGGCTCGTCTGCCCTCGGCGCGATTCCTGGCGCAGCTGCGTGGTCGCTCCTTTTTAGTCTCCGCCTTCGAGGACATGACCTTTCCGCGATTGCGTGAGCTTCATGAGGCCGCTTCGAAGTGCGACGCATTTTTGCTTCTGGTATCCGCGCCAAGTCCCCACGAGATCATCATCGGGCCGATGATTCCCCCAGGACTTCCGGATACCATCGCTTCGGCTCTCCTCTGTTTTCCGGGAGTCCTGTCCAAGACAGTCGCCGATCGATGGATTTTGCACAGTGTGGCTGAAGTCCAAGCCGTCGGCCTGGTCCAGCGCGCGGCGACTCTGCTCATTCAATGCCTGTCCACGCCGACCCATCCGCTGCTCTGGCAGAGACTGTTTCTGACTGCCGACCGGGTAGTCCACGTGAAATCCAATCTTCCAGAGATGTCTACCAGGTGCTTCCCAGGCGGTCAGTTTTCCTTGGAACGCTATCTGAATCCCGCGGTCCTCAATGACCGGGAGGCACTTAAGGCGATCGCTTCCTCGCTTCGGGACGGGGACCTCGTATCGATCAAGGACGCATTTGATCCTGCTTTCGCTGAATGTTTGCATCGCTCACTGCATGAAGCGCGGACCTGGAAAGTTCATGAAAGTATGGCGACTCAATTCCATTTCCATCACCACAACATTTACCAGCGCGAGGATTTTTCGCCGGAGCTCCTGACCGCTTCCCTCATATTCGGGTCGGCGGCCACGAGGCGATGGGCCGAGGCGCTGACGGGAAGCGATTGTGGCGGCCCTCCTTCGATATCCGCGAGCCAATACATGCCCGGTGACCTATCGTTTCCGCACGACGACGCTTCCGGCCAGCGCAGCGTCGCGTTCGTCTGGCATTTGACCGCTCCTGGATGGGACCCGAGCTGGGGGGGCGGCCTATATTGGGTACCTACGGGTGATATGATTCGCCCGGACTTCAATACTTTGCACCTGTTCAACGTCTCAAGACATAGTGTGCATTTCGTGGCCAAAGTGCTTCCCAATGCCCAAGGAAAACGCCTGACCGTCAATGGCTGGTGGAATGCCGAATCGCCCTTCGTGCATGTGGAACGCAAACGTGATGCCCTCGTTGTCCCAAGCGATGCTCCCTACAAGACCTACAAGGGCACTCGTGCACGAAGGAAGCGAGTATAACCGAAGGGTGCTAGTTCATCATCAGCAGGTCCTGAGGCGCCGATTCGTCGGAGGAGACGCGTTTGGCACCCTTCAACAGGAGGATCAATTCTTTCAAGTCCCGCCCGTCGGTGATCGCACGTAACCTCCTCAATGCGGGCTTAGACACCGTGTTCCGATCAAATTGGCTGAGATATTGGTAACACAGATACTGAAAGCTCCCGGGCGTCAGCCGGGCTCTGGGATGCGACACTAGCCAGTCCGGAGAAAGCGCATTCAAATTGACGAATCGGAAGTCCGGGGCAAGGTTGGGTCGCGTCTGCCAAACCTCGACACCCGATCCGGGGCCACGGAAGGGGAGAAGTTCACCTAGTTTCACCTTTCGCCACAACAGCGCGCCCAAGGACTCGATCAAGCGTGCCTTCCACCCTGCACGGACGCTCACGGGAGCAACCAGGTCGCGATCGGAGTACTTGACTGTCCCTTGTGAGAGATGCGCGAACCACAACCGTGTGATTCTCCGCTGGTTCTCGCCATACTTGAGCTCATGGTTCAGCCAGGCCAGAAGCTTGGGACTCTTCGCCAAGTCGCGAACACCGAAGCCCTGAATTTCGCCGCTGCAATAGAAGCGCGACACGTCCCCGAAGAACCCCTCGTGCTGCGCGTTGAACTCCGGATTGAACCGCCGGAATTCCGCCCTGTCGGCTTCTCGGTATCCCACGGCGAACATGGTTCTTGTAGTTCCAATCGGACAAACTTCATTCAGGTCAACGGCGCTCAGAAACCAGTAATCAAGTCCGACAGTGGCGACCGCTTCGCTCAAAAGGTGCGCGAACACGAGGTCTTCGACATTGTGCGGCCGAATGTCCGAGTGTCCCATTCCCAACTTGGGAAATATTTCGTGAATCGCCCCGTAGGCCCAGCAATGGAGGTAATCATGGACTGAAATCAGGACTTCATCCACCAGGCGATCCGCCTCGTTCAAATCCCGGGCGGATCCCGTAGGATCCTCCAGCCAGCGGCACAGCGGGGAGTTTGCGGCGAAATAGACGGAGTGGCGGGAAGGGTTAAAGCCACTCGTTCGATACGGGATGACCCCGTCGACGAACCAATCATGGTCGATCCGGCGAGGCACCATTTGAACGTGGGGATCGGCGAGCATTTGCCTGACCAATGGAATCGAAAGTAACGACTCGCGGTGAAAGGACTCAAGGGGCCGCGTCGCGTTCTTCATGTTCCCAATGAAACCAGTTTCTGCAGGTTTCCTTTTGCCGACCCCAATATCAAGCAAGGGCACCTTCCGGGCTCGGTCACCATCTTCATGCCGGCTAGGTTGAGCCCGGCCGCGGACAATTGAGATCGCAGATCGCGTTTGCCTCTCGACGTCAGCCGCACCGGACGCGCCAACCGGAATTGCTCCCAGTAGTGATCCGTCGTCCAGGTATTGGTGCCGTGAAATACGTACACATACAGGTGAGGCTGTCCTGCGAGCCCATACAACCCCGCATGCTTGGCCATCTTCAGGAGAAAGGTGCAATCCTCGCCTCGCTTGGCAAGCGGCCCGCGCGTGGGATATCGAACTTTTGGATGCGAATACGCCAATAGAGTCGCGGGATGGCAACCGATGTTCGTTCTCCCCCACTCCGCCCAATAGAGGACTTTGGTCTCGGTGCAAAAATGAAGGACATCTTGGAGGTAGACTCCACCTTTTCCCTTTTCGAGAAGGACCTTCAATTGGGTGCTGACGCGCTCGGGATGGTGGAAATCGTCGTCGTCCCACTGACAAATTATCTTTCCGCGTGCCTTATCGATGCTGAGGTTTCTCAAGGCGCCGAGCGTAAGGTACTTCCCTGCGGGGGGTACGACCAATCGTACGTCTGACCTGCTCAAATCTTGGATGTGTCGAATCAGCCGTTTTAGGTCGCGCTTGGGTGGGTGGTCCACCACGATCACGAGCTCCCTGTTTTCATGCACTTGAGCAACGTATTGGACGATCGCTCGCTTGATCATGGTGAAGCGCTGCGCCGTTCCACGTGTCACCATCAAACAGCTCACGAAGTCGTGCTTTCCGGCTTTCCGATTCATATTTTAAATCTTAACTATGTGCCGTCCAGCCGTAAACCGGCAATTGGCTTATGCCGTGCTCACCAGCCCCAGCCATGATTTTGTCGGATTGGATCGTAACGAACAGATAACCTTCGAATGCCCGACTGGGTTTCGAATTCAAACTAGGCCCCACCCTCGAGACACGGTCTGATCGTGCCTTACGGCAGTCGCCTCCTACGAAGTCGTCAAAGACTTGCCGGCTCCGCGAGGGGACGCAACCGGTCCGAAGTTCGAGGCGATCTGGCTCATCCCAGTGCTAAATTTCAAGGCGAACGCGATCCCAGCCGATGCGAGAATACTATGTTCTCTGTGTTTCCAGAATTGGACCCCGAAGTCGTATCCGCACTGCGCGAGCGGTCCATTTTGTGCTACTTCTTCGACACTTCCGAGGGGATCATCCGCTGGTTGAACGACGCACCCGGTATCGAAGTGCATCTGGGGGATGGCAAGCATGCCATCGCCCACGAAGGCGACCGACCGGCCGAGCTTTGGATCGTGCTCGCCGGAGAGCTCCTCCTGCATTCCAAGGGGCCGAGTGGCACCAGCGAGATCTCCGGAGTAGTGAGTTCTTGTCGATCCCTGAACCTTTACAGCGTGCTCCGCGGAAAACCCTACCAATATTCCGCCATTCCCACGCACCAAGCCCAGGTCCTGAGAATCCCCCTGCAAGTATTGAAGGCGCTGCTGGATGGCCGTAAAAATGCCCTGCCATACCTCCTGGGAATCACCGAGAATCCGGTCATTCGGCAACTGGCCAAGGACCTTGAGGAAATTGGCTGTTCCAAAGCCTTTCGCCTCGAACTTCTAGGCTCCATTCAGGAGGAGCAGCTGACTCCTCAGTCGTGGATCGTCCACCAGAAGGAAGCCGTCAAGTTCACCTTCCTGGTCGCCTCGGGAGCGATTCACGCCTACTGCAAGGACAAAAAGTCTGGAAAGCTAAATCCTCTTTGGCAGGTTCCCTTCCGTTCCTGGCAACTTTGGAAGGAGGGATTCTCCGGGGCACTCGCTCCCTATTCATTCCGCTCTTTGAGCGGAACGTCGATCTGGAAGATCTCTCGCGCGAGTCTGCAATCGATCGACGAATCACTCCCCGACGACTTTGCCAAATACAGCGCGTGGGTGCTCAAGACTACGGCCGCGAAAGCGAATGATGAAGAGGGAGAGGACCAGGAGGAAATCGAGTCCCTTTCCCACCTCTTCGCCGGATTGCCGGGGGTCGGGCGCAAGAGCCCCTCGAAGTACCCGTTTGTGCCCCAGAACGACCAGATGGATTGCGGACCCGCCTGCTTGGCCATGGTTTCAAAGTGGTTCGGAAACGAGGTCAGCATTCAGTACTGGCGCTCCCAGGTCCAGACGGATCGCGAGGGAACGTCACTTTTCGACTTGGCTAAAGCATGCGAGAGGAACGGCTTCGTCTGCCACGCTGTTGGTTTGGAGGACATCCGAACCGTAGAGTCCGATTTGCTGCCGATCATCATATTGCGCCGTTACCATTACATGGTGGTGTACCATGTGGCCGACAAGTTCGTGGTTGTCGGTGACCCGAGTTTGGGGATTCGAAACATCCCCCTTGAGGAGTTCGAAGAGGGATACGAACGGGTGGCCCTGCTCATGAAGCCCACTGAGAGCTTCTATTCGATCCGTTCGCCGAGCACTCCATATCGCCATTATCTCGAACTTTTCACCGGGTTTCGTAAGGAAATCCTCCTCGTCGGGGTGTCATCCGCGATGATGGTGGTGCTTGCGATTTTCCCACCGCTGCTGATGCAGATAATCATCGACGAAGTGCTCGGCAAGAAGGACGACAACCTTCTCGTGGCACTTTTAGGTGGGGCGGTCTGCATCACCTTCTCCCAGGCGCTGATGGGTTACGTGAGATCCTATTACCTTGGATGGCTATCAGCGAAGTTCGACTTCCGGGCGGGCAGCGCCTTCTTCCGCAAAGTGTTCACCTTGCCCTACGCCTATTTTGCCAGCCGGCACGTCGGCGACTTCACGCGGCGCCTCTCCGAGATGGAGCGCTTGCGCAAGTTCGTCACGGACACGCTGGTCGGGACCCTGCTGGACTTGATCACACTGTTTTTCTACGCCATTGTGCTAGTCCTCTACAGCCCGACCGTGGCCCTGGCCACGATGCTGACCGCCCCGCTCCTCTTGGCGGTATCGATGCTCTTCTCGAAGCGGCTGGTGAACTCTTATCTCGCGGCTTTCAACGCACGCGCCCACGAGGAAAGCTACATCACCGACATGCTCAAAGGCATGGCTTTGATCAAGAGCATGAGCGCCGAGGTAGCGGCACGGTGGCGCTACGAGGAAGCAGCGGTTACCACCCTTAAAGCGAGATATGAGAGTCAAAAGACGTCCAACCTGTTGGGAGCGATCATCCAGGTAATCGATCAGTCCGGCCGATTTCTGCTCATGGGCCTGGGAGCCCACCTCGCGATCAAAGGTAAAATGAGCCCAGGCCAAGTCCTCTCGCTGTCATTGCTCGTGAACAACGTCTTCGGACCCTTCCACGGACTGGCGAGTTCCTGGTCGTCGCTGCAGGAGCTGAAAGCGGTGATCGGGCGGCTCAATGACGTCTTCCTGGCTCCTTCGGAAACGATGCGCAGCCGGACTCCCGGCGCGGGGATCCGCAAGCGCAAACTACGCGGCGAAATAGAGTTCCAGAACGTCTGGTTCCGGTACGGGGGCGATTCGTCCAACTGGGTATTGAGGGACGTGTCGTTCAAGATCGAAGCTGGCCAGAACGTGGCAGTGGTCGGTCCCAGCGGCTCCGGGAAGTCGACCATTGCGAACCTCATTACCCGCCTCCACGAACCGACCCAAGGCCAGATTCTCATCGATGGAAGAGACTATCGGGAATATGACGTGCAATGGTTGAGAAGCCAAATCGGCATCATCCTCCAGGAAACATGCTTGTTCCACGGATCGGTGATGGAAAACATCGGGTTCGGCCATCCGGTCGTCAATGTCCAGAAAGCTGTCGAGTCGGCGAAGCTCGCGGAGGCCCACGACTTCATTCAAAAGAAAGCGTCAGGTTACGACTACTTCCTGACACATGGTGGGCTCGGGCTTTCGGGCGGGGAAAAACAGCGGATCGCCCTCGCGCGTATGCTCTATGCCGCGCCTTCTATCCTCATGCTCGACGAAGCGACTGCCGCCCTGGACGGAATCACTGAACGGGCCCTGCTTCAGAGTCTGAGGAGCGCCGCTAACGGCCGTACGATTCTCAGCATCGCCCATCGATACACGACAGTAAGGATGTCCGACTTCGCCCTAGTGATGAGGGATGGCAAAGTCCTCGGATTCGGGACGCATGATCAACTCGCACAAACACCCGGACTCTACTCCGAGCTCTTCGGTCTCGGCTCGGACGATCAAGAGGACGCGGCTGCATGAAATCTGCAGAACGCGTTTCCCAACCTGGCGATACCGCGGATGCTGGGGAGGAAGTAGGCACCCAACGAAGCGAGGCGAAAGAGGCTGACGTACTGCCGGACACCTACCGTCACCTCAGTTGGGCCGCCCTCAGCTTCATTGAGGCCCCGGTTCCTGGATTTTTCCTGTTCGCGATGGTGATCCTCTCGGCGGCGATCGCGCTTGCCTTTACCCTCCTTAGCGTCGTCGACATGGACGTTACCGTGAACGGTCCGGGACAAATCGAGACGGATGTCGGGATCCGTGACGTAGTGACCCGCTCGGAAGGGATCCTCGACCGGGTCTTCGTCCGGTCGGGACAGTACGTCAAACGCGGGGATCTGCTGGCGACGATCCGGCTCGACGGCGTGGACGAGTCTCAGCTCAAAGAAGCCTCCGAACAGCTTCGGCGACTCGAGTCGCACTTGTCCCTGAAAGCCGGGCGACCGGAGAACGGGATAAAGCTTCCAAAGGTCCTCGGCCAAGGATTCCGCGATTCCGCGTTGGTCACGGCGACCTCAGCGCTGCAGGCCTCCGCCACTCTGTTCCAGGAGCAGGAGAAGCGGGCCGGACAGAAGCTTGAGGGCGAGCTCGGCCCGACCCGCCGGCGGCTCTCACTGCTGAAGAAAAAGCTCCAGTCCTTGCGCACTTCGAAGCAAAGGAAACTCCTCAAATTGTATATTGAGAACACCGAGGAGGAAACCGGGAAGCTTGAAGCTCAGCTTGCTGCTTCATTGGACGCCCAGGAACAGCTCGTCACCCAAGCCAAAACGGAGCTGGTGAGGAACATCGAACTCACGATCGGCGAACTGGAAAAATTTTCGTCCTCGAAGAGGATCGAATCGCCAGTAAATGGAGTCGTCGCAAAGCTCCTGGTGGATCCAGGCTCCTACGTCGCCTCAGCCATACCGGTTGTTCAAGTCGTTCCCGAGAACGCGAAGTACATCGTGCGCCTCCAAATCCACTCGAAGGACATCGTACTGTTGAAGGAAGGCCAGCCGGTCCATTTTCGACTCGAGGCATATCCTCATCAGACCTATGGCCAGTTCGAGGGAAAGGTTCTCGCCTTCGAACAACTCGAAGACGCCTCAACCAGGAACGGGACCGATCGATTCTCGGTCAAGGCCGACATCGCTCCTCCCGCCCGCCTTGACCCTTCGCTGGCGTCGCACATCCACTACATCGTCGGAATGAATGCGGAGGCGTTCGTTGTGACCGAGAGAAAGAGCATCGGTAAGATCCTTTGGGAAAGGCTCTTCGGACGAGGGGATCGGTGATCCAACCACGGCGGGTTGCCTTGATAGCCGGGATCATCCTCGCCCTTACCTCGTTCTCAGGGTCCGTCCATGCCCAGGAAGAGCCTGTGCTGACACTTCCAAAGGCACTCATGCGAATTCGCGCTTACTGGCTGCCACAGCTCCGAGCCGGTGTAATCGATGCGCATGCAGCCGAACAGCTGGCCCGGACCGCATATTATCCATCCTTGAACGTGAACATCGGAGAATCTCGTTCGCCTCTCAACGAGTCCCCGGGGATCACGGTGCGGAGGACCCAGGTCACTCTGAGCGAACACCTGATCCAGGTGTCGAATTGGGTCTCCATGTCCGCACGAAAGGCCGACGAACTGGCCGCGGAGTGGAACATTTCTTCCCAGATTTTCAGCCTGCTCGAATCCGGGATACAGACCTTTTTTGACCGTCTGAACACGCGGCAGAAGATCGAGATCCAGGAACGCCGCATCGATCGCCTGGAGCGCACTGTTCGACTCCTCAAAGAAGTTTCCCGTCTTGGGCTGGTCGACGACTCGGAGCGACTCGCCGCTGAATCGGATCTCCAGGCGGCTCGCGTCCAGCTAATCGAACTCAAATCGAGCTTGTCCCTTATTGACCAAGACCTCAAAGTCGCGATGGGCTTGGGTCCGGAAGTCGTTTTGCAACTCAGCCACACTCCTGGCCAAGAATCGACTTCCTCCGACCAGAAGACCGAGGACTGGAACCACGCTTTGGAACGGCAACCGTCCATCCAAGCCCTGTCGAATCAGAGGGACGCCGCCGATCTCGATCGTCGGTCGTACGCGCTGGATTGGATTCCTACCGTCGATGCGAACATCGGGCTCACCCAAGTCAATGCCGGCTCCCCAAATGACGCTTACCCGGCTACCCCAGCCCAGGTTTCTGCGACTTTGACGCTTAACTGGTCGATTTTCGACCAAGGCGCGAGGAACGTACGTAAAGCCCAGGCCACGCAACAGTCCGAGCGCATCCAGTCCCAAATGTCTGCAAAACGAATCGAACTCTCGAACAAGTTGCACTCGATGCGACAGCTCAGGGAACTGCAAGCCCAGACCGTGCAGCTCGATCAGGTGCGATTGAAAATCACCACTGAGGCTTATGAATCCGCTTGGGCGCTCTTTGCCATCGGGAAGAAATCGTTTACCGCACTGCAGGCGATCGAGGGCGCTTTGATCACGACGGAGTTGGACAGCGTGGAGGCTGGGTATCGCCTCGAGGCATTGAAAAGCCGGATACAGCTCTGGAACGGGCAGTTCTAACCCGCCTCCTCGGTGGACCGGACCAGGGGGAGTCCAGCCATACGACCCAAGTTATGAATCCGCTACTCTGGGTCGGCGAACTGCTTTTTTAGGGGTGAGCTTAAGCGGTCAGAAGTTGCCTGAAGCGAAAAGAAGAGCGGGAGTTCGAAGAACAAGACGGCGCAAAGTTCCTCGACCCCAGAGAGTCCTTTGAATACTGCGATTAATTTCGGTGGGATGAACCAGAAAAAAATGGCGACCCCGACAGGATTCGAACCTGTGACCTGATGCTTAGAAGGCACCTGCTCTATCCATCTGAGCTACGGGATCGTAAAGAAAGGAGAAAACACCCTTTTTTAACCACAATTGCGCTCACCAATGCAAGCTTCAACAGGCGTGTTACAATCTGATTCAATCATGGCCCTCTATGAATTTCTTTGCGAAAAATGCCGGCACCGGTTCGAGCAAATCTCAAATTTCAGCGAGATCGACCAAGTCAGTTGCCCGAAATGCACGACTCCCAAGTCCAGGAAGCTGATTTCAAGTTTCCGTGTGGCCGGGCGGGGCGACTTGAGGGAGAGTACCTTTCACGGTTGCCATGATCATCACGTCAGCGGGCCGAATCATGACCACCACGATCATGGATCCGGAGAAAGCGAGTCTTGAAGAGATGAATTCCACTTCGATCCTGCTCACCCTCATTTCCATTTTCGCGGCATGGGGCAGCTCGGGCGCTGCAATCCCTGCGTTTGCGGCCGACGCCAAATCCAAATACGGTACGGCAGCCACCCGCCTGACTCATTCGCACGAGTTCTTCAGGATGAATGAGGCCCCCGACTTTTGGGCCCTGATGCCCTATTACGTTCATCAGCAAACCGAGAGCGCCTGTTCCATAGCCAGCGTCACAATGGTCATGAATGCGATTCGAGCACCCAAGGATCTCGGCTCCGAAGAGCCCCTTCTCACTCAAACATCTCTCCTTGAACTGACCAAGAGTGAAAACTGGAAAAACGCAGTTGGACCCCACGGTCGAGGCGTGAGCCTCGACCAGCTCGGACAACTCGTAGAAACGAGCGTAAAATCCCTCGGGTATGCCAATGCCCAAGTCACGGTCGTCCACGCCGATAACACTTCTAAAGAGAGTTTAGTTTCGCTGCGCAAAGCCTTGGTTGAAAATGAGAAGTCAGCCAACGACTTCATCATCCTGAACTTCATTCAAGGGGCATACACGGGCGACGCCAACGTCGGACACATCGCGCCACTGGCGGCTTATGACTCCAAGAACAAACGCGCGCTGGTGCTTGATCCCGATCGGCAATGGTACGAGCCCTATTGGGTCGGCGACGAGACTCTTTTGAGCGGAATGGCGACCCGTGACACCTCAGCCAGCAAAAGCCGTGGCTATGTCTGGGTCAAACTCTCTAAATAGTCGCAACTTTTGCCGGCCGAAGTCCGTGACTTCGTATTAGTCTTAGTTGGTGCTCGCGGAGGGACTCACCCACTACGGGAATATCCCTCCAGGATATTCCCTGCGCGGGCCCCCCTCATCCGCTAAAACAGGCCTCCTGCCTGTTTTGCCGCGCTGGACAAGCCACTGGCTTGTCCAGCGCAGCCGCGAATTCGCTTCGAGTCCCTCTCTCTACGATCAGCATCTTGCTTCTCGGAGTCCGTGACTTCGTATTAGTCTTAGCTGGTGCTCGCGGAGGGACTCGAACCCCCACGACTTGCGTCACTGGTTCCTAAGACCAGCGTGTCTACCATTCCACCACGCGAGCGCCGTCTCCGATACTTACGACTGTTCGAAGGGAACCTCAACGACGAAAGTCGATCCTTGGGCGGGAACAATCCAGGAAGTGATCGCGCGCCCATTCCTTGTCTTTCCAGACACTATCCAGTAAGTTCCGACCTCGCCGCCATGAAACGCCTGGGAATCACTCAACGACCTTATTTCGCGCACCGGGTCCTCGAGATCGGCGGGGGTCATGACCCTTATTCGGGCGTGACTCATGCCGTGGACAAGTTTCCCGATGACAATACCCAACGGGCGGCCAGCCTCAATTTGGGCAAGAACGTGGAATTCAGAGCAGGGGATCTGGAGTCGATTCCTTACGATTCCAAGCCCCGTTTCGATTTCATCTATGTGAGTCATGTCATCGAACATGTCTCGCGACCTGAAGCCGCGATCTCCGAAATCAACCGGGTCGCCGGGAGAGGATACCTCGAAACCCCGAGCCCTTTGCGCGAGCAGCTTGCCTGCCCCCTCCCTTTCGTTTTCGGACAGGACTTCCACCTTCTGTTCTGCTGGATGGAGGCCATCGATCGTAGCGTGCACGTGATCGAAAAGGATTCCGCGAGAATCGGCGAGTTCTGCGATTGCCCCAACGGCCGAATCGCCCGGAAGCTCTTTCGAGCCGTACGGGAAAAAGGGATCGATGTCGAACCACTCCTGCCCCGAAGTGCAAAGACCTCTCAACTGCGATTCGATGGAACCGTTACTTTGGTGCGGCAGAGTGATTTCATCTCGGCCTGTCGCGCGGGTCACTGCGCTTACCGTTCGGCAAGCCAAGCCCTGAGATGGGCATCCGTCCCCCATCGCTGGATTGGGCGTCGATTCGCCACACTCGACAGGCTCCTTAAAAGCCCCTAGGCCGCCTGAGGGGGCTTGGCGCCCGATTTTGTCTTCAAGACCGTGAGCTCCGACAAGGTCTTGTTGAGCTGACTCTTTAAACGGGCTTCCTCGCGGCGCATCGTCTCCACTTGTGCCGTGAGGCGATCCGACTGCTTTTTTCCCAAGGTCAGCATCTTCATCGAGGCATCGAGGCGGGTTTTCAATTCGCCGACACTGGAGACGTTGGACTCCCGGTTTTTCTGGAGGTCGGCGAGCCGTTCAGCGATCTGTTCCTTGGACTTCTTCATTTCCTCGACTTGCCGCTGAGCCCTCTCGAGACCGAGCTTCAGGGCCGAGACTTCAGCTGCGCTCACTCCGGCCTTGGGCTTGGACGTACTTGCCGCTCCGCCTGAATTGAGAGCCTTCAGGCGCTCAATGGCGATGTTGCTCTTGGCCAACATCTCTTTCATCCGCCCCATCGAGTAATCCTTGTGCCGGAGCACCCGCTCCTGATTTCGGGAGTCGGCAAGGAAAGCCGTTTCCTTATTTCGAAACTGGGCTTCCCTCTGACGCATCTCCAGATCTTTTTGGCGAATAGCCGAGGAGACTTGTTTGGCCATTTCGTTGAGGCGCGCTTTCTCACCCAAGAGTTCAGCCATCATCCCATCCAGGACCTTCTGGGCCTTGGAGTTGCCCAGCTCAGCCTTCACAGTGGCAGCCTCCTTCTCAAATCGCGAAATCGCATCGCTCAGTCCGCCCGACTCGATTTCGCTGAGAAGGGTATGGGCTGCGAGATCGGTTTTGTCCGCCCCCTGCGGGACGGTGCCCACCGGCGGCTCGCTCCGGGACGATGGGATCGCCTTTGCCTCGAGCGCCGGCGAGACATCACTTGGAACAGGCAGCTCGGCCGAACGTCGCCGAAAAGGCCAAACCTTTCGCAGCACTTTTTGAATGCGGCTTTCAACTTCAACTTCCCCGGTTTCGCGGGACTCGCTGCTTGAGGCAGCGCCAGTCAATGGAGCTGCAACAACTCCCGACTCTAAGCGTTTCGACTCTTTCAGCACCGCCGCTTCGAGCGATGAATCTTCCGCCGCTTCGAGATCCTGAATACGAGCCTGCAACTCGGCGATTTTCTCAATGTACCGGCGGACCGCCGGATGGGAGGCCGAAACCTCATCAATTCCGTCCTTCGCTTTCCCTTGAGGAGCTCCTGCCCCATACCCGGGTACATCGGCTGCGTGGGCACCTGAGCCCTTGACCCGGATGACTTCAGAGCCGGGATCGGACGCGCCTTTGGGATCCCCCGCTCCTGCGACTCGGGTCACACCCTCGGGAACATCGGAGGACTCGGGCTGCAAAGACTTTACGAAGAACTCACCCGTCGGGGATGCCGCCATCATCCGCTTAGGTGAGTCCGAGGCGAGGAGCTGGGAATAGTCCAGGTCCCCTAATTCGGTATAGCTCGCTACTTCTGGAGCAACTTCGGACGACGTACCAATCCAGACCATCTCGATGGTGCCCGGCTGCCCCAGAACCGACTTCGATGGGATCACGGCTGCGATCTCCATTTTTCCTCGATCCGCCTGGCCACGAACGATCACGACTGTCGCAAGCCTTGACCACTGTCGGATCCAGGCGACCAAACGATGGTCCACGGTGATACCGTCCTGGATTTCGACTGGACCCGGTTCCCCGCGCGCCCTTTCGACCCAGAGCTTCAAATCAGCTTCCGTCACTCCTCCCGGGCGGTTAAAGGAGAGGCTGAGGGCCAAGTTAGACTCATCGAGCCCGCACTCCAAAAGTATCGGCTGCGTTCCCCCGGGTGCTGCCTGGCAGGACTCGAAAATGCCGTGCAGGAGCAGCGTCCTCAGGGCCAACTCGTCGATGCCGGACTCGCGAAGGCGCGCCGCAAGAAGATCAGAAACTCGCCCGAGGTGTCTGCTCGAGAAAACGTTTTCGTAAAAGATCTTTGCCGATCCGGCAAGCAGTCCGGCAACCCCAAAACTGGCTAAGTTGCGGGCGTCTTTCACGCTATTTCCCAGTTCACCCATCCAGGAATCCCCGCGGGCCGTAAATCGTGGGTGCTTCAAAGCCTGGGGCGGTCAGCTCGTTCTTCACCCTTTCGAGTCGGGACAGGATCTTGCGGGAGGCCCGGCTAGCGACGGTTCGAAGCTCCTCGCTGGCAAGTGCCCGGATCTCTCCTTCCGCTCGAAGCGTCTGCTCGACAAGCTCCGTTAGCTCCTGCATTTCTGGCGAACCAAAAGCGCACGTGCGACCTGCCAGGGTCGCGCCGAATACCTTGATGCGGATCTGGTTGAGGAAAGCGAGATCATGATGACCCAAGTGGAGAGCCAGGAACACCGCCCAACTCGAACGAAACAAAGCCCGCTCGAATCGAGCGACGTCGAGGTCGCGCGCCTTCTCGAGGAGAGTCCCTGGAAAAAGGTCGCAGATCTCATTGACGAGGACCGTGACGAAAAATGGTTCAACAGCCATGCTCGAGGACCAAAGCGGACCAATGGTCCTCAGGATCGCGTCCGAAATCTCATAGGGCGCGGGGGGAAGCGACTTCGAGTAAGGCACCTCCAGCTCCCAGGTCAAAATCGCCTTCACTTTGCGACCAGCTTCGCGGAACTTAAGAGAGGAGTCCACGAAATCCGGAAAATGGAACTCGCCGAACGGCCTCCATCGCTCCAGCTCAGCTGGAGAGAAGAAGTCGAGCGGCGCCTTCACCGCGACATATTTTCCGTTCGCACGCATATGAACATAGACCGGAGCGAGCATCAGCGCATAAGGCGAAACCGATTCCACCGGACAGGTCCGGAGACTCGGATTCGTTGCCTCTGATAATTTCTTCCGACTGAAATCCATGGTTCTCCGAACGTTTTCAAGGCGGGGTCGCGCGCATCCACGCAACCCCTCGATGATTTTTCGGAATAATGGCGTCTTATGTTGAGGATTTTACGGAGGAAAGACCTGTTTCCACTTCAGCCCTGCACGAAATCAGCGTTCCGACTCGATAAAGCGGCAGTTATTTGGCGTAATGACAGGACGCTTCATGCTGATTTCCGCCCGCATGGCGGAGATCTCGCAGCTTCGGGGGATCGATACGACAATTGTCCTGAGCGATCGGGCAACGAGGATGGAAATAACAACCCCTCGGAGGGCTGATCGGCGAAGGGACGTCTCCACGAAGGATGATCCGCTCTTTCTTGTGGTTCGGATCGGGCACCGGAATCGCCGATAAGAGCGCCCGCGTATAAGGGTGCTTTGGATCCGCGTAGAGCTCTTCCGCGTCCGCGATCTCCGCGATCTTGCCCAAATACATGACCGCTACGCGGTTCGAGATGTGCTCCACGACCTTCAGATCATGGGCGATGAACAGGTAGGTCAAGCCGAGATCCTTCTGAAGGTCCTGCATCAGGTTGACGATCTGAGCTTGGATGGAAACATCCAATGCGGAGACCGGCTCATCACAAACGATGAACTCAGGGTTGACGGCGAGCGCGCGGGCTATGCAGATCCGCTGGCGCTGCCCCCCCGAGAACTCGTGCGGATAACGGGCAATCGCTTCGCGGCGGAGTCCGCAAAGATCCAGGAGCTCGACGATCCGCTTGCGGCGATGCTCCTTGCTCTCACACATATGGTGGATATCCAGCGGTTCTCCGAGGATGTCCTCGACCGTCATCCTCGGATTGAGCGAGGCGTAAGGATCCTGAAAAATGATCTGCATGTTGCGGCGGAGTTTCCGCATCTCGGTTGCGCCGAGTTTCGTGATGTCTTGTCCCTTGAAAAAGACCTGGCCGCTGGTGGGTTCGATCAAGCGGAGGATCGCACGGCCCAAGGTGGACTTGCCGCATCCCGATTCGCCAACCAGACCCAAGGTTTCGCCGCGCCGGATGTCGAAGGAGACATCCGAAACCGCTTTCACGCTCGCAACTTCGCGCTGCAGAAGACCTCCTTTGATCGGAAACCGCTTCACTAAGTTCCGAACCGAGATCAGGACGTCGTTGTTGCCGGGGTTCTCAGCGGTCATCTCATTCACCTCAGATATCCCTGATGCAGCGAATGGCGTGCGGCATCTCCGGGTCGGTCACGATGGTTCGAAGGGAAGGCTCCTCGCCCCGGCAAGCATCGATCACATAGGAGCATCGCTCTTGGAATCGACACCCTTTCGGCAAGTGAAGGAGGCTCGGGACGATCCCGGGGATCGTTTCCAGGCGCTTCTTCTGCACTTTACCAGTGGCATCCTTGGACAAGGTGGGAATGCTATTGAGGAGTCCTTTGGTGTAGGGATGCTTCGGATTGGCGAAGATCTCCCCGACCTTGCCCTGCTCCGCCACACGCCCCGCGTACATCACCACCACTTCGTCGGCGACCTCGGCCACCACCCCAAGATCGTGGGTGATCAGGATCAAGGCCAAGCCCACCTTCTGCTGCAGATCCCTGAGGAGGTCCAGGATTTGAGCCTGGATCGTCACATCGAGCGCAGTGGTGGGTTCGTCGGCGATCAGGATGTGGGGGTTGCAGGAGAGGGCCATCGCGATCATCACTCTTTGGCGCATGCCGCCCGAAAGCTGGTGGGGGTAATCGTCGATTCGCTTTTCGGGCGAAGGGATGCCCACAAGCTTGAGCATCTCGATGGCCTTGTCCCGGGTGGCGGAACGCGACAAGTCCTGATGGAGGGTGATCGCCTCGCAGATCTGGTTTCCGATCGTGAACACGGGGTTCAAGGACGTCATCGGCTCTTGGAAGATCATCGAGATCTCGTTGCCACGGATCGCGCGCATTTCGGAGAGGGGGAGCTTCGTCAGGTCTTTCCCCTGGTAAAGGATCTGCCCGGAAGTGATTCGGCCAGGAGGGTTCGGGATGAGGCGCATGATCGAAAGACTCGTCACGCTTTTTCCGCAACCTGACTCACCTACGATCCCGAGCGTCTTGCCTTTGTAGACGTTGAAGCTCACGTCGTCGACCGCACGGACTTCGCCTTCCTCGGTGAAGAACGCAGTACAGAGGTTTTTGACCTCCAGAATCTTTTCGAAATCGTTCGCCATACGAAGTTCCCCGCCTGATTCGCTACTTGATTTTGGGATCCAGGGCATCGCGAAGCGAGTCACCCAGGATGTTGAAGGCCAAAACTACGAAGAACATGGCGGTCGTCGCTCCCGCCAACTGCCACCACACTCCGCGCGCGAGCTCGAGCTTCGCGTCGTCGATCATTACGCCCCAACTGGGTTGACCCTGAACGCCCAACCCCAGGAACGATAGGATCACTTCCGCCTTGATCGCGCCCATGAACTCGACGGAGAGGCTGATGATGACGAAATGCGACACGTTCGGCAAGATGTGACGGAAGATTCTCGAGAAGTGGCTCGCTCCCAGGCTGTTCGCCGCGACCACGTAATCCCGTGATTTGTGCTTGATGAACTCCCCTCGGATCACTCGGGCCAAGCCGATCCAGGAAGTCACCCCTAACGCGATGTAGATCGAGGTCAGTCCCTTGCCGAGGACGAACGTGATCGCGATCAAGAGCATGATGCCCGGGATCGCCGAGAGAGTCGTGTAGAACCAGACGACCACTTCATCCACCCAGCCGCCGAAATAACCTGCCACCGCGCCCATGAACACACCGATCGGAATACTGATCAGGGTCGCCACGAGACCGACGCTCATGGCGATCCGGGTTCCGTGGATCACTTTGTATAAAACGCTCCGACCGAAAATATCGGTCCCGAGCATTTGCGGGATCGAGCCGCTGGAAGGAGGATCGTAGGCGCCTCCCACGACCTGGTCCCAAGGAGAAGCCAAAAGACCGACCCGAGCTGCGATCGCCAGGAGCGCGTAGAAGGCGATGATTCCGAGACAGATCATCGCCGCGCGATCCCGCTTGAGGCGTTTGATGGCATCGGCCCAAAGACTGCGTCCCTTGGGAACGATCAGGTTCTGCTCGGCTGCCGTTAAGGGGACCCCGGAAGGAGTCGTGGGCTTTTGACTGCTCATTTGAATGTCACCCTTGGATCCACCAGTGTGTAGATCACGTCGGTCGCCAGGTTGCCAAAAATGAACAGGAGGGCCTGGAGGGTGGCCATGGCTTTGATCACCGGGAAGTCGCTGTTGTGGATCGCATCGATCGTGATGTTACCCAGGCCAGGAATCCCGAAAAAGCTCTCCAGGAGGAAGCTTCCCAGGATCAGGAGCGGGATCTCGATCACCACGTTCGTGACGATGGGAACCATGCTGTTCTTAAGAACGTGTTTGAAGAATATCCTCTTCTCATCCAATCCCTTGGCGCGCGCGGTCCGAACGTAATCCTGACCAGTCTCATCCAAGACCGCCGTCCGGAAAAACCGGACATCGTAGCCGAGACTCACCATCACCCAGATGATGATGGGCAGTAAAACGTACTGCCAACGTTCGGCGAAGTCGGTTTCGTATCCAGAAATCGGAAACATCCCGAACTTGTAGGCGAAGAAGTATTGGCCGAAGAGAATATAGGCCAGGCTCGGCATGCTCATTCCAAATACGCAGAGGATGACCACGAGCTTGTCGACCCAACGGCCCCGGTAGTAGGCCACCAAGAGCGCGATCGAAATCGCCAGCGAAGTCGTCAGGAAGAACGCCGGGATCGCCAGACTCAAGGAAGGGCCGATCCCCGCCATGATCATCGTTCCGATCTGCTGTTTGGTCGCGTAACTGCGACCGTAATCGAATGTGACGATCTGCTTGAGGTAGTGGAGGAACTGAACGAACTGAGGTTGGTCGAAGCCGTATTCATGCCGAAGGTTCGATACCTGCTCGGCAGTGGCATGCTTGCCCAACATCATGTACGTCGGGTCCCCGCCGACCATGTTGAAGAGGACGAATATGATGAGCGCGATCCCGAAAATGATCGGGATCGTGCTCACCAACTTCCGGATGACGTAAATGAACATCTTGGGTGCGGCCCGTTGATTCTGGGTTCAGATCACTGCTTCAGAGCAGGATCGACACGAAGGTACTTGAACGCCGAGTTCTCGAACTCGTGGTATTTGTAGTTCTTCAGCCACTTGTTGCCCAGGCTGTAGCTCAGGCGGTGCACTCCGAAGATCCAAGGGCAGTCTTCGACGACGAGTTTGACCATCTGTTTGTAGATCGCAGTGCGCTCGGGAGCGTCCTGGAGGGTCAGGGATTTCTCATAGAGCCTATCGAACTCGGGGTTCGAATAATTGGCGTCGTTCGGACCCGGCGAGCCGTTCTTCGAATAGAAAAGCTGCAGGAAGTTCTCGGCATCCGGATAATCGGCGCCCCAAGCAAAGCCCCACATCTGACCTTTCTTGTTCTTGATCGCCGCCTGGAACTCCGGCCATGAATAGGTATTCATTTTCAGGGTGACGCCAATGGATTCGAATTGCTTCTGCAGGTATTCGTTCATTTGGCGCGAGGTACTAGAGGAGGTCGTCGCATACTCGATGGGAGGCAGGCCTTTTCCACCGGGAAAACCCGCTTTGGCGAGCAGCTCTTTAGCTTTTTCGATGCTGAACTGCTTGTAGGGATTCCTCATCGCTTCGTCGTAACCCGCCAGACCCGGTGGGATCGGGCCCTGCGCGACGATGGCGCGGCCGTTGTAGAAAAGGTCGATTGCCGGGGCGGGATTGTAAGCCAGGCTCAAAGCCTGCCGGAGGAGTTTGTTCTTTCCGATGAGCGGATCGGCCATGTTGAAGGATTCATGGGTGACATCCAAACTCGGGTCCTTGAAGAGGATGATTCCCTTTTGCGCCAGCTCGGGCTTCAGGTTCTGCGCCTTGTCCACGGCTTGGTCGAAGTTGTCCTTCGGGATCGCGGCGCGATCCAGTTTCCCGGCCATGAAGTTGAGCCAGCGCGGCTGATCTTCGACAATGATCGAAACGATCACTTTGTCGGAGAGTGGCAACACTTTTCCCGCATCAGCCAGGAGTCCTGCCTCTTTGTCGCCCGGCGCTCCCTCTGACGGATAAAGCTCCTGGCGGTAGGTCGGATTCTTCACGTAGACCAGTTTCGAAGTCGGGTTGTATTCATCGATCCGGAACGGCCCCGTACCCACCGGGTGATTGAGGAACTCTTTGCCGTAAGCCTCAACCGCTTCACGGGGAACAACCGCAGTGAAGGCCATCGCCAGGGCATAACCGATCTGCGACGAACGCTGAATCAGTTTGAGCTGTACGGTATAACGATCGACCGCCTTCAGGCCCTCGATAGGTACGCTGTAATCCGTGGTGGCTGCCTTGCCTTGAGCGTCCCGCCACTCATTCAAACCGACGAGTTTTCCGTCGAAGATCCACCAACCCGACGACGCTAGTTTCGGATCGGCTAGGCGCTTGTAAGAGTAAACCACGTCTTCCGCGGTCATCTCGCGGCCTTTGCCGTTCGAGGCTTTGAAGCAAATGTCGTCCTGGAACAAAACGCCCTTCTTCAGTTTGAGAGTGTATGTTTTTCCGTCCGAGCTGATTTCAGGCATCGCTTCGGCGAGATTCGGGATCAGGACATAGGGGCGTTTCAAATAGTGGTATTGATAAAGGCTCTCATAGACGCGGTGAACTTCAGTGCCGGCGTAAAGATCATCGGCGAAGACCGGATCCATTCCCTTAATCTTCTCGGGAGTCGCCAAATGCAGGGTATTGGCCGGGTCGTTGCCCCCTTTTTTGGTGCAGGCGGAGAAAGTGGCAACGGAAAGGAGCGCTGCGAACGCGAGGACCGCGGTTTTTTTCGACACTGGAGTGGCCATGATTCGGATTTCCCCCAAAGATTTGAGGTGAAACTATCCGACCGACCCGCCAGTGTCAACGTGACACGTTGCGCTCACGCCAGCGGACTTTCACTTCTCCTTGGTCGGACTTCGCTTCCCATTTCCTCGGACTGCGGGTCAAATCCTCGGGCTCTTCGAATTTGAATTCCACTCGAACCGGCATCGATCCCCCCCGAGTCCAGACGAGGGAGTCCGGCCAGGCTTCGCCCAACCAAACCCGAAAGTGATACTCGAAACTTTCGGTCGGGAGTCCGAGACCCTCCGGGACCTCCACTTTCAGACCTTCCTCGCCGATCCGTTGGGGTCGCAAGGTCTTGAAACTCTCGGCAGGAGGACAAGGGATTCTCCCCAAGAATAGGTCCGTTGACCATCGCAGGGGAATTCCGCCCCAGGTTCCGTAGCCCTTCTGGCTCTGAGGCGCCGACTTCTTCTTGCCCGGGATCTCGATCGAGTACTCGTCGCGATTCACCCTGACCAAGGCTTCGGTTCCACCGACCAGATTGGTCACCTCCATTTGAAGCGTCGAAGGCGCAGTCACTGAGATGGATGCTGGAAATTGACCTGAAGCTTCCTTGGAGTTGGCTTTTAGCCACACCGATCCATTGACCTGGCGGATCCCTTCGCCAGGCTCGCAAGCACGGGTCAACCAATAGCCCGGATCGCTTTTCTTCTGCGAAGAAAGGGTCGCGCAGCCACCCGCCAATAAAACAATCACGACGCCCGGGCAACCGATGGTGAATCTTCTCATGCGGGAACAGGTTCCCACGCCCCGGGATCCGGTTGCAATCGAAACGTGGGACTACCCAAGGTGGCAAGGGAGAAGGATCAATCCGAGGTGGCCGACGACTTTTGGCTAGCGGGCATACGCTCGGTCAGTTCGGGATTCGTTCCACGTTTCCCGCGATGCGCCAGTTCGCCCCGAACCGTTTCGAGCTTGCTCGAGAGCTTCCTGCGTGCGGAGTCGTCTTCGGCGAACTTCACCGCTTCCTCGTACCGCTTGGCTGCTTTCTCCCGGAGATTCGACTTCATGTAAGCATCCGCGAGATGCTCCAGAATAGTCGACTCGTTGGGCTTGAGCCGGGCTGCTTTCTCAAGCTGGACGATCGCTTCGTTGGTCTTGCCCCTCATGTAGAGGTGCCAACCCCAGCTGTCTTGGATGTAGCCGTTGTTGGGTTTGAGCACCAAGGCTCTGCGGAGGAGCTTTTCTGCATCGTTCAGGCGCACGCCTTGGACAGTCCAAGTGTAGCCCACGTAATTGAGTGCATCGACGTTCTCGGGGTTCAGGCGGAGAATCGCTTCCATCTGCTCAAGGCTCCGGTCAGTGTGTCCTTGGCGATCGTAAAGACTGCCCAAGTAGTAACGGACCTTCTCGTCCTCGGGAAAGATCTTGGTAGCTTGCTCAAGTACGCCGACCGCGACTTCAACGTTCTTAGCTTCCTCCGCCAGGCTTGCCTGGAAGAGATAGAAGCCGGGAATACGCGGAGACTGCGTGATCGATTCCGCAATTAGGGCCTTCGCTTCACCGACGCGATTCTCCTGCTTGAGGAGATAGGCCACGTGGAGCATGGCATCCCCGAAAAGCTTCGAATCGGGTTTGATGTTACGAAGTTGTTTCATCGCCAATTCCGACTGCTTGGTCTCCTCGTACAGGCTGCCGAGGTAATAGTGGATGCGGTCGGACTCGGGATTCTTCAGGAGAATACCCTTGAAGGTCGTGATTGCCTGCGGATAGTCCTTCAGTTCCATCTGGATCAGGCCCAATTTTACACGAACATTCATGTCCTCGGGGTCGGTCAGCTCGATCGCTTCCAGGTAGGGGACGGCGAGACCGTACTTTTCTTCCTTCAGGTAGATTGTGGCCAGACGATTGGCCGCAGTGAGGTCTTGGGTCTGATCGTAGAGGCCCCGATAGACTTCCACCGCTTGGGTATTCTGTTTGCGGGACTCGTAAAGATAGCCGAGAGCAAGCGCGGCCTGCGAGAAACCGGGGCGGATATCCAGGGCCTTCTGGAACGCCTTCATCGCTTCTTGGTGCTTTTCACGCTTCTGTTCAGCCTTGCCCAAGTAGTACCAACCCAGTGGGGAATCGCCGGATTTCTTCACGAAGGCATGGAGGTCCTTCACGGCTTCGTCGGCTCGGCCTTCCTCAACCAAAAGCTGGCTCTTATAGATGACTGCCTCTTCGTGACCTGGATTCTTCTTCAAGATCCGATCGTATTCCGCCAAAGCGGAGTCGGTTTCGCGTGAGCTCGAGAGAAGGCCTGCCAACATGAGTCGTGCATCAATGTAATTTGGGTCGCGCTGCAATGCTTCTTTGCACGCTTCCATCGCGAT
>JAYVNB010000224.1:0-4307 GCA_043759365.1 Bacteriovoracaceae bacterium | reverse complement strand
CCCAGGCCATGCTCTGAGTGAGAACCAGTGCGAAACCGAAACTGAATTTAAAGAGACTCATGGATACTACTCCAATCAGTGCAGGTTAATTGAGAAGGTAGCTATGGTTTTGGTTGAGCAAGGTGCGCCTTGGCGCAATATGCTGGTTGATCGTGGCAGCGAAACTGAAGACAAAGCCAATCTCCCCCACCTGCTCGTAAGCGATTCCGGGGGATTGCACATCGGCAAGCGCCGAGCCTCTCCACTGCCCTTGGTACTGGGCAACGAGCTCAAATCCTTGCCCCAGACTCCTCACGCCGGTGATAGCAAATCCGTAGGAGCGAGCCTTCGGAACCTTGAAGTAGGTCTTGTAGCCACCCGTCAGCCCAAGCTGGTAGCCCGCCATGCTGAACGGAGTATGCAGGTAGCGAACTGCCGCTGCGATCGTGTTTGAATCGGCTTGATAGGAGTCCGTAACGCTCGCGAGGGATTTGAGTTCACTGCCCAGACTCACGATATCTTGCGCACGCAGCTCCCAGCGGTTCGTCACGCTTTCATTCAGGTTCATCACGCCGCCTGCGAAGACCTGTTCTAAACCGCCTGTTGCGCCACTCAGAGGCGAGATATGCTCGATCCCCGCGCCCAAGGACGTGAACTGCTCGAACGCCTCCATCCCCGGAGCCCCGCGATACTCAAAAACGGCGCCAAGTGAGTTGGTGCCAGTTTCTGAGCCAATCCCGGCGCTGGAGATCAGGTGCTGGGCATGCACACTCTCAAAAAACTTGAGACACTGGTTGAAGGTCACTTGTGCAACGTTTGAATACCGATGCTCCTCGGTATTGCGTCCGTTCGAAAAAGGGTCCAGTGGATTGGTGAGCGTGATCAAGTCATCTCCCCGCAAAGTGGGAAAATCGACCAAGTGCGCGGTCGGGTTATCCGTGCGACCGGCAAGCGCCTCGAGTTTCTCGGATTGAAAGTCGACGAACGCCTGATGGACAAAGTACTGGGCGCCCACGCCTCGAGTGGTTTCATCGAGAGTCAGAAAACCGAGCCCAAGACTCCCTACTCCCGAACCGTTATAAAGCTTCTGCGAACCACCGATGAGAAGAGCGGAGTCGTTGAAGTTGACGCCTGTTCTGGCGACAGGCCGTTCGGCATTACGGGCCGCACCGAATGTTCCGATTCCCACTCCGTCGATTTCAATCTGGGGAGCAGTGCTTTCGTCATCGGGAATCGGAACGGGTTGAGCTTGTGAAGCCCAAGCATGGGTCGCGGCGAGTGAAAAGGAGCAGAGAATGAAAAACGAGAGGGTTTTCATGAGTTCACCTGGACGATTTCAGGAACTTTGACGCCATGTTCGGCCGCGTCCTCGTACATCAGCATCGTCATCATTCCGCCCGGGAAGATGCCGTTGTTCGTCGTCGCCAGATCGCTGTGATCATGGAAGTGCCACATCCCGGGATTGCTGCCTTGGATGATGATGTCGGAAGTGGTCCCCGGGTAAATGGGAATGGTATTGAGCCGCATCGGGGATTGAAGCGGGGTACCGTCCTGGCAAACGTGCCAGAAGTCATGCCCGTGCAAGTGCATGTAATGGGGAACGGCGCCTGCCCCGACGAGCCTCACCCGAATGTTCTCGCCGGTTCGGATCATCAGCTCATCCGTCATCGGGTAGGACTTGCCGTTGATCATGAAGAAGTTGAAGTTCGGGATCATGTTCCGGCCGGTCTGCGACGAGACGTAGGCCGGGATGTAGCCTGTCTTGATGGCGTCGGTGAAAGCCTTCTTGTCGATGAACCAGCCCATCATACGGCCGTTCATCTCCTTCATGAGCTTTTTCGAGTCGTTCATCTTCTCCATCATCCCCATCATCCGGAGCATCTCCTCCATTTGGCGCTCGACCATGACGGTGTCGACTTCGCTGAGGAGAAGCGTGTACTCGCGCTTGTAGGGAAACACCCTTTGGACGAGGTCCTCTTTGGGTTCGATGATGAGAGAGCCGAACATGCCGGCCTGCACGTGGAGGTTCGTCATGTTGTGGCAGTGGTAGAAATGGGTGCCGGCGGGTTGAGCACGGAACAGGTACTTGAATGTCTGGTTCGGACCGACTCCCCACTGGGTGCCGTTTGGCACGCCGTCCATCTCGTTGGCCAGGATGATGCCGTGCCAATGGATCGTATGGAACTCAGACGTGCGATTGGTGAAGTTGACCAGCACCCAGTCGCCCTCAGGCACACGGATCTCAGGGCCCGGGTAGGTACCGTTGTACGTGAATGCATGGATCTTGATCCCAGGCACGATCTCGTGGACCGAAATTTTCAGTTCGATATCGAATTCGTGGATTTTTTCGCCAGGCTTGGGTGCCTCGCGGGGGTCGTAGAGGGGCGCGGTCGAGGCTGGGTGAAATGCGTTGGCCCACCCAGCAGGAACCGCTGCATGACCCGCAGCGGTGGCAGAGGTCGCTTTTCCAGAAGCATTGCCCACCGCGTGCGTTTGGGCCCACGCTGACTTAGCGCCCCCGAGTACAAGACTCGCGCCCAGGACAGCGCTTCCGGTACCCGCCACAGACATGAAGTCCCTCCGGGAGACCTGGCCAACTGTTTCGGTGCATTTCGAGTCGGACTTCTTCTTCTCGGTCATGGCGATCGGTTTCCTTCGTCTGCAGTGAGTAACGATAGAAGCCCCGCTTTTGTGACGGGGAAGTCGAGTAATATTTAATTTTGCGATTTCAACAGGGTTCTCGGACACGGGTTTCGATTACCTCTAGCAAACTTAGGGACTTAGGTCTATACAATACCGGGAGGGGGTATGACGTCATGCGCCCAAGGAGAGCGTTCTTATGAGTTCATGCTGCGGTAGTCAGGCGTCCCTTCCCGTCGAGCAAACCGTGAAAGACCCGGTATGCGATATGGATGTGGATCCCGCCGACTCGGAGACTTTCGTCCACGAAGCCAAAACTTACCATTTTTGCTCTTCATCTTGCGTTGAGGCGTTCCGGAAGAATCCAGCCGAGTATCTCGATGTAGCCCTCAAAGCCGCACGCAGGGCGCGCAGCCCTCAGGACGCGATTTTTACTTGCCCGATGCACCTTGAGATCAAACAGATCGGTCCAGGCAATTGCCCGATCTGCGGGATGGCGCTTGAGCCACTTGAGATCACCTTGGACGAGGCCCCCAATCCCGAGCTGATCGACTTTACCCGGCGTTTCAAGTGGGCTGCTGGACTGAGCTTGCCGCTTCTGCTCTTGGCTATGGGTGAGATGGTCTTTAGGTACAAGCCTGATTCGGGCTCAGCGGGCAGCGCTTTGAACTGGATTCAGCTTGTCTTGGCATCGCCCGTCGTACTTTGGGCCGGGTTTCCCCTCTTTGAGCGCGGGTGGGCATCAGTGCGAACGCGAAACCTCAATATGTTCACCTTGATCGCCATAGGAACTGGCGTCGCCTTCGCCTACAGCGTGCTGGCCACCTTCGCACCTGGCGTTTTCCCTGAGGCTTTTCACGAGTCTGGAGGCCGGGTCGGAGTGTACTTCGAAGCTGCAGCCGTCATCGTCACATTGGTTTTGCTAGGCCAGATCCTCGAGCTGCGTGCTCGCAGTCAAACCAGCGGCGCGATCAAATCCCTTCTCAAGCTGGCTCCAAAGACCGCGCGAACGGTACGAGATGATGGCTCCGAAGAAGACGTCGACCTGGGCGAGGTGAAAACGGGCGACAAGATCCGAGTCCGTCCGGGAGAACAGGTTCCTGTCGACGGAGTTGTCTTGTCCGGCCGAAGCAACGTTGACGAATCCATGCTGACGGGGGAGCCGATTCCTGTTGAAAAGAACCCTGCTGATTCTGTCACGGGAGGTACGACCAATCAGTCGGGAAGCCTTGTGATAGAAGCCCGCAGCGTAGGCAAGGACACCTTGCTTTCGCAGATCGTGAAGATGGTGACCGAGGCGCAGCGGACTCGTGCTCCCATCCAGCGGCTCGCCGATCGGGTCGCGTCCTACTTTGTACCAGCCGTTGTCGTGGCCGCCGTAGTCACCGGAATTATTTGGGCGGTGTTGGGCCCCCAGCCCTCGATGGCCTATGCCATCGTGAACTCCGTGGCCGTTCTAATCATCGCCTGTCCCTGCGCACTTGGATTGGCTACGCCCATGTCCATCATGGTCGGGACGGGGAGGGGGGCGCAAATGGGAGTCCTGATTCGCGACGCCGCGGCCCTGGAGCTGCTCGATAGGGTCGATACTTTGGTCCTCGACAAGACCGGAACCCTGACGGAAGGCAAACCAAGGCTTGTCGCAGTCCAAGCGTTTGAAGGGTTTTCAGAGTCCGAGATTCTTCGAT
>JAYVNB010000223.1:0-13048 GCA_043759365.1 Bacteriovoracaceae bacterium | reverse complement strand
CCCGTTTCAAATGGCCGTCCTCCTATTCGCGCTCCACATCCTGGTCACTTCCGGGCTGACCCACTGGGAAGCCTACGGTCTCGCGCTCTCGACGGGATTCATCACGGGCGGAATCGGCATCACCGTCGCCCATGAATTGATCCATCGGCGGCGTCCCTGGGAACGGGCACTAGGACTCTCACTCTTGGCGATGGTCTTGCTGATGCACTTCCGCGTCGAGCACGTGTTCGGTCATCACAAGAACGTCGGTACCCCCGAGGATCCAGCGACCGCCCGACGGGGCGAGAGCCTGTATGCCTACTACTTCCGCGCCATTCCCGGTGCCTTGAGACACGCTTGGGCCCTAGAGAGGAAAAAAGGTCTGGGGCGGAACCGCATCCTCCACTACCTCCTCATTCAAATCGGGATCGTGATCGCCCTAGGCTGGGCGGGCGGGCTCCTGGCAGTGGGATTTTTCGTCTTCCAAGCTTGGACGGCCTGGCTCCTCCTCGCGACAATCGACTACGTCGAGCACTACGGGCTCCGTCGACGCGAGACCTCTCCCGGCCGATACGAACCCGTCGGAGGCGCCCACTCCTGGGATTCGCCCAATCCGGTTCCGAACGCCTTCCTCTTCAATCTCGGACTTCACTCGGCCCATCACCTCGAACCTTTCAAGCCTTACCAGAAGCTCCGACCCGTCTTTGCTGCGCCTCGTCTTCCAGCAGGTTATCCCACCATGCTGCTGTTCGCACTTTTCCCGCCCATCTGGCGAAAGTTGATGGATAATCGCGCTCCATGATCCACTTGCTACTGCCCGTGATCTTCTTGGGGGACAGCCTCACCGCAGGGTATGGCCTAAACCCGGAACAGGCTTATCCTTCTTTGATTGAAAAAATGATCCGGCAGGAAAATCTGGATTACCGGGTGATCAACGCTGGCAGCAGCGGCGACACTACCGGAGGAGGAGTGCGGCGGCTTCCTTGGCTCCTCAAGCAGAAACCGGTTTGGCTCATCGTCGCGCTCGGCGGGAACGACATGCTTCGTGGAATCCCGGTTCCCGAGGTCGAAAAGAACTTGGACCGGATCCTCACCGAGGCCGAAACCCAGGGAGTGCGCACCGCTTTGCTGGGAATGAAGGCGGCGCCGAACCTCGGCGCGAAGTACCAACGGGAGTTCGATGCCATCTACTTCCGGATCGCCAAAAAACACCGGAGTCCTTTCCTGCCGTTCTTCATCCAGGATGTCGCGACTCATCCGCAACTCAACCAAGCCGATGGGATCCACCCCACCGAAGTGGGTCAGCGCAAAATCGCCGAGCGGGTGGCTGCGTTCCTTCTCCCTCTCCTCCGGATGAAATCGCGATGATCCGCACGCAAGCCCTCGGCAAGACCTATTGGCTGGAAGGCAATCCGCCCTCGAGGATCGAAGTGCTCCGAGGCGTGGATCTCGAAATCCGCGAAGGTGAGTTCGTGGCGCTGCTTGGCCCCTCCGGCAGCGGAAAATCGACCCTGCTCGGGATCCTTGCCGGCCTGGATGCGCCCACGGAAGGACGAGTGGAAGTCGCGGGCAATGATCTGACCGGAATGAACGAAGAAGACTTGACCCGTTTCCGGGGACGAAATCTGGGATTCATTTTTCAGGCCTACCATTTGATCCCCACTCTCACGGCCTGGGAGAACGTCGCGCTCCCGCTCGAACTCTCCGGTCAACCCGACGCGTTCCCGCGGGCCCGCGAATGGTTAGCGCGGGTCGGTATGGAGTCCCGCAAGGAGCACTTGCCCAAGCAGCTCTCGGGCGGCGAACAACAGCGGGTCGCCATCGCCCGGGCATTGGTGGCCCAGCCGCGCGTGATATTCGCCGACGAGCCCACGGGCAACCTCGACTCCGAGAACGGAGCGAAAGTGATCGAGGTCCTGCTGGGGTTGAGAGGTTCGGCCACCATCGTGATGGTCACCCATGACGTCGCGATGGCCAAGCGCGCGGACCGGATCATCGCGATGCAGGATGGACGGGTGGTTTCGTCTTGAGCGCATCGGGCCTTTTGGGACTTTCGATCCGCGAGCTACGGAGAAGCTACGGCAAGCTCGTGGTACCCGGACTTTGCATCGCCGTGGCAGTAGCTTCGCAGAGTGCAGTCGGTTTTTTCTCCGCGCAGGTCAATCACGCCATGGATCAGGAAGCCAAGGCGATGGCCGGAGCGGATCTAGAAATCTCTTCGGCGCGCGACCTGAGTCAGGCCGAACTCACCCGCGCGCGTTCGGCGTTGCCGGCCAACGGGGTCCGGACGACCGAAGTGCTCGAGTTCATTTCCATGGCCGCCAATCCGCTGGATGGCCGCACCCGATTGGTCGAAGTCCGAAGTGTCGGCGACGGTTTCCCGTTTTATGGGAACCTCGAAACCGATCCACCGCTGCCCCTGGCTCGTCTTGTGATTCCGACGACCGGCTCGAAGTATCCCGGAATTTTCGTGCAGCCCGAAATCCTGCCGCAGCTGGGAGTGGATCGGGGAGAAAGGATCAAGCTCGGAAATCAAGAGTTCACCGTGCTCACCTGGGTCAAGAAGGAGCCCGGACCCGGCGGAGCCGCATTTTCACTGGGTCCAAAAGTCTGGATCCACCAGGGTGACCTAGCCAAGACCGGCTTGGCTCAAATCGGGTCTCGGGTCCGGCATCGCCGGCTCTTCGCGCTGTCACCGGAACCCACTCCGAGTGAACTGGAAAAACTGAAAAAATCCTTGGAGACCTCGCTCGCGGACACCACCTTACGGGTTCGAACCTATCAGGAATCCAACTCCCAACTCCGCAGCTTCTATCAGCGCCTCGATGAGTTCCTCTCCCTCCTGACCTTGCTCGTGTTTCTGCTGGCGGGGGTGGGAGTGATGAGCGCGATCCGTGCTCACATCCGAACCCGCGTGCCTTCGATCGCGGTTCTTCGTTGCTTCGGGGCGACTCGGGGACAGGTTTTCGGGATGTTCCTGTTCCAGGCACTTTGCCTCGGACTGGTCGGCTCGGCGGTCGGAACCGGAGCAGGAGCTTTGCTCTCGCGATTGATCCCCGTCCTCCTCTCAGGTATAATCGAGCTTCCCCCGCAGAATGGGATCGCCTGGGGACCGAGTCTCAGTGGACTCCTCAGCGGAGTGGCAGTGACCCTGTTGTTCTCCCTGGTCTCGCTCGTCGAACTTCCCTCGATCCGCCCCGCACTGCTTCTCCGCTCACAGCCGCATTCTCCCACCCCGACCTTGGCTGGCCTCTTAGCCGGTGTCGCGGTTTTCGTTTATTTCGCCGCTCAAGCGAGCTGGCAAACCCGTTCAGTCGCGGATGGAGTGCGGATCGTTGGGGGCGTCGCTTGCATCGGAGCGCTACTCTACGGGGGTTTCTACTTTCTGATCCGGGCACTCGATCGTGCGCCTCGACTCATCCAGCGCCTTCCTTTCAGCATCCGATACGGCCTTAAGAACTTCTTTCGCCTTCGCGGACAGGCAGCGCTCACTCTTTCGGTCCTAGGGCTCGGCGTACTTCTTCTGTCGACCGTGAGCCTGCTCCGGATCGGGATGCTTTCCGAACTGTCCGGAATCTCGAATCCCGCACGGCCAGAGCTCTTCTTGATCGACGTCGGGGACGACCAGAAGGCGGAGTTGACCCGTGAGCTGGACAAGGCCGGAGGCGACTCGATCCACTGGAGGTTGAACTGGGCCAAACTCATCAAGACCCGACTCATGTCCGTCAACGGGGAGATCCCGACGCGCGACGCAGATAACGAGAGTCGCTCCCGAGAATTCAATCTGAGCGAAAGATTGAACCTCTACGACACCGAACGGATTCGCGAAGGAGCCTTCTGGAGTGGTCCGGTGCTTCCGATCGCAGCCAGAGCAACCCCTGCTACCGGCATCGTGGCTTCCGAGATCGATGCTTCGGTCGAAACCGACTTCGCCGAACGCATGAGGGTGAAACTCGGGGATCGGTTAGATTTCGAGATCCAAGGCGTCCCCTTCACGGCCCGTATCCGAAGTCTACGGGAAGTGAAGTGGGCGACTTTCGAGCCGAACTTCTTCATCCTTTTGCGACCTGGTGCTTTGGACGGCGCGCCTTTCACTTGGATCGGCACCCTGGCCGGCGCGGGCACACCCACCCTGAAAAGCCGGGTGCAGGAAACGATCGTCCGCCACTTCCCCACCGTGACCGTCATCGACGTCGAAGAAGCCAGCCTTCGCCTCCTTCGGATCGCGAACCGAATCGAAGCTGTAATCCGATTCCTTTCCGCTTTCGCTTTGCTGGCCGGTTTGGCGGTCATGGCCTTGATCGCGCTTGAAAACGCCGAACGTCGGGCGCGAGAAGCGGCACTCCTCAAGGTCATGGGGGGCACTCGAGGCCAACTAGTCCGCTCCGTCGCCGCCGAATTCCTGCTGATCGCCACCTTAGCGTGTGGGAGCGGATGGATCGGGGCACTCGTGCTTTGCCACGGTGTTCTCGCTCCCCGGTTCGGCATCGAAAGCCCCCTGGTTTCGGCTGAGCTCGGCGCTCTCTTCGCACTTCTATCGACGGGTGTCGTCACCCTGGGAATCCTGAGTTCAATCCGAGCGTTCCGAATCAAACCCATCGAGCTCCTGAAAAGCGACTGAACTTTTGATTCGTTCTGCGGGCCTATGCTTGTGCTTTTTCTCATGGCCGTCTGCATTGGCCTCAATGCCATCCTCGCTTGCCTGGAAATGGCGTTTGTTTCGGTTTCGAAGCCCGAGCTCCGCCAACTCGCGCGAAACGGGAACCGGGATGCCACCCGGATCCTGGGCCTTCGAAAGAACCCGGAGCGCACGCTTTCCGTCATCCAGATCGGTGGAGCGGGATTGGACCCTTCCCAACTCAAATTCTACGCCAACTTCCTGACTCCAAGGCCAATATGCCGCCATCCCCGCTGAAACCGGAAACGCGTGGATCCATTGGTCGGGGCTCCCTATCTCCTCTGGCCTGCAATACTCCCACCTGTCGGCCAACTACGCGACACCTCTGTCGTTTGCCGCTTCCGGCAGCGGAATTGGAATGAGGATCTGAATATTGGATCATCCAAGCTCACCAGTGGTATCAATGGGCCCGTCGTTGCGAAAGACGGGAGCAATGCCACCGTGTTCACCGGTTCGGGAGTGCTTGATGCCAACTCTCCCAAAAGCATCGCTCCAAAGCTGATCGATGCGCGGATTTTCGTCGGCTTTCAACTCAACGATTGGGCCGCCCACCTCTTCGCGCAAGCCACGGTCGCGAGCCCGAGTACTCTGGCCATACTGGCCGGACTTCGCGCTTCCTGGTGAGACGCCGAGAGGGCGAAACTCAGCGACCGGGCTCCCGAGCTATGGAGCGTCGAATAGGCTGGGCCTCTCGGGCCGACAAATTCTCGTCACGGCCGCAGGACTGGACTCCCACCGCCGAAACGATCAAACAAAACGCGAACAGCAAGGACAATCTTTCCCTGACCATCGTTGGTGCACCCTCCTTTGGCGCGCCGAAACCTTCGACATCCTCTCAGGGTAACTGGAATTTTTCAGGGATGCGAGGGCGGTTTGGCCAATTCCGGGCTCATTTTGACTCCAGGCCCTCTTTTGAGTTCCGCGCTCCTGAACAGCTTTCCGATCGAGTCGCCACTCTCGCCTCCCGCTCCCAGTTGAGCTAAACTCCCTATTTTGCCGGTGAATTCACCTGAATTCCAGAAGGGACCAGGAACTCTCCCTGACTGACCAGGACCACCGCCGCCTGCTGGTACACGCCTTGCTGTCCCACCTGCTGAACTTTTTTATTTTCGAGGAATATCCCCCGGGAATATTTCCACGAATTCAGGGGAATGGATTTTTATGAAACGCCTATTTACAGTCGCGCTCGCGACTTTCACTTTGTCGATCCAGTTTGCGGGAGCACAGGATTTCGTTTTCAACGGTAACCCGCTCGATCAGAATTTCAATCTCGCGGGTCAAACCACCCATACGGTTTACGAGGATCACGTCATCCCGCAAACCTGCTATCGCAATGAGATCACTGATTACCGCCAGGAGTGCTCCACCCAAAACCAGGAGCAGTGTACGGACACCCTTCGCCAGGTCTGTGCCGATGAGACCCGCCAACAGTGCACTCCGATCACCCGCCAAGAGTGCCGCGATACCACCCGTCAGGAGTGTCGCGATACTTCCCGTCAAGAATGCTCCCCCGTCGAGCACCGCCAATGCACCCCGATCACCCGTCACGAGTGTCACAACGAGAACCGCCAGACTTGCAGTCCGGTCACCCGTCACGAGTGCCATGATGAGCGCGTCTGCCACCAGTCGCAGGAGCAGACCTGCCACATCGATGCACAAGGCAATCGGACTTGTGTCCCTTACACGACCCAACGTTGCGAGAATCAGAATGTCTGCCACGACGTGACCACCCAAAACTGCACAACCACTTCGGAGCAGGTCTGCGGCAACGTGCCTGATCAGGTCTGCCGGACCACGACGACCAACGAGTGCCGCACTGTCCCTGATCGGGTCTGCACCGCCGTACCGGATCACCAGTGCTACCCCGTCGCCGACCAAGTCTGCCGGACCTTCACCCAAAACGTCTGCCACACCGAAAATGATCATCAGTGTCAACTGGTTCCGCGGCAGGTCTGCAACAACGTGCCGGTCTATGGCCAAGTTCCCTACGACTGCTCCCATACCGATCATGTCGCGGTAGGCACCGAAGTGGACTTCAATATCCTGGCGAAAGTGGCGGTCCATTTCAGCCAGCCTCCTGCGGGCGTGACCATCAACGAGCGCATGAGCCTCAGCCTCGCGGGCGAGGAAGTTCAGCTCGCCTGCAGCGCGCCTTCGAATGCCGTACTCCTGATCGCCACCCGCAACTCGACTTCAAACGTCACTGGACCCCATCAAAAGTCTGTCGACGCCAGCTTCGACGTGACCTCGGTGGAGATTTCGAAAGTGCTCGGTCCCGTCACGAAACAAATCATTGAGCTCGTCGGAACCGCGAAGAAAGTGGAGTTCAAGATCGGCCAGGTCTTGGCTCCCCGTTTTCTCTCCGTCGGCCTGAAGTTGATCCGCGCGCCCGGCACCGCCGAAGCCGTGACCGTGTTCAATGCCGAAATCTCCCCACAGGCCTACCGACTCAACGATGAAGAAGTCCAATACGTCGACGACGACGGCCAATTGGTGAATGAGGTCCGCACGAAGGTCACCGTCGACTTGAGTCAACTGAACCTGACCGAGGCGCTCCAGGCGGGAAGCTACAGTTTCACGGTCGGCGCAAAACTGAACCCTCCTTCGATCCAAGGATTGCTCAATCCGGGCAGCTTGCCGTCGGTCCCGGGGGTCAAGACGGAGGCCACGTACACCATCGCTCCCTGAAGGAGGGAGGAATCTGATCGAAATACCATGTGACGGCTGGAGGGGCACTACCCTCCGGCCGTCGCCGTTTCTATGCTACGCTGGGAGAATGAAGACTTCCAACAGGGTCCGCGCAGCCCTGCAACTGGCGGGCGCAATGCTCTTGATGCCTCCCCTTGCCGCTTGCGACAAATCCCCTGCTCCCGCCGAATCGACGACTGGAGAGCAAATCACTCTCAAGGAAGTCCTCTCCCCAGTGGAACAATTGGTCTTGAAGCTCGTGAACTCCGGCTATACCCGCGGCCTGGATCAAAACGATTACTATATGTCCTATCGTGCGGCCCCTCCGGAAACCGTCGTCATCATCCTGAAGCACGTCGAGAACGGGGAGAGCAAGAGACTCAAGGAAATTATCGAAAGTGCAAAAGGGGTCATCCAAAGGATGGCCGTGCGAGATTACGGAATGCGGGATCTCAAAATCGAAGTGGAATCATCCCAACTTTCTCCCGACGAGATCCCCGAACGATTCAGGAAGTCCGGGACTTCCGAAAGCCCTGGATCGCACTGAAGATCATCGGCAGCACTGAAACGAAGACCACGACCACGATGATCTTATCGAGGCGGTTCGCCAGAGGCGTCTGCCCCAAGAAATACCCTGCCCAGAGCAGAGAAGAAACCCAGAGAGCGCCTCCCAGGATGTTCCACAACACGAATCCTCGATAGGGCATCCGTGCCACCCCAGCCACGAACGGAACGAAGGTCCTGACGATCGGCACGTAGCGGGCGGCCACCACCGAGAACCCGCCGTACTTCTCGTAGAACGCCTTTGCGGCATCGAGGTGCTTGCGCTTGTAGAGCCGGCTGTCGGGCCGCGACCAAACCGAGTTCCCCGCCTTTCGACCCAGGAAGAAACCCACCTGATCGCCGATGATGGCGGCCAAACCCAACACTAGATTGATTTCGACGATCCGAAGGGCATCGAGGTGATGGGGATTCAGCGGATTGGACAGGACGCCCGCCGTGATCAGGAGTGAATCGCCGGGCAGGAAGAACCCCACCAGCAGTCCGGTCTCCGCGAAAACGATCGCGATCAGGGCGATCATTCCTCCCGTCTGGATGAGGTTTGCGATGCCTTGAGCCGAATGCAGGTTCTTGAGCCAATCCATCATAAGAGTGCGGAAACCGTAACGATCCCTTGCAACGGAATCAATGCCAATCTTTTCCGGATCTTGGAGGAGCTACTCGCTGATTGGACCGAGCCGAGGCAGCGGGTGCCCCGCAAAACTCACGTCCGCACTTAACTGCCTACCGATTGTGTCAGCTGTGGCGAACTGCCCGTGTCCCCGAATGAGGAGCTCGAACCGCGAGCGATCCCCTTCCGGCAAACCGGCCGGATAGCGTGCACCGCTCCGCTCCCAGCGGCCAAGCCACTCCAGACCTAGCAACTGATGCCGTTTCGGCGCTCGATCCCAGGCCGAAGGAGTCAGGATGATCGTGGTCTCCTCCTTGGGTGGGGTCGGCTTTCCCCGCGCGACGAAGAAACCCGCCGCCAACCAGGCTGCTCGGGTCGCAGTTGAGGCCGAGTAGGTGAAGATCTCGCAAGCGCGCGCGGAACAGCGCTTGAAAATCTCCGTGAAGCATTCGATCGTCCAGAGTGCGGAGTCGGACTTGAATGAGAACGGGTCATAGAAAATGAGATCCGGCGCCGGAGCGTCGTGCATTCTTTTCAGGAAATCCCCTTCCAAAAGCTCCCAATCGATCAAGGCGTCCTTGGAAACCCATTTCCCGTTCTCCAGCAGGCGCGTCGGAGCGCTGTGACGGAGGTGCTTGAAAAGGATCGCATTGCGGCTGGCGAGCCGGAACGAATCGAGGTCGTTCTCGAAACTCACGAGCTTGAGCCCCCGGGGAGTCAGCTCGGGCTGCCACTTGCGGAGCGCCTCCGCACAATGGAGCGCGGCCATCGCATTGGTGCCCGCACCGAGACCTACGTCCCAAATCACCAGCGGCCGCATCGCTTCCTCACCCCTGGAAATCGGAGTGCGCAAAAGCGCGGCCAATCCGGATTGCTCGATGTAGAGGGACTTGGCTTCCTCGGTCGGGTCACTGACCGAATGCATGACCTCGAGCGTGGAGACCTGGCGAATGCTATGGGTACCCGCCGGGTTGGCGTGAACTTCATAGTCTCCCAGAGTGTCGGGTTTCGGGGACTTCGGCTTTTTCGGGGTTTGATGAACTTTCGGGTTCTCGAGATCCTGGGCCTCGAGGATCGGCTTCATCCTCCGGTAGTAGTCGACGAAGGTTCCATCGAAGATCGACGCTCGGATCTCGGTCATCATTCGGTGGTAGAAGCGCAGATTGTGTTCGCCGATCAAGGCCCAACCCAGCGTCTCCTTGCATTTGGAGAGATGATGCAGGTAGGAGCGCGAGTACTCCGCGCAGGTGGCGCAGTCGCAATTGGCATCGATGGGCTCCTGCGCGAACTTATACACTCCGCGCTGAAGATCGATCCGGCCCTTGGAACTGAACGCCACTCCCTGCTGTGCCCAAGCAGTCGGGAGGATGCAGTCGAACATGTCGACTCCGCGATGTACTGCCTCGAGCAAATCGATGGGAGTACCGACACCCATCAGGTAGCGGGGCAGGTGCTCGGGCATGAGGGCTGCCGTCCACTCGCACATGTCCTCACGCTCGGCACGCGACTCGCCGACCGCGAGACCGCCGATCGCGAATCCGTCGAATGGCAATTGTGTGAGGTACTCCGCACTCTGCTTTCGAAGCTCCTGAAAACAGGCCCCTTGAATGATCGCGAACATGGATTGCGGAGACTCTCCGCGCGCGTCCAAGCTGCGTTTGGCCCATCGATGGGTGAGGTTCATCGCCACTCGGGCTTCTTCAAGCCCGGCCGTCGAGGGAATACACTGATCCAACACCATCATGATGTCGCTTCCGATGGCGATCTGGGTTTCGATGCTTTTTTCGGGACTCAGCAAGATCCGAGCACCGTCATGGTAACTCTGGAACTCCGCGCCCTCCTCGGTCATCTTGCGGGAGTATGGGAGTGAAAAAATCTGGAACCCCCCTGAATCCGTGAGGACCGAGCCGTTCCACTTCATGAATTTCTGAATGCCCCCTGCCCGCTTGAAAACCTCGGGACCGGGACGGAGGAGCAGATGGTAGGTATTGGCTAAAAGGACTTGGGAGCCGGTCCGTTCGAGGGCATCTTTGCGCTGCCCACGCACTGCCGCCAAAGTCCCCACCGGCATGAAAACAGGAGTCTTCACGGTGCCGTGTAGGGTCTGAAAAGTCGTGGCGCGGGCCCGGGAACCGAGTGCCTGAGCTTCAAGGCGGAAATTAAGACGCGACATGACAGGGGAAATAGCATGCTAAAGTCGGAGAATGCAAAAAACCTCCTTCGGATGCCTGGCCTTTCCGCTTCTTTTGCTGCTCGCTCCAGCCGCTCTCCTGGCCGCTGATGCCCAGCTTGCGGCGATCCGACTCGAGTCGGGGCGAGGCCAGATCCAATTCGAGGGCAAACCGGTCCAGATGGGCGCTTCGATCCCCGGTCAGGGTAAATTGTCGACCGGTTTGGATGGATTCGCCCAAGTGCGATTCCTCCCCAGCGGGACACTTCTCAATGTGACTCCAGGCTCGATTGTCGAACTCCAACCCGAAGTCGTCGGCAAGCCTCAGGAGTTGGCCCTGGAGCAAGGCCTGATTCGTTGGAAAATCGGCCGCAAAGCCGGACCCGGAACCGCAACCCACTGGAGGGTGAAAAGCCACTCGGCCACCATGGGTGTCCGCGGGACCGACTTCATGGCAGTCTCCAACCCACTTTTGGCCGAATCGGAAATCATCGTTTTCGAAGGTCAGGTCGACTTCAATTCCGAAATCGAAACGAAGGACGTGCGCAAGATCGGGGCGGGATACTGGGGAGGCGTCGGAGGAAGGTACGGCCAGAAAATCGGGGAACCGATCCACCTGTCCGAGGCCGCTTTGAAGCATTTCGATCAAGCCACGAAACCCTGAACGGATTTCGATGAGCCGGATCGACCCCTTCACTGCCAAGAGGATCACCCGGTTCGTCGAGGAGTTCCGCGCCCGCAGCGGCCAACTTCCGACGCTCCAAGATTTCGAGAAATCCCAAATTTCCCGATCAACCGTCGATCAGGCCGTCCGGGAAAAAATCCTGGAACTAGCCTACATCAATTTGACCAACGGTCCGATGGTCAAAGGCTACAAGGTCAAAGTGCAGGACATCGTCTAGGGTCTCACGAGTTTCCAATCCGGATTCATTTGCCTCTCAAAACGAGCTTCACTTCATCGGGCGAAAACCATTTCGAAAAACTCTCCGACCCTGGATTGAGGAGCACAGCCGCCGTCGCGGGCGGGATCAGCGCGAAGAACACGCTTCCGGCGAGCTCGGCGTATTGACCTTCGGGATCAGGAAGGCTCCACGCCTCGAACCGCGATAGATCACTGAAAAAAGGCACGATCGTCTCGATCTCGCCCTGCTTCCGCGTCGGGAACGCTTTGAGACGCAACCGGGTCTGGGCATCGACGACCACCCTTCTCGCCACCCCGGCACCCGACTTCAGCGCTTGCACTCCAGTCAAGACACAGGGAACGAAGAACACTTGCTTCGAGACCCACCCGAAAAACTCGCTTTCACGGGCCGGGTTTCGAGTGGCTTCGACGAAAAGGATTTCAAAGGGATTGAGCGGGCGTTCCATGTATACCCACCCATACCCTATGAGCAGACATTTCGCTTCGGACAACAATGCAGGCATCCAACCCGAGATCCTCCAGGCCATCGCGGATGCGAACGTCGGCCACGCCCAGGCTTACGGCTCGGATCCCTGGACGGCTCGGACTGAGGCTCGGTTTCGCGACCTTTTCGGGGAGCAGTCCCAATCCTTCCTTGTTTTCAACGGTACTGGCGCCAACGTCCTCGCCTTGTCCGCGCTGACCCGCTCCTACCACGCCGTCATCTGCGCCGACCTCGCCCACATCGAAGTCGACGAGTGTGGTGCTCCCGAGAAGTTCACGGGGTGCAAGCTCGTGCGCGTCCCCGCGCCCGATGGCAAGCTCTCGCCGGCTTCGATCGAGCCCCACCTTGGCAAGCCCGGAGACCAGCACCATGTCCAGTCCCGAGTCATCTCCATCACGCAATCGACCGAGTATGGAACCGTTTACACTCCCGAGGAGATCCGTGCTCTTTCCGATTTCGCTCACCAAAAAGGACTTTACCTGCATCTGGATGGAGCCCGCATTTCGAATGCGGCTGCATGCCTAGGCGTCCCCGTCGCCGAGTTCACGCGGGACGCGGGTGTGGACGTTCTTACTTTCGGAGGCACCAAGAACGGACTCCTCGGAGCGGAAGCCGTGGTATTTCTCAATCCCGAGCTCGCGCAAGACTTCAAATTCATTCGAAAACAGGGAATGCAGCTTGCGTCAAAGATGCGATTCGCAGCCGCGCAGTTTGAGGCTTTTTTCAGGGACGATCTCTGGCTGAAATCGGCCAGGCATGCGAACCGCATGGCCAGCCTTCTCGCTCGCGAAGTGTCGGGAGTTCCCGGAGTGCGCATCACGCAGAAAGTCGAAGCGAACGCCGTTTTCGCAACGCTTCCCAAAAGCTCAGTTTCGAGGATCCAGGAACGTTACTTCTTTTACCTCTGGAACGAAGCCACCACGGAAGCGCGTTGGATGTGTTCGTTCGATACATCC
>JAYVNB010000222.1:0-13094 GCA_043759365.1 Bacteriovoracaceae bacterium | reverse complement strand
CGCGCCACGACGCGACGACCCTCAATACGGCCTATGAGAACGTCAGCCCCGAGATCCTGGGGGAGCGGCTCGCGCGAGCGCAAGCCACTTTGGGCGATACTGCTGAGGATTTGATGCGATCCGATGGTCTCAGTTCGGGTGAGAAAGCCCGCTTCAAGAACGTGTTCCTCAATGCCCGCGACAAAGCATCCCTGGGCTTGCAGGCACTGCAACGAGAAAAAGACGGCCAGAGCCTGTACGGCGAAGACTCACCGTTCGGTGGCTTGGCCGGCCCGGCCGGGGCAATCGGTGCGAAAGCCAGTCAACTGGTAGCCGATCTTTTGGGATACGCGCCAAAAAAGCCGGGAAGCACCCTCGGTTCCGACACCTCAACTACGGAGACTCCCGCAGCCACTTCGAACGAAGCCCTGGTGAATCGCACCGCACTTCTTCAAGGTCTGGCACCCGCGGAGAAAGCAACGACTCTCGCGAAGCTCCGCTTGCTCGAGCGGCCCGTCTTCAATCGACCCGGAGCTGCGCCTCGGGAAATCCCCCTGCTGCATAACGGCTACATTTTCGGTGGCAGCTCCACCGGTACCGATTGCTCGGCCTTCGTGACGGCCTCGCTCCCGGTCGACATGCGCAAAGGTCGATTCACGACCTTGGACTTCCGAAGCATGTGGCTCTACCTCTCGACCGGTGCGTTTCCGAAGCCTCCCCGTTACGTGGATGAACGCGGCCGAGTGATTCGCGAAGTCGCCCAATCCTTTTTTCCCGTCAATTTGTACGTCGGAGACCGCTTGGAGACGGGGGACCTCCTCGTTCAGCGAATGCTCTGGGAGACGGCGGGTCACGTATTCATCGTCCGGAAGTTCAATCCCACGACCCTGGTTGCCGAAGTCATGGAAGCCTCCCAAAGCGCGGGAACGATTCGCGAAAGGACCTTTTCACTCTCCCTCGCCCCCACGAACGTAGCCGAGCGCCCGATCCGGCCGGGTTTGTTCGGTCTCCGTCTGCGCCCTCTGGACAATCGGGGCTGCAAGTACAAGGATCGGGCTCCGGCCAAGAAGGGAGGTTCGGCATGAAACCCGCTTCCCGACGCTTCATCCTCCTGGGCCTCGTCCTTCCACTCCTGGCGACTCTCCCTTTCTTGAACCGGTACGGAAGGATCCCCGCGGCCCAAACTTCGGTTGGAATTCATGAGCCCCTCCGGATCGTGAACACCTTCAAAACCGCTGAAGAAGTGGTCAGGTACTACGCGGCGAGGGATGCCTCCGGCTTCGTCTGGTCGGGTCTTCTGGACACCGAAAGGCAATCTTTCACGACCTGGAAGGAAGTCCCCGAACACGATAGCTTCCTCGTCGCCAGCCGGTATGAAGTGATTCCCATCGAAGAGCGGCATGGCCACGACGAAGCCTCGATCGAAGTCCGCTACAACGTCCTCGGAATCGGTGACGGGCAAGGGACCCTGGTACCGGCCGACCAGCCGATCCACCGGGTCCGATTTGATCTGAAGCGGATCCAGGGAAAATGGAAAATCGTGAGCCCGGTACCCCAAAACGTTTCACCGGTGGTCCTGGAGTCCAAGTTCCCCGTCGTCAGCTGGGCCCCTTAAAGCCTGTTGCCCCCTCTCCCGCGCCGGACTAGAAGGAGATCATGCTGTCTCTTCTGATCTTGTCCTGGGTAAGTGCCTGGGCCTCCTCCGCGTCCGTCCTGCCCAGTAGCGGCACCGACTTGCCGACGCTCGTCGAAAAAGTCATGCCTGGAGTGACCAACATCAGTTCCACGACCCTGATCCTCAACACCACGGTCAACGGCATGGAGGACTTCCTCCGCCTCTGGGGCGTGCCTCAAGAGCAGAAACAAACTTCACTCGGCACGGGATTCATCATCGACCGCGACGGCTTCATCCTCACCAACAACCATGTGGTCGAACATGCCGACGAGGTTTTGGTCACCTTGATGGATAAGCGGACATTTCGGGCGAAGATCATCGGCAAGGACCAGAAAATGGACCTCGCGCTCCTGCAGATCCGCGACAAAGACCGCAAGCCGCCGCAAAACCTCGTACCAGTCCCACTCGGTGATTCCGACGCCGTGAGGATCGCGGAGACCGTGTTCGCAGTGGGCAATCCTTTCGGTCTTCAACATACAGTCACCCTCGGGATCATTTCGGCCAAGAATCGCACGATCGGACTGGGCCCGTTCGACAACTTCCTGCAAACCGATGCTTCGATCAACCCCGGCAACTCCGGGGGCCCGCTCTTCAATCTCAAAGGCGAAGTGATCGGCATCAACACTGTGATTTACTCCCGCACCGGACAAAGTGGCGGCCTCGGATTCGCCATTCCCGCCAATGAAGCCAAACAGATCCTCGGAGACCTGAAGCGTTATGGACATGTCCCCCGCCCTTGGCTCGGCGTCCTCGGCCAGAAAGTCACCCCGGCTCTCGAAGAACATTTCCAGCTCCCGGTGACGAGCGGGATCATCGTCTCGAATCTAGTGACTGAAGGGCCTGCCGACTTGGCGGGAATCCATCCCGGCGACATCATCGTTTCGGTCGACGGAGCCCTCACTGCGGAACCCCTGGACCTGGAAAAGCTACTCTCCCGGAAAAAACCCAAGGATAGCGTCAAGATCAAGGTTCGCCGTGGCAAACGCGCACTCGACCTTCCCGTGCGACTCGAAGAACTTCCCCGCCTCGAAAACCTACCTCAAGGGATCATCTGAATGGAAACCCGCAAGCACCAAGAATACCGCTCCAGTGAGCTACCCGCAGACTATTTGAAAATGGTGTCGGAAATTTTCGCGACCAATTTCGACGAGGGTCTCAAAGCAGTTTCCCAAGCTCATGGAAAAAGCCGGTTCATCGCGCACGGCGAGATCTACCCCGATGAAATCGTGCTCGCGATCTCCCTGGTGAGCGAAGGCCAGTTGGCCGCCACGACGGTCCACTCCAGCACCGATTTCGATCCGAAAGCCAGCTCACCCACGCTGGAGGACCTACTCTCGGCCAGCGTCGATGCAGTGGGCACCTTTTTCAGTGAAGTGCTCGACCCGAAAAAACCCGAACGGATCGCCCAACTGACCTCTGAATCCCTCTCGGCGCTCGAGCACGCGCCCTTCGAGTGGACCCAGATCGAAATCGAGCGCTTCCGAGTCCATCTCAAGGTCGATAAATCCAATCCGATGCTCGAGCAGATGGCCGACGAATGGCTTCGCAAAAACGATCCCGACTTGAAAAAACGGAAGAAAAAGGAACAAGAGGAAGTCGAGAGCCTCTTCGTCACAGGTGACAAAGCCAAAAAAGGCTCAGGATCAGGCACCCTGCATTGAGGGAATGGGTCGAGAGAGTCTCGGTTAGAAGCTATCGCCCGAAGACGAGCCCCCGCCGTCCTCGCCTCCGAAGTCTCTGCGAATATCCTCGATAACCGCCTCTTCGTCGCTGTCGGCTTCGAATTCGTCTGCGCCTTCATCCAATTCAAGATCGCTCACGACTTTGGCGAAGTCGTTATCGTTTTCCAAGTCCTGCCGGATGGCCTCGAGGTACTTGTCCGGATATTTGAGGACTAGTTCCTCAATGAATTGATTGAGCTTCCGCTCTTTCAAAATAGCGGCCTTGCGCTGGATCTTGGACCAGTTCTTGATGTAGTGCATGCGGCAGTATCCGGCCGCTGTGGACAGCCCTTCGCAGGCGACTTCCCGGCACATCGTTTCAGTCGAAGACGAACGACGGAACGAAGTGCCCACGCGGAGAACATCACGAGGCGCGCCGGCTGATTTTTTTCCAGCACGTCCCGCGTTTTTGGACTGGGATGAAGCGGAAACGGAGATCGGCCCATGGGAAGAGTTTGCGCTCGTCGCTTTCGGCCTAGATGCATCGGTCAAGGCGCTCGCTGCTTTTTCTGCGGCGGCCAAGTCCTTTTTCGAAGACTTCAAAGTCGCTTTGGCGACCAATTCCTTCGAAGGTCCGATCGGATACTTCATTTCGGATTTTGAAGACTCAGGTTTCAAAACCGCGGTTTTGCCAGCCTTCGGGCCAGACTTCGAGCCTGCCTTCAAAGGCGAAAATGGAGGGATGGCTTTTTTGCCTTTTGAAGGAGACGGCGGGACAGACGGCCTCTTCTGCTGAGGAGTCGACCGCGCAGCCGAAAGATTTACGGGTGTCTTGCCAGGATTGTTGGCCGGAGCTTTTGGAGTGCCCAAAAGCAGCTTCTTCAGCGAATCGAGGCGAGAAGCGGGAGCCGCTGAAGCTTTCGCAGGGCCCTTGGACTTGGCGGCAGGTGAAGCAGCCGAAGTCTTAGCAGGTGCGGATTTCGGGCGAGCTGGAAGTGAACGGCCTTTGGATTTAGCCATGGTCTTGCGCTTTCCTCTGAAGTTTCGTCGTGATACGGCTTCTGCGTGCCACGCCTAAAGAATGTCGTCAAGCGTAAACCCAGTCTCACAACGTCGGGAATTATCGATCTCCATTTTCACGGGGCCTTCGGGATCGACCTCATGAGTGCCTCGCGTGAGGAGCTGGATCGGCTATCTCTGAAGCTCTGGGAGAACGGGATAGCGGGTTTCTGCGCCACAACCCTCTCCGTTCCGCCGGACGAGCTGGAAGCGACCGTGTCCCGGCTGGGGGCTTGGATCCGCGGGGGGACCGCCCCAGGAGCCCTTCCCTTGGGAATCCACCTCGAGGGCCCTTTCATCCATCCGGAAGCTTGTGGTGCCCATCCCCCGGGATCCTTACGAGACCTCGGGATGAGGGAACTTGAGCGCCTTTGGACAGCGAGCCAAGGAACCTTGAAAGTCCTGACCCTGGCTCCCGAGCGACTCAACCCGTCGGAACTGAAACGATTAGCTTCCTGGTGCGGAGAACGAAAAGTCGTCCTCTCCCTCGGGCACTCGAAAGCGACCGAGCAAGAAGCGCGAGTCGCTTTCGATGCGGGTTTCAGCGGCGTAACCCATGCCTGGAACGCCTCGAACTTCCATCATCGGGCGCCCGGCTTCCTCGGGGGAGCGATCGGGCGCCCCGGAGTCTACCTCGAACTCATTCCCGACCAAGTCCATGTCTCGCGCACCGTCATCCGCTGGACGATGAAACTCCACGATCGCTGCTGTTTCGTTTCGGACTGCGTGCCCGCCACTGCGACCGAGCCGGGCACTTGGCACTCCTTTGGTCGCCAGTTGAAAATCCGATTCGATGGGTCGGCCTGCCGCCTTGAAAACGGGTCGTTGGCTGGAGGAGGCCTCTTACTCGGCCACTCCTACGTGCGATGGCTCGAGGACGAAAGCACCGATCTGAATATCCCTCTCCCTCGCCTACTGAAGGCGACGGTCGACTCTTTGACTCGGCTGCCGCGGGAAGCTCTTGGAATCCCAGCGACCCTCTTCAAGCATCGCAAAGTCGACTGGGAAATCAGCAGCGCTGGAAAGCTTCGGATAGTCCCTCAGGAGTGCTTTCAGACCCGGCTCAAACGCCCCGAACGCCGTCCCGGAGCGCGCCGGATTAAAGGTTGACGGGGAAACTCCGGCCAAGCTAAGGTCCGGGTCTTCAACTTATTTAGTTTTTTGATTGGGATATTTTGAATTGGTTTATCGATGAAAATTCACCTGAATGAACTGACTGACCTGGAAACCGAGCTCGAGTTCGACCAGACCGAAAAATGGGTCCTGGACTCCGTGTCCAGTGTGGATGAGAAACTCGATGATCGCCCCCCCGCGCCGCCTACCCTTCGACCTAGGCCCATTGCGGTTCGTCTGACCGTCAGTAAAGTCGACGAAATGGCGATTGTCTCCGGGCATATCGATGCCACTGTGAACCTCGTCTGCAGCCGTTGCATCAAGACCTACGGTATGGAATGCCATTTGGATTTTTCCTCGCTGTTTTGTAAGGATCCCGTCATGGCGGGTGTAGGCCATTTGGGCCGTCCCGACAACGGAGGCCGGGGCGATCCCGATGAGCTGGTTCCCATGGGGATCAACCAGGGCCATGCTCGTCATGCTCATGACTTTTCCGAGGACGAAAACGCTGGCACTGGATTTTCCCGCGACCTCGATATCACTTATATTTCTGAAGACTTCGTCGATTTGGCCGAAGTCGTCAAAGAGCAGCTTCAGCTTCTCGTACCGTTCCAACCTTTGTGCACCGCGGACTGCAAAGGCATGTGCGCCAACTGCGGAACGGACCTGAATGTGGGAAGGTGCGCTTGCGCGAAGCTGGTGAAGAACCTCGCTTTCGCCAGCCTCCAGAATTTGAAGTTTTGACTGATTGTCCTGAATTATTGATCGAGCATTTCAACCCGGTGCAGTTCGACCGATCGAGGAGACCGTGCCGAAACTCATCTTGGACGTCATGGGAGGTGATCATGCGCCAGGAGCCAACCTGGAAGGGGCGCTTCAAGCCCTTCCCGAACTCGAAGGCGAGCTGGTTCTGGTCGCCGACCCGAAGATCCTTGAGTCCTATCTTTCTCGTCGACGCTTTCGCAAGCTGGCTCAAGCGATCGCGGCAGGCCCTGGGAGACCGGGCTGTCACGTTCGCGTGGTCCCTGCGGATGAGAACATTGAGATGGAGGATTCCATCCGGGCGATCCGGAGCAAGCCCGGTGCGTCCATCAATGTGGGATGCCGGATGGCTTCGGAGGACTGGAAGGCTAAGACCCCTTCCGCCTTCATCAGCGCGGGCCATTCGGGCGCGATGATGGCTTCGGCCCTGCTCAACATGGGCCGCCTCAAAGGTGCGGAACGTCCAGCGATCGCCGTCACTCTACCGACCCTCAGCGAAAGGGGCTGCGTACTCCTCGACGTCGGGGCCAACGTCGATTGCAAACCAGAACATTTGCGCGACTTCGCCTTGATGGGCGCCCTGTTCGCGCAAGCCGAACGGTCGCCCGGCGACTTGCCCCGGGTCGGGGTTCTGGCGAACGGCGAAGAGCGCTCCAAAGGGAACGAACTCACGCGAGCCGCAGCGATCCTGATCGAAACCCATCCTGCTTTCATTCCCGGCCCCAAGGCGATCGCCAATTTTCTGGGATATTCCGAAGGGAAGGAGATTTTCAAAGGTGCGGTCGACGTTGTGGTGACCGACGGGTTCGTGGGCAACGTGGTTCTGAAGTCGCTCGAAGGCTTGGGATCCGCGGTGGTCCACATCCTCAAAAAAGAGGCGAAATCCAGCCCCATGACGATCGCTGGGTTCCTTCTTTCGGCCAAGGTGTTCCGAAACTTGAAACGTAAGCTCGACTATGCCGAATACGGAGCCGCTCCATTGCTTGGAGTCGCCGGCTATGCGTTCATTTGCCATGGCCGCTCCAATGCAAAAGCCGTCAAGAACGCGCTTCTGCGGACCCAAGCGGCCGTGAAAAGTCGCTTTGTCGAACGACTGGAGGCCGCACTGGGCCACGCCAGCAAAAAGGTCGGCAAAGACACCGCGATCAGTTGATTTTTAGCGGGCTTCTCTGAGAGAAGCGAGGTTCATGAAATCGATGTCAAACACGATGTACGCGTCCAAGATCACCGGCACGGGCTCCGGCTTCCCTTCCCGCCGGGTGACCAATCAGGAGTTGAGCAAGTTCGTCGATACTACCGATGAGTGGATCCGCGAGCGAACCGGCATCTCCGAGCGCCGCTTGGTCGAAAAGGGAAACCCCGCCGACCTCAACTCGTCGTTGGGCTACAAGTCCGCTCAGCAAGCCCTGGAAATGGCCGGAAAGACAGCAGCCGACATCGACGCGATCTTCTACGCGACTTGCAGTGGCGATACCCTGGTCCCGTCCACCGCTTGTTGGCTCCAGCAGAAACTGGGCGCCACCCGGGCATGGGGAGTCGACTTGAACGCCGCCTGCTCGGGCTTCGTCTTCGGTGTCTCGATGGCTGACCAATACATCAAGACCGGAATGGTGAAGACCGCCCTCGTGGTCGGCACCGACGTGACCAGCGCCTTCGTCAACTGGAAGGATCGTTCGTCCTGCGTGCTCTTCGGGGATGGCTCGGGGGCTGCCGTGATCGAGCGGACGGATCCGACGAGTCACTCGCGGATCCTATCGTCGCACCTGCAGACGGACGGCTCCCTTTGGGAGGTCTTCCACATGCCAGCGGGGGGTTCGGCGATGGAGATCACTCCCGAAGTCCACGAACTCGGCCTCGACAAGTACCACATGAAGGGCAAGGAGATCTTCAAGGTAGCCGTAAAAACCCTGGCGGATTTCGCGGTGCTCGCCATCGAAAGCAACGGCATGAAGCTTTCCGACATCGACTGGGTGGTCCCGCATCAGGCCAATCTTCGAATCATCGAAGCGGTCGCGAAACGCCTGGATCTCCCGATGTCCAAGGTCCTGGTCAATATCGATCGCTACGGCAATACCTCCGCCGGCACGGTTCCCACGGCATTTGACGAAGCCGTACGCGATGGACGCATTCAAAAGGGCCAAACGGTTTTGTTCGACGTGTTCGGCGCAGGACTCACTTACGGCAGCGTCCTCCTCCGCTGGTAAAAGGAAACCCATGAAGACCCAGCTCATCGCATTGTTCCCCGGCCAAGGCTCCCAGCACGTCGGCATGGCCAAGGACCTAGTCACCCAGTTCAAGATCGCCCGCCAAGCTTTCGAAGAAGCTTCGGACTCGGTCCGGATCGATCTCCGCAAACTCTGCTTCGACGGTCCGGAGAGCGATCTCACTTTGACGGCCAATACACAGCCGGCGCTCCTGACCTCTTCGATCGCCGCCTTCCGTGTGGCCCAGTCCGAGCTCGGTTTTGCGCCCGCTGCGGTAGCTGGGCACAGTCTGGGCGAATACAGCGCTCTGGTTGCCGCAGGTGCACTGAGCCTCGGCACTGCCGCCCATTGGGTCCACGAGCGCGGAACTTCGATGCAGCAGGCAGTCCCACCCGGACAAGGGACGATGGCCGCGATCCTCAGTATGGAAGACGAAACGGTGGAACGCCTCTGCGTCCGCGCCACCGAACTCGCTCGAGCGAAGCGTGCCTCGGGCGAACGCACCGATGTCAGCGTCGAATGCATCGTTCAACCCGCCAACTACAACGCTCCAGGCCAGCTCGTCATCGCTGGGTCGACCGACGCGGTTGAAGAAGCGGTGGCTTTGGTCAAAGCTGGTGTTGAGTTTGGAAAGGGAAAAGCCATCCCACTTTCTGTCAGCGCCCCCTTTCATTGCCGACTCATGAGAGCCACACGCGAACGCATGGCCGAACTGTTTGGCAACGCCACATCCCTCCAAAAGCCGAAAGCACTCACCTGCCCCTACATTCCTAACCGGACTGCGCGCTTGACCCAGGAAACGGGGATCATCCTCGAACTGCTGGTCGAACAAGTCGATCATCCGGTCTTATGGAGACACTCAGTCCAGACGTTTCTGGACTCCGGCTTCACCACTGGGATCGAGTTCGGTCCCGGCAAAGTCCTCCAAGGACTGGCAAAACGAATTCAGAGCACTACCGGCACCTCTCTCGCCGTTCAGTCGTTCGGAGAGCCATCCGCGCTCTCAGTCTTGGAATCAGCGCTGAAAGTCGAAATGAGACAGCCCGTAGGGCAAGGAGCCTGACGATGACTGCAACTCTCCAGAAAAAACCGATCGCCTTGGTCACTGGCGCATCCCGCGGGATCGGTGCCGGCATCGCGCGGCGCCTGGCCAAAGACGGTTACCACGTGCTCGTGAACTACTCGTCCAACGAAGCCAAAGCCCAAGCACTTGCTGAGGAGCTCCGGGCTGACGGCGGGCAAGCGGACATTCTGGGATTTGACGTCTCCCAGTCGGCGCAAGTGGATGAAAAGTTCGACCACATCACCAAAACCTGGGGCCCGCTCGCGGTTTTGGTCAATAATGCCGGCATTACGATCGATGGTCTCTTGATTCGCCTGAAAGACGAGGACCTCGACAAAACTCTTTCGGTTGACCTAAAAGGCGCGATCTATTGCACCCGCGCGGCTGCCAAGCAGATGATGCGCGCCCGCTCGGGTTCCATCATCCAGATTTCTTCTGTGATCGGCGAAATGGGCAATGCAGGCCAAAGTGCCTATGCAGCCGCTAAATCTGGTTTGATCGGATTTGCCAAAAGCGTCGCAAAAGAGCTGGCATCTCGACAAGTTCGCTGCAATGTCATCACTCCCGGCTTCATCGAAACCGACATGACTGGGGCCTTGACGAACGATCAAAAAGAAGGGATTCTCCGCAGCGTCCCACTCGGATTTTTAGGAACACCGGAGGATATCGCCTCCCTGGTCGCTTTTCTGGCTTCGCCAGCCAGCCGGTATATCACCGGACAAGTGATCGGTGTGAATGGCGGTCTGTACATTTAGTTTGGTTCACGTAAATACAGTTTCCCCTAGCGGTTCCGATTGGAATCGCACTAATTGATCTAAGGAGATCGTTGAATGTCCGCGAATGTCGAAGAAAGAGTCCGTACCATCATCTGCGACCAGCTTGCTGTTGAAGCTGACAAAGTCACCAAGACCGCTTCGTTCATCGACGACCTCGGTGCCGACAGCCTCGACATCGTCGAGCTCGTCATGACGATGGAAGAAGAGTTCGACCTCGACATCCCCGATGAAGACGCCGAAAAAATGAAGACTGTCGGCGACGTCGTCTCCTACATCGCTTCGAAAGCCACCCACTAAGTCGAGCCAGCCCTCAGACCCACCCCTGAGTGCCAACACCCTCCGAGAGCGAGATCAACGAGAATGACTGCGATCCAAGCCAAGAGACGAGTTGTCATCACTGGGATGGGTGCAGTTTCTCCTTTGGGTCTCACTGCGCAGGAGACCTGGCGTTCCGCTTTGGAAGGCCGCTCCGGCGTTAAGCCGATCACCCTCTTCGATACGACCGATTGCCCGGTTCGCTTCGCGGCCGAAGTCAAAGGCTTCGACGTGACCCGAGCAGTCGGTCCGTACCAACCCGCCTCCGATCACACGGTCACCCAGGCTGCCAGTAGCAAAGACATGCGTCGAGTGGGCCGATTCACCCACTTGGCTCTGGCCGCAGGACTGGAGGCTTACGGGGATTCGGGTCTCGATGCGTTCCGCTCGCAGATCAACCCCGAACGCATCGGGGTCAACATCGGCGCGGGAATGGGTGGACTCCCTGAAATAGAGGCCGTTCACGATGATTTCATCGCCAAGGGCTATAAGCGGATCTCTCCCTTTTTCATCCTTCAATCGATCCCCAATATCGCTTCCGGCCAATTGAGCATCCTCCTCAATCTCCGCGGACCCAACCTCTGCAATGTCACTGCCTGCTCTTCGAGCGCCCACAGTTTGGGCGAGGGCTATCGCCAAATTCAACGGGGCGACGCCGACGTCATGGTCGCCGGCGGTGCGGAAGCCGTGATTTGCAAACTCGGCATTGGCGGTTTCGCTTCGATGAAGGCGCTCTCCACCCGGAACGACTCTCCTGAACAAGCCTCCCGCCCCTGGGACCAGGATCGAGACGGGTTTGTGATGGGAGAAGGTTCGGCAGTCTTGATTCTCGAAGAATATGAGTTCGCGCGAAAGCGCGGCGCGAAGATCTACGGCGAAATCAAAGGTTATGGCCTTTCGGGCGACGCCTATCACATGACGTCCCCCTCGCCTGAAGGCGAAGGTGGCGGCCGCGCGATGTCAATCGCCCTTCGAGATGCCGGAATCAATCCCGAGCAAGTCGGCTACGTGAACGCCCATGGCACTTCGACTCCCGCGGGAGATGTCGAAGAAGCTCGCGCTCTCGCGCGTCTCTTCCCCGATGCCCCCCAGCATTTGCACATCAGCTCAACCAAATCGATGACGGGTCACCTCTTAGGTGCGGCCGGTGCTTTGGAAGCGATGTTCTCCGTGATGGCGCTCAAAGAGGGCAGGATCCCTCCCACGATCAACGTCACGAATCTGGACCCGGCCTGTCAAGAACTCGGATTGGACTTCTGCACGAACGGAGCTGTCGAAAAGCGTTTTGACTACTCCCTGTCGAACAGCTTCGGGTTTGGCGGAACGAACGCTAGCCTCATTTTCGGTCGACTCTAAATCCGACTTTTTTGACCCGCATTCCCAAAGACGTCTCCTTCGAGTACTCCTGATGAATGCGATGCGTTATAACTTACTTACTGGCCGTTCTGGGGCTGATCCACTCGGCACATGCAGGGACTTTTCTTTGGGGAGTGGCCAACGCCTCATTTCAGGTCGAGGGTTCGCCTGCCGATTCGGATTGGCGACGGTGGACGCACTTGCGCGGGCGAATCAGTGACGGAACCGATACTGAGAGGGCGACGAACTTCCTCCATCGGTACGACGAGGATTTCGCCTGGGCCCAAATCCTGGGCTTGAACAGTTTCCGCATTTCACTCGCTTGGGAACGGATCGAGCCGCTTGAAGGGATTTTCGATCCGGGTGCCATCGAAATTTATCGCCGCATGATCCGTGCGATGCGGGCCTGCGGACCCGAGCCCGTCGTCACGCTTCAGCATTTCACTTTGCCGGCTTGGCTCTCGGATCGGGGAGGCGTGTTGGCGGAAGATTTTCCGAGGACTTTCGCGGACTAGGCGCGGACAGTGGTCGGCGCACGCTCGAACGGTCCCTAGGGAGTCCAGATCTGGCTGACCATAAACGAGCCGATGGTCCTGGGTGGCTACATGGGAGCCGGATTACCACCGGGGCACACGGACCTGAACGAAGCCAATCTCGCGGCAGCCCATCTCGCCATCACGCACTTGGAAGCGACTCGCGCCATCCGGGCGCTGGCGCTTCCGGAAGTTCGGTTTTGATCCTCTCACGTCGAGCAGAGTTTCAACCGTGATTTCGTGGACGCGGTGATGATCGAAGTGATTCACTTCGGCGTGCTCCCCCCGCGCAAACCCAGGCGATAGCTCCCTTGCACGAAGGCAAACCCGGATTGGATTTTCTCGGAATGAATTACTACCAACACGTGCTAATCCAGGCCCAACCCACAGCTCTGTTCTTCGTTCCATTACCGGGTCCCGATCCCAAAGGCGATGTGGGCTGGGAAGTTTACCCGCAGGGGATGACCGACGCACTCGTCACCGCATTCGTCCTCTGGCACCTGCCGATCCTGATCACCGAAAATGGAATCGCTGACGCCACCGACTCCCAGAGATCGGATTCTCTGGAGAAGAACGTGGCTGCCGTCTTTCATTCAGG
>JAYVNB010000221.1:0-4351 GCA_043759365.1 Bacteriovoracaceae bacterium | reverse complement strand
CCCAAACCCGAAGGCTCAAGTCGCGTCTCGTCCGAGAGAGCTGCCCAAAATGCCCGCTTTCTCTTTCAAAAAATTCATCCCAAATTGTCAAAGAACAGCCGGTCACTGCTTCCGTCTTGCAGACTCAGTGTCGGCGGGAATCGAGTGATAACCCCCTTTTGCAATTTCACGCAATACTGAATTTCAGAATTCTAAGATTTTTTTTCAGCCATCATTTTCGGAATACCCCGGGGCTTATTTCCTGGGCAATCAGCCGATGGGTCCTGATCCTTCGAATCAAGGTCGTCTTGTTCATCTGGATCCCCCGGGCGGTCCGATTAATCCGCCCGTCAAACCGGTTAAGTGCCCAACTGAGATACTCCTTCTCAAACCTGTTCACGGTCTCGTTATAATCGAGCGTCAGCGGAACTTCGGCGACTCCCAAAAGGGGTTTGTCCGCCGAAAAACCGAACAATCTCTCGTCTTCCGCCCGCTTCGATTCGAGAAACCAGTCGGGCAGGTCGGAATGTTCGATCACTCCCCCTTGGCTCGATTGAGCGGCATACTCGAGTACATTGCGGACTTCCCGGAGGTTGCCGGGCCAGGGGTAGCCTTCGAGCTCGCCAGCGGCTTCGACCGACAAACGCAGGATGGTCACTCCCAAAGACTCACAAACTCCCTTCAGGCAGGCGTGAATGATCGAGTCGAGCTCGTCCGAACGCTCCAGAATCGACTTCATCCTAAAGCTGACGACGCGGAGGCGATGAAACAGGTCTTCTCGGAACTCCCCCTTTTTCACTGCGTCCTCGAGATTCCGATGGGTCGCGGCGATCACCCTAACATCGAGCTTCACTTCTCGTGTCCCTCCGATCGGAACAATGGTGCGAGACTGCATGAATTCGAGCAACCTGGCCTGGAGGCGGAGGGACAGATCCCCGATTTCGTCCAGGAACACGGTCCCACCCTGCGCGTGCTCGAGTTTGCCGATCCGTTTCTGGTCGGCCCCCGTGAATGCCCCCCGCTCATGGCCGAACAGCTCGGATTCGAGCGTCCCCTCGTGCAACGTGGCAAGGTTGATCGATACGAACGGCCTTCGAGCTCGTGTTCCAAGATCGTGGATTTGTCGAGCCAATGTCGTTTTACCGGTGCCAGTGGCACCATTGATCAGCACGTGGGAACCGCTCTTGGCGGCCAGTTCGATCATCGCTTCAAGCGTCCTCATACCCATGTCCCATCCCCCATTTTTTATTCTCCAAAGATTGAATGCGATCTGGCTTTGAGCAAGGTGCGAGCCATAGGCGAGGGCACGAGCGAGCCCAGACCGAAACGGGTTCACTTGGCCCTGATTTCGTCAGCTTGTGGTCCAATCAGGCGTAGTCGAATTGCCTGCGGCAGCGTTAGAATGGGAAATTAGTCCATGGCTGGACCGAGGGATTGTGGGCGAATCCCCACAACAAGGAGCTTTGCAGATGGCGTCCGGGCTTCCGATGATCCTGATTTGCGATGACGATGCGACTTTTCACTTGGCAGTGAAGCATGCCGTGAAAGGACGCCTCGAGTGCAGGTCGGCCTACCATGGTGATGAAGCCCTTGCGATCGTGCGCCACCAGCCCGTGGATCTCGTCCTGCTGGACATCCAGATGCGGACTCCCGACGAGGGGCTGCGCTACATCGAAAAACTCAGAGAACTGGATCCGGATCTTGCCATCGTCATGAGCAGTGGGTTGACGGACTTCCAGTCGGTCCGAGAAGCCATGCGTTTAGGGGCCACGGACTATGTCCCGAAGGACTTCGAGGTGGAGGAGCTTCTCCTGACCATCAACCGTACCTTGGATCGAAGGAAGCTGATTCTACGGCGCTCCCAGTTGGATTACGAGGCTCAAGCGAATCAGCGCAAGCACGCCATGGTCGGCGAAAGCACGGCAATTCTAGAAATTCGACGAACCATTGAAAAAATCCGTTCGAGCCGCGCAAATGTCGTGATCACCGGTGAGACGGGCACCGGCAAAGAGGTGGTGGCCAGGCAACTGAGGTCCTCTTTGCCCGACGGTACACTGGCCCCGTTTGTCGCCGTTGACTCCTCCACCATCCAGAGCTCAATTGCGGAAAGTTTACTGTTCGGTCATGAAAAAGGCTCATTCACCGGAGCCGAGAGAACTACCAAAGGAGTGTTCGAAGAGGCCGACGGTGGAATTGTGTATTTCGACGAAATCGGAAATATGGCGATGGATATCCAGTCGAAATTGTTGCGCGTGATCCAGGAGCGGGAAGTACGGAAGCTCGGCTCGGCGAGGTCTCTGAAACTCGACTTTCGGGTCGTATGCGCGACCAATCGAGACCTGGAATCAATGGGGAGGGAAGGCAGTTTCAAGCCGGACCTGTTTCAGCGGCTGAACGTCCTGCCGATTCATCTGCCGGCGCTTCGCGACAGGGTCGCGGATTTGCCGGCCCTGGTGACCCATCTGGCGGCTGGAATTCGTCGACCTGGCGGGCCTTTGCGGTTCAGCGAGGGAGCCTTGGAGACGCTCCGGCACTATCTTTGGCCAGGAAACGTCCGTGAGTTGGCAAACCTCATTTCCTACTTGGGGGCGATGATCCCGTCCGACGAGGTCGAGGAGGCGGACCTTCCTCCCAAGATCCGCGATGCGGCGCTACTCGCATCCAAAAACCTCAAGTCAGCCACTGCGGATTCGGAACGCTCGTTCTACGATCATGTCGCTGAATTCGAACGGAACCTTCTGTCAGATTCCTTTGAAAAACAGGGGAAAAACATCAGTCGATTAGCTCTGACCCTGGGAATGGACCGTTCGCATCTGTATTCGAAACTCAAGGAGTATGGGATTCACTTGCCTCAAAAAAGCTAGGAGTTTCATGACGCTTTTAGAAGTCGGCGTCACTCACTCGCTATCGTCCCGGCAGGGGCTCTACCCGCTCTTTTGAAACTAAGGATTGAGACCTATTTCAGGACGTTTTCGATCGCGGACAGCGAATGCGTGCGACAGGCAAGAACCACTTTATTTCAATATCCTAGGCCTTAAAAAAACCCCGGGATCGAGGTCCGCTGTCCGATCAAAACCCTAACCCGAGTCGAAACCCCATACGATTCTCCCGATAGTCAATCAAGTTTTCGCCATGGCCATGGAAGAGTTGCGCCACGAAACGCGGAACAAAGGAGGAATGGCAAACCTTCGACACGAAGGTCAGTTCTTGGCCCCCTTGCGAGGGATCGATCAGGAGCTTTCCTCCTGGATAGAGACGCAGACTGAATTCCGTGTCCTCGATGGACTCTTTTTGGAACACGGAAATTGTGAGGCCCAACTCCCAAAGTCCTCGAAACTGGGCGAGATCTTGATTCGCGGGCTTGAAGTAGAGTGGAACCCAGGCTTTGAATGCCCAGAACAATCGACGGTTGTCAGTGACTGCCAAGTCCGCGTGATACCGAATATAAGCCCGATCCCAAGCTCTTTCGAACTCTCCACCCTTGCCGTTGGACTCATGTTCGTAGGGACTGAAGTCGAATCCATTTTCAGATTCAGGGGACAATCGCAGACGGTAAAAAACTTCTGGGTTGTAGTTCACATCCCTGAATCCCGGATCAGCGACCAGCAAATCCCCGATCAAGAGCTGGCTGTAGGCGAAAAAAACCGGCGTGTTCCGAAGGAGTTGCACCTTGAAGCTGATCTGGATCTTGGCATGAGGACGGCCTAGGAGAAAATAGATCGGCTTGAACCGTTCCAGAGGGATTTTTTCAGACTCCTGCGCCGAAACCATCCTCGACGCGAGCAAGTGCGCAGCCCAGACTCCTGCAATCAGCCAAAGCCGAGTTGACCTGTTCCCCATGACGTCCCGCAATCAGCAACTTCCGTTCCTGCGGGGATCCATCCGTTTGACGTCGAAGTTGATGTCGATGGGCTGGACGGACACCTCGGAGCGCGCAATACTTTCTCTCGAGGTCCCCTCCTGTGTTGATGCTCCGCGCACTCAGAAATCGATCTATCGCACTGCTCTGGTTGGGGCAGGCGCTTTCGGCAGTAGGAGACGAGATTTACCGAGTGGCGTTGATCTGGCTTGCCGTAGGACTGATCGGCGCCGACACGGGGTACTTGGCCGCCGGACAGTCGGCCGCGCTTTTGGGGATGAGCTTCGTCGCGGGACGCTGGGCAGATCGATGGGATCATTTCAAGACTTTGATCGGAGTCGACTTGGCGCGCGCGTTCGTGGTCATGACTCCCGTGATCGTCTCGCGTTTTGTCCCAGTGACCCTCCCGTGGCTTTGCGGGATGGCGCTCGTACTCTCCGCGCTCGGCGCATTTTTCGACCCCGCGCTGCAGGCGATGCTACCCCGATTCTCCCGGGATGCTTCAATGCTGAA
>JAYVNB010000220.1:0-4355 GCA_043759365.1 Bacteriovoracaceae bacterium | reverse complement strand
AAATCCTCATCGAGCGCATCCACGGGAGGGACCCGATGAGACTGTTTGAGGAAGAGCCCAGCTATACCCGCGAAAAACAGGCGGTGGCTTACCGCCGCGCGAGAGATGGTCAGATCACGAAAATCGCGTTTCGCATCGACCGGACCGCGTTTCTCTCCCAGGACGTCTGCGGAGACGGAAAAACCCTGGTGACGGAAGCTGGGCTCCCTCCCGACCCCTCGAACATCCGCCCGGTCCGCTGGAAGTGGGCTTACCTCTCAGGTCACCACTCTTGCATTTGAAGCACCTTGCATCGAATGAAACCCCGACCTACGATGCCCGCATGAAGATCGAACGAATTCGGTCGAATTGCCGGGAATTCCGGAGCTTGAGCGTACTCCTCCCCGTGGTCACCGAGACCGAGTCCCTGGCCGAGACGATCCGGATCCTTCGCGCGGATTGCGCTCAGGACCTAGAGGAATTCATCCTGCTCGTATGCGCCCGAACGACTGGGCCGAGCCTGGCTCTGTGTCAGCACTTGGCCGCAGCGGATCCCAGTCGGATCCGGGTGCATTTCCAGGGTCTACCCTTTTTGGGAGGCGCTTTTCGGGAAGGTTTCGAGCTGGCTCGCGGAACTCACATCGTCATGATGGCCAGCGATCTGGAAACCGATCCGCGGACCGTCCTCCGCATGGTTCAGGAAGCGAAGCAGTACCCTGCGAGCGTCATCGTGGCGTCGCGATGGTTGACCCAAGGCAGCTTCAAGGGTTACGGCGCTTTTCGGCTGGCGCTCAATTTCACGTTCCAAAAGATATTCGCGGTTCTGTATGGCGCCCGGCTGACCGACCTGACCTTCGGACTCAAGATTTTTCCGGCACCTATGGTCAACGCCATCCTCTGGGAAGAGCTCGGACACCCTTTCTGCATGGAGGCGCTCCTCAAGCCGCTTCGCCTGGGATTCACGGCCCGCGAAGTGCCGACCGCTTGGCGGCCGCGTACGGACGGGGTCTCGCAGCACCCATTCTGCCGAAACTTTGCATTCGCTTGGGCCGGCCTCCGAATCCGCCTCAGTCCACCCGCCCGATTCACGAAGGACATACCCACATGAAACGCGTCATCGTCACCACGACCATCAATGCCCCCACCGAAGCGATTCGACGCTTCGATTCGATGAAGGATTGGCACCTCATCGTGGTCGGGGACCTGAAGACTCCGGCCGACTACCACCTCGAGAGAGGCACCTACTTTTCGCCTTCGCAACAAGAGAAATACGACCCTCAACTTTCGGACGCCCTCGGTTGGAACTCGATCCAGAGGCGGAACCTGGGATTCTTGATGGCCCGAGAGCTCGGGGCCGAGATCATCGCAACGATCGATGACGACAATATCCCGAAAGAGGACTGGGGCAAGGACCTGCTGCTCGGTCGTGAAGCCGAAACTTGGGAGTACGAAACTGATCTCCCTTGTTTCGAGCCGATTGGAGCGACCAATGAGTCGAAACTCTGGCATCGAGGATACCCGCTCCAGCTCCTTTCGTCCCGCGACTACTCCCGCAAGCGTCGCACCTTGGCCCAAGCCTCCATCCAAGCCGACTTTTGGGATGGGGATCCCGACGTCGATGCCGTCTGCCGGATGGAGCATGCTCCGGATTGCACGTTCGACCCCGGCTGTTTCCCTTTCGTTGCCAACCAAGTCTCCCCGTTCAATTCCCAGAACACTTTCCTGCTCAGCTCCGTGCTTCGGGATTACTTCGTGTTCCCTTTCGTGGGGCGGATGGACGACATCTGGGCAGGGTACTACGTGCAAGCCAGAGGGCATCGCGTGATCTACGGTTCGGCCAGCGTCGTCCAGAAACGCAACCCCCATGACCTCATCGAAGACATGCGGCAGGAGTACCTCGGTTACGAAAAAAACCTGCATCTGATCCGCGCTCTGGCTCAGGACCCGGAACGGATCTTCGATTTCCTTCCCGAACGGGCCGCCACTGCCTTCAGGCTCTATCAACGGTACTGGAAATGAGCGTGCAAAAGAGACGCGCCGTCGTCCTCGGGGCCGGCGGATTCATCGGCTCCCATCTCGTTGAAAGGCTGAAGAGCGAAGGCTACTTCGTCCGCGGAGTCGACCGTAAGCTTCCGGAGTTCTCCGAGACCCACGCTGACGAGTTTCAAGTCGTCGATCTCAGGGAATCCCCAGCCGCCCAACAAGCGCTCCAGGGTGGTTTCGACGAAGCCTATCAACTCGCCGCGGAGATGGGGGGAGCAGGCTTCATTTTCACAGGGGAGAACGATGCCGAGGTTTTCCGCAACTCCGCGCTGATGAACCTGAATATCGTCGAAGCGGTCCGGCTCGGCCGCATCCCCCGGGTTTTCTTCTCCTCCTCCGCCTGCGTCTACCCGAAAAACAAGCAGGCCGATCCCGATCACCCCGATTGCAGCGAAGACTCCGCTTATCCGGCTGCTCCAGACAGCGAGTATGGCTGGGAAAAACTTTTCGGTGAGCGGCTCTACCAGACTTATCGAAAAAACTTCGGCCTGGAGATCCGCGTAGGTCGGCTCCACAATGTTTTCGGTCCACGCGGTACCTGGCGTGGCGGACGGGAGAAAGCGCCCGCTGCGATCTGCCGTAAAGTCGCAGAAGCCCGGAACGGCAAATCCATCGAGATCTGGGGAGATGGAAAGCAAACTCGCTCCTTCCTCTTCGTCGAAGAAGGGATCGAAGGCATCCGCCGGCTGATGTCCTCCCCGGTGACGGAACCTTTGAACATCGGGTCCGAGGAAATGATCTCGATCAATGAGTTCGCCCGGATGGTGGTGGAAATCTCCAAAAAGGACATCACTCTCAAGCATGTCGAGGGTCCGACCGGTGTTCGTGGACGAGTCTCGGACAACCGCCGCATCCGCGAGAAATTGGGCTGGGCTCCTAGTCGACCCCTGAGAGCGGGTGTGGAAGCCCTCTATCATTGGGTGGCCACTCAGGTGGTTACTGAAGGGGTCACGAGAGCGATTGCAGAGCAGGAGGAGCCTTGAACTCAGTCCCCCCGGAACGGATCGCGGTCATCGGAATCGGAAGTCTCGGACTTTGCTGGGCGCTCTCGCTCGAGCGGGCCGGATTCAACGTGGTGGGCGTCGACTCGAGGTCCGACCATGTTGGGCGGATCAACGAGCGTCAATTCACGTCCCATGAGCCGGGGGTCGATCGGGCGCTGAAGGAGGCAGTCCAGTTCCGTGCGACTGCGGACCTCGGCGAAGCGGCCATTTGGGCCGAAATGCTTTTCATCTTGGTCGCCACTCCATCACTTCCGGATGGCAGCTACGATCACTCGCAGATCCGGAGCGTGGCCCAGCAACTGAAGGACCTGGGTGCGCTCGCCACTCCTCGGCACCTCGTCGTTTCTTGCACCACATGGCCGGGGTTTTGCGACGAATTCGCCGAAGAGATGGCGCCCTGGGGATGGATCGTCAGCTACAATCCAAGCTTCATCGCCCAGGGAGAGATTCTCGCCAACATGCGTCGGCCCGATCTCGTCTTGATCGGTGAAAGGAACACCGAAGCCGGAGAGCTCCTCACAGGGATCCACGAGCGGGTCTGCCTCTCCGTGCCGGCAATCCGGAGGATGAAGCCGATCAGCGCCGAGATCACCAAGCTCTCGCTCAACTGCTTTCTCACCACGAAAATCGCATTCGCCAATATGGTGGGGGACCTGGCACTTCGGTGCGGAGCTGAACCCGAGCGGATCCTGGACGCCATTGGCTCGGATTCGCGAGTGGGAAAGCGTTTTCTCAAGTTCGGCTTCGGCTACGGCGGACCCTGCCTCCCTCGGGACAATCGGGCATTCGTGTCCTACGCTCGCAAAGTCGGCGCCTACTCAGATTTGAGCTCGGCCGTCGACAGCTGCAACGAACTGCACCTGCACGAGCAGGTCAAGGAGTTCGGAATGAACCGGTCGCTGGAGGATCCCTCTCCGTTTCGATTTGGACCGGTCGCCTACAAGGACGGATCAACCTCGATCGAGTCCTCGCCTCGACTCGCGCTCGCTGTCGAGTTGGCACGTCAGGGTCACTCCATCATCCTTCAGGATCACCCGGCCGTACTGGCCGAAGTTCAAAATCGCTTTGGCAGCCTTTTTCATGGCTACGAATCGACTAGACTTGAAGCTCCCTGACTAACTTCGCTTTTCCCAGATGAAACAGCAATCGGCTGAACGGGGGTTTGTGAAGCGGTGCCATGTTCAAGTAAACCAGCGCTGAAAGAAGGCGCGTTTTCCTGAAGTCGAAACCGGCTTGCTCCACGAACTCCTGGAGGATCGCGGTGTAAAGCTCTTCCTCGGGCAACCGAGGAACGAAAAAGGAGACCTGATCCGCGTCTTCGCGAAAAGT
>JAYVNB010000219.1:0-13226 GCA_043759365.1 Bacteriovoracaceae bacterium | reverse complement strand
GATCACGACAGCGTTCAAAAGGCCTTTGCCGCGGACGAGCTCGATGTGCTCGTTTTTAGCAGCAGTCAGCTCCTCGCGGAAAAGCTCACCCATCTTGGATGCATTTTCCGCCAGCTTCTCGTCCCGCACCACGTCGAGTGCTGCCATGGCGACTTGGCAGGCGAGAGGGTTGCCACCGAAGGTCGAGCCGTGTTCGCCTGGGCGGATGCAGAGCATGATCTCGGAGTTAGATAGCACCGCGGAGACGGGGAGTACGCCGCCCGACAATGCTTTTCCAAGGATCAGGATATCCGGCTTCACGTTCTCGTAGTCGCAGGCGAGAATCCGTCCCGAGCGCGCGATGCCGGTCTGGATCTCGTCGGCGATGAAAAGCGCGCCCGCCTTTCGGCAAAGCGCCGCAGCTTTCGAGAGGTAGCCCTCGTCCGGCACCACGATTCCCGCTTCTCCCTGGATGGGCTCAACGAGAAATCCAGCGACATGACTATCCTTCAGTGCCTTTTCGAGTGCAGAGAGGTCATTGAACGGAATGACGACGAAGCCAGGGAGGAAGGGGCCGAACTCGTTTCTCGATTCCAGGCTGGTCGACGCTGAGATCGCGGTCATGGTGCGGCCGTGGAAATTTTCGGCGCAAACGATGATCTTGGCCTGGTCTTCGGCGATGCCTTTTTTCTGGTAGGACCACTTGCGGCAAAGTTTAACCGCGGTTTCGACGGCTTCCACTCCGCTGTTCATCGGAAGCAACCGCTCGTAGCCGAAAAATTTCGTCATGTACTCTTCGAACGGTCCCAGCGAGTCGTTATAGAAGGCCCGGGAAGTGAGAGTGAGGAGTTTCGCCTGCTCGGTGAGTGCGCCGATGATCTTGGGATGACAGTGGCCCTGATTCACCGCTGAGTAAGCGGACAGGAAATCCATGTACCGTTTTCCCTCCGGATCCCAGAGATGAACGCCTTCTCCGCGGCTCAGGACTACCGGGATCGGATGGTAATTATGGGCCCCATGCTGTTCTTCGAGGCGGATCGCGGTTTCGCTGTTCGGAGCCCTTTTCATAGCGACCCATGATAGACTAAAAAGCACGTGAAGCATCTGATAAAGTACCTGTTTCCGATCTTCCTGGCAGGGACTGCGCAAGCTGCCGACCGCGTCGATCTGCACGCCCATCTCTTCATGCACGAGGGGGTGGGGTTGAGTTGGATGGGGAGTTTCACCGGGCCGATCCGGGCTGAGCATTGGAAGGATCGACTCCGTTCCAAAGTGAACGCCGATGCGCTTGAGGCATCCGGGTCCAAACTGGTCATAGTTGCTCTCTACAGCCACCCGCTTTTCCTGGGTTCCCAGCGCAACTCGATCCGTCGCCAAATCTCCGCTGCAGAGACCTTTGTCGAGTCGCATCCGGGCTGGGTGATCGCCCGAAATCCGCGCGAAGCCAGGGCCGAGACTTCCGCTGGCAAAAAAGTCCTCGTTTTCAGTCTGGAAGGCGCGGATGGAGTCTTGGAGTCCGAAGAGGATATCCGGGAGTTCGTCGATGGGCGGGGGATTCGGGTGGTCACACCGCTGCACTTCATCGATGATCAATTCGGGGGCGCAGCCCTCATGCCGACCAAGAACGCTTTCGTGAACCCAGTTTCCTGGATTCGGTCCTTATTCCGGGACAAAGATCGCGAGGGAGCCAGGATCAACGATCACGGTCTCACTTCCCGCGGGGAGTGGCTCATCCGTTCATTGCTCGCTCGGGGCGTGTGGATCGACTTTTCGCACTCCTCGGATGCTTCCCAGCAAGGAATGCGACCCTGGCTCGAGAAAGCGCATCAGCCGCTGCTCTATACTCACACCATGCTTCGGCGATATTACCTCGGAGAGCGCGGAGTCTCCGCCGACCAGTTGAAACTCGTTCGTCACACAGGGGGGATCGTCGGCATCATTCCCAGTCAGGACATGATGGAGGGCACCCAGGTGGACTCGCTCCTCTGCCTGGGGCAGTGCGGAAAACCCTGCGAAGGGGGAGTGTCCGCACTGGCCGAGCAGTTCCTAGAGGTTTCACGGGAAGTGGGTTCGGAGTTCGTCAGTTTAGGGACTGATATCAACGCGCCGCTCAACTTTCTTCCCGCGGATTGTATTTCGGCGGGCAGCGACCCACGCGGATTCTATCACTATGGCCAGCTCGGAGAACTTTGGGCCGCTCTGGAAAAAAGGAGTCTCGCCAATGAGAGGAATTCGGGCTTGACCCTTCAGAAATTCCTCCAGGTTTGGGAGCGTGTCCAGCCAGACGCGCGCTTGGCTCCTCGTTCGGAAGTTTCGCAGTAACCTGACCCATCCCTGACGCTTCCCTGACAGCGAATGAATCATGATTCATTTGATGAATTCCCATGCTAGCCTGCTGGAGTTGGAACACGAAGGCTTCGCACCCAAAGTCCGGATGCGCATCGACACGGATAAGTTCGTCGTCAAGACCGTTGAGACCCTCGCGGAGCTCAAGACGGTCTTGGGGCTCCGGTACGACATCTTTCATCGCGAGTTCATGAACTCCGACCTCGAGTTCGGAATCGATGTGGATCGCTACGACGCCATCTGCGATCACCTGATCATCCAGGACAAATCCAACGGCAAGCTGGTCGGCACTTACCGGCTGATCTCCTCCACTTTTTCGGAAGTCTTTTATTCCCAAGAGGAGTTTCACCTCGACCAATTGCTTCGCATGCCGGGCAACAAGCTCGAGCTCGGGAGAGCTTGTATCGATCGCAGCTACCGGAGCGGTGTCGTCATCACCCTGCTCTGGCGCGGCCTTGCTCAATACGTTCGCGAGGTTAAGGCAGACTACCTTTTCGGGTGCTCCAGCGCCAAAACCATGGATCCAGGAATCGCGGCCGCCATCCACCATCATCTGCTTGAGGGTGGGTATGTGAGCGACGCTTTCGGGGTCTCGCCCAAACCGGCATTCGCGATGCCAGAGCTCGGACCCATGTCGAATCCGGCTACCTCCCTGGAAATCGCCAAAGAGTGGATCCCTTCCCTCCTGAACTCCTATTTGAAAGCCGGCGCCAAGGTCTGCGGCGCGCCCGCACTCGACCGCGACTTCCAATGTACCGATTTCTTCACCGTGCTCCAGACGGACAAGCTGACGAAGATTTTTGAGCGCAAGTACCAAGTCGTATGAGAGGGGCGGCATGAGGGCGACTCTTAAGCTGCTCACCTTTGCCGCTCAATTGAGCCTCTTCGTCCTTCATGCGATGTTGACGCGCGCGATCATCCGGAACGAGGCAGATCGCCGTCGCTACACCGCGAGAAACCTCGCCCGCTACTGCCGTTGGTACATGGTGGCCTTCAATCTGAAAGTGGACGTTCGGGGTTTCGAAAAACTCGCGAATGATCCCCGCCATTTCATGATCATCGCCAATCACATGTCCTACCTCGACGTGATGGTGATCGCATCGAGGTTCCCTTCGCTGTTCGTGACCTCCGTTGAAATCGAGAACACCCCTTTGCTAGGGACGGTCTGTCGAGCGGGTGGAAGTTATTTCGTCGAACGCCGCAATCGCACGAGACTCGCGCAAGAGCTCGACTCCCTCGGACAAGTCCTGAAAGATGGCGTGAATCTGGTGATTTTTCCGGAGGGTACGAGCTCCAACGGCGAAGGAGTTCTGCCTTTCAAGAAATCGCTTTTTGCCTCGGCCGTGCGTGCCAGTACTCCCGTTTTGCCGCTTTGTCTGCGTTACCTGACCGCAAACGGCAAGCCGTTGGATCCCGTGACTCGCGACGCGCTCTGCTACTACGGAGAGATGACTTTCTTTGCCCACTTGTTCCGCTTCTTGAAGTTGCGCTCGGCCCGCATTGAACTTCTCGTCCTGGATCCTTTGGACGTCTCGTCAGAATCCTGCCGCAAAGAATTGGCTGACCGCGCGCATGCACGAATCAGCCAAGCCTTCGTAGCGGGTTTCTGATAAAATTCGATCCCATGTCACCGCAGTTTCCCGAGCTTTCGGAACTGGAGCGCTTAGCGAACCTTTTTCACCGCCAGGCCCGCGTCGAGCAGGTCGGAAGTATCAAGCATCTGGATCGCTCTTATCCTTTGATCACTTTCTGCCTGGGCTCCAAGGATCCGACTGCGCCCGTGCTCGGTTTGGTGGGCGGGGTGCACGGCCTCGAACGTATCGGAACCCAAGTCGTACTGGCCTACCTGCACAGCCTCATCGAGCGGTTATCGTGGGACGAAACCCTTCACTGGCAACTCGAGCGGGTTCGGGTAGTCTGCATGCCTCTGGTGAACCCCGCGGGAATGAACTTGCGCAAGCGTTCCAACGGCAACGGCGTCGATTTGATGCGCAATGGGCCCGTGGTCGCCGAACAAGGGGCTAGTTTTCTCGTCGGCGGCCAGCGACTTTCACGTTCATTGCCCTGGTTCATGGGAGACGAGGGTGCGCCGATGGAGGCCGAGTCCCAAGCGCTCTGCGATTTCATTCGGCGGGAGGTGTTCGCATCGCGTTCGGCGATCCTGGTCGATGCGCACTCCGGATTTGGGATCTTCGACCAACTCTGGTTTCCTTATGCCAAGACCCGAGACCCATACCCCGGATTAGCCGAGGTCTACGGGCTCAAGCGGCTCTACGACCGGATCTACCCTCATCACGTTTACAAATTCGAGCCGCAAGCCAAGAACTACACCACGCATGGCGATCTTTGGGACCACCTCTACGATGAACAACGCACGTTGGGGGGCGATCGGCTTTTCGTGCCGTTGACCCTTGAGATGGGGTCCTGGAACTGGGTGAAAAAGAACCCGCTTCAGCTCTTCTCGTACCTGGGCGCATTCAATCCGGTGAAGCCGCATCGGCAGAAGCGGATCCTTCGGCGACACATGCCGCTTTTTGACTTCCTGATGCGCTCGGTCCTTTCCCCTGCGGGATGGGCGCCTTCGGACGATCAAGAGCGCCGAGTCTTCGATCAAGCAGCGCGGAAACTCTGGTACTGAAGGCCGAACCGGAGAGTCGACTGTCAGAAGGTGCAGGTCACTCCCGCCACCGGACAGGCGCTGGCAGTGAAAGGGATGGAGTTGTGCTTGAGGGTGATCTTGCGGAGATGGGTGAACTCAGAGAGTGGGCTCAAATCCGTGATTGAGTTGTTCGAGAGGTCGATTTCTTCCAGGGTTTCTTTCGAGGCCGAATCCCGCAGCCACTCGAGGGAGGAGAGGCCCGTGCGGGGAAGCCGAAGGATCTTCAGCGAAGGGAGTTCGGTGACGGGTGAGGTCTCTGGCAGGGGCGCGTCCGAAAACGTGAGATCCCGGAGTTGCTGAAACTGGGGCAGTGCTTCGAAGTGAAGGAGGGAGGGTCCCGTGCCGAGAGAGCTCACGCTGAGTTTTTCGAGGGCAGTGAGCTCAGGCGCGACCCTCTGCAGGTCGATGCCTAAGCGGGGATCGGTATTCATTCCCAGGATCGTCAGTTCCTTCAATCCGGTCAACGACGCGAGAATCTGGCTGGGAACTTGGGCGTCGGCATCGCTGAGAGGTTCCGGGGAATCTTGAAGTCCAATGAGGCGATGGGAGAGGGCGTAGTTCGAAGAGGCTGCTGCCCGCTCCTCGGCCTCATCGCAGTTCAACGCCCCCACGAAAGCGAGGGCAGTGCGGACCTGGAGCCAGGTCGAACGGGATACGCCCCATTGCCTGCAGAGATCGGACAGGCTTCCGGACTCAAGCGGTTGAGAACCCCAAAGATCGTCCAGGGTCGGATCGACCGGAACAGTCGGGGTCTCAGGCACCTTTTGCAGCCATTCCCGGTATCCCGGAAGGTAGGTGAAATAGACGTGTCCCTGACCGCATCCGGCTCGCTGGAGCTGAGTGCCAACGGTGGCTCCGATTAAGTACCATTTTCCATCTCGCTCCGAATAGGCCGGCCCGCCGGAGTCACCAGAGCAGACCCCTTGGGTGACTTGATCGAACTCGACGACGTTGTGGAAATAGGGATCGCGTCTGACCGCCAGCATCTTCACTTGAGCCTCGCGAAGGACGCCATCCGTAGGCTGCCCGGCAAGGGTGTGCTCGGTTGTTCCATAGCCAGCCACGACGACAGCACCCCCGGCCGCTGGGTCCTCCTCGTCGGGCAGGATCTCGACCGCCCGGAAGGGCGACGGCGCGGGTGCCGCTAGCTGAATCCAGGCGAGATCGAAGGACGGGTAGAGCATGGGATGGTCCGGGGCCGCTCGGAGCCGGTAGCCCGGATGCACCACCGTGCGGGCCACTGCGATCTCGATCGGCGCAGCCAGGGACGGTCCAGCGAAGCGAATGAATCTGGCCGATCCCGCAGCGACGCAATGGGCGGCGGTCACTACTTGATCCGGTGCGATCAATGAACCTGTGCAGTTGGGCATGAGTCCATGACCCGAAATGATTCCTACTGCATTGAAAGGGGCCGGGTGCGCGGCATCGGCCTGGACCACGGATCCGAAGTAAATTTCCGACGCTCCGGGGTGGAAGGTTCCGTCCCCTCCGTGGCGGCTACATGCTGTCAGTAGAATAAAACCCGTGAGCCAGATTCGGTGGGCAGCCCGCATGGGTAGGTTGTAACGCACTGCGTATTTTATTACAATTCACACTCTACCCCACTGTTATGCGGCCTAAGTGGGAAGCTTTAAGAATCGCAAGTATCTGATTTCATGCCTATATCAATGCGACTTCCAGGATTCGTCAAAATAAGAGGTCTTCGTAAAAGGCGCCAAAGTCACGATCGGGGTGCCGAATTTGGATCTCAAGCACCCAGATGTGCGAGGCGGGCGACCAATCGACGTCGGTCATCGAACCTTTGAAGTAGAGCGCGTGCGGGAAGTCGGCCACGCGGTGACCATTCACATCGAGATTGAGTTTCCAGCCCAACTCTTCAGCGCGCTTTGAAGCGAAGTCGTAAAGCGCCACGCCACTCAGTTGCCCCTTCCTCCATTCCGCTTTCACGAGATCGAAGAGAGCGCGGCAATCCGTTTTGCACCGGAGCATGTCCGGATCGTCGCCGGTGACGTAGGTGTCACCGCCATCCCCTTCATAACCGTTCCACACCGGGCCGATGTCGAGGAAGTAGATGTCGTTCGCGCCCAAGCGGGTATCGGGTTCGGAGGGGGTTCCATACGGCTTGAGGGTGTTCTGCCCGAAACGGATGTACACCCGGTGCCAGTTCTTGCTGGCCCCCATCTCCTGAAGGAGGGCTTGGGTCATCCGCATGGCCTCGTCTTCGAGCATTCCGGGTTTTATCCCCGCGGAGATGCGGTTCAGCGCGTCCCAAGTCAGGGATCTGGCCTGGAGAATCTCCTCCTTCGAGAAGTCGGGTTTGGATTTCTCCACCAGCGAGCGTTCGAGATTGGGCATGGCGCGTTTATAGCCGAGCGAAGGACGCGATGGAAAGTCTAAATAATTCCTGTTAAACGCCTCCCACAGGAACTCAGATCCGATGCTCCCCCCTTCCTCGTCCCTCGAAGTGAAACGTGGCCGCCCGGCCCTGGTCCTGGCGCCCATGGAGGGCGTGACCGACGCCCCCATGCGCGCCTTGCAGGCCGAGCGAGGCGGTTTCACCTACTGCGTCTCGGAGTTTCTCCGGATCAGCCAGGATTTACCGCCTGCTCGAACCTATTTCGAGCACGTGCCTGAACTCCAACAGAACTGCAGGACCCCCTCCGGCCACCCGGTACAGATTCAACTCCTCGGAGGGGACGCCGAAAAAATGGCTCTGGCGGCTCAGCGGGCCTGCGAACTCGGCGCAAGCGGGATCGACCTCAATTTCGGTTGCCCCGCCCCGACCGTGAACCGGCACGACGGCGGCGCGACCTTGCTGAAGTATCCCGATCGACTCCGTCAGATCGTGGCTGCGGTCCGAGCGGCGGTGCCTGGTCACTTGCCGGTTTCCGCGAAGCTTCGTTTGGGGTTCGACTCGATGGATTCCATCCATATCAATGCCGAGCGCGTGGCTGAAGGAGGGGCAAGCTGGATCACTATTCACGGTCGCACCAAAGTGCAGGGTTACATCCCTCCCGCTTACTGGCTTCCTATCGGGCAAGTGAACCGCAACCTCGGAATTCCCGTGATCGCCAACGGGGAGATCTGGACCTTGGACGATTTCAAGCGTTGTCGGGACGAGACCGGGTGCGAGCATTTCATGTTGGGAAGGGGAGCGCTTGCCGACCCGGCTTTACCTTTGGCGGTGGCACGCGAGCTTGGACTTCCCGCGGTTGTCGCGGTACCTGCCGGTCACGCCTCAATTCGGCCTTTTCGGGATGATGCGGAACGATGGAAAGCCGTGCTCCTCAGGTTTTGCGAAATCACCGGTGCGCAGATCGATCACCCTCACTACCGGGTGCGCCGAATTAAGCAGTGGACCAAGATGGCGCACCTCCGTTTTCAGATGCCGTGGTTCGAGCGCTTGAAGACCGCCCAAACCCTCGATGAGGTTTTCGAAGCCCTTCGACACTTTGCCACGGCATGATTTCACCGCCTAAAAGTTCAATCAATACTTGTAGTTTAAGGGTGGGCCTGTCTTTTTTTTAGACAGTTCCCGCCAGAGTGGCCAACTTCGAGACACTTCCGCCCGATGAGAAAGGGTTTTTTCGCGGCCTGTGTCTTGCTCTCTAGGGTGCCATGGCGCGGTATTCAAAAGCAGCAGCTCGAGTCAGGATTCAGTCGGCGGTGAGTGCCGCAGTTGCGGTGATGATCTCCTTCGGAATCCTTTCGACCTCGGCCTTGGCCAGTTCGGTCGGCATGCGGGAACTCATCGATCGTGAAGCCTCCGCCCTAGGCAAGACCGTCCGCATCCAGCACGCCAAAGAGCTGCTCGGAAAGTTCTACAAAACGAGTGTAGTTCGAGAAGTTGAAAAGGCTGAGGATGTCCACGAGTACATCCAAGCCACTACAGCGGCTTCACTTCCCAAGAAATTCAGGAAACAGGCCAAGAAGATCGCTGATGCGATCATCCGCGAAGCCTACAAGCATAAGTTCGATCCACTCTTCGTGATGGCGGTGATCAGCACCGAGAGCGGGTTCCAGCCCACGATCGTGGGCAAGGATGGCGAGATCGGACTGATGCAGATCATGCCCAAGACGGCCCAATGGATCTCCAAGATCTGCGGCATCAAGTACAAGGGAAAGAAAACATTGAACGATCCGGTCGCCAACATCCGGATCGCCACTGCTTTTTTGGCGCGATTGCGCGAGAACTTCGATTCCCACAGCCGACTTTACCTCGCCGCTTACAACATGGGCGGAGGCAACGTGAAGAAGGCGCTCGGCAAGAAGATCTGGCCCAAAGAATACCCGGTTCGGGTCATGGCCCATTATGTTTCGTTCTACGCCGAGCTCAAGCAGGCTGACGTGCTTCGCGATCGAGAGGTCAAAGCGGGTCGGGTCGTGGCGCGCGACGAAGAAGACGATTCAGAATCCTGATTGCGCCTGCTCGAGGTCGCGGAGCACTTCCGCCGCATGCCGGGAGGGGTCCACGTCCCGATAGACCCGGATCACTTTGTGGTCGGAGCCCAGAAGGACGCTTTCGCGCTTGTGGATTCCAGCACCCTCGATCGATTCAACGCCCATGGCTCTAGCCACTTTACCGTCTTGGTCGACCAGGAGATCGAAGGGCAGTTTGTGCTGGGTCTTGAACTCCCTATGGCTGGCTTCTCCCTGAGTGGAGACACCGAGAACCACGGCGCCCAGCTTCCGGAACTTCGTGAATTCGTCGCGGAGACTGCAGGCCTCCTGGGTGCATCCGGGCGTTTCGTCTTTCGGGTAGAAGTAAACCAGGACCGGCTTGCCCGCGAAGTCACTCAAGCGAACGACTTTGCCATCCTGATTTTTCGCGGAAAAGTCCGGGGCGGGGTTTCCCGGAGAGAGTGCCAAGAAGAGGGGAAGCCAAGCAGCGAGAGCTAGTGCGGAGAGCGACTTTTTCATGGGAGCAATATTACCACTCCGAAGTTGGGCAGTGCAAAGCTTGGCTTCAAAGTCGAATGGCGCGTAGGATACGCCTCCTCAGCATCTCCGCATTCAGCAGAGAGAGGGCGAAGGGAATCGAGTTTCCAATCAGAGCCAGGATAAAAGCGTCTTTCCATCCTAGGCTGTCGGTTGAATCCCCGCTCATGGTCAGAAGGAGCACCATGGCGGTGATTGCGGCATGCAGCGCAATTTGCGCGGGATTCCCGTAAACCATTTTGGAAACCAGATTGCCCCTTTGGCAAATACTAAGCTCGAGCCGATCGCGCAGTGGGTCTGGCACCGCTGTCGGGAGCCCGAAATTCCACGCAGGGAGAACCACGTTCAATTGCTCCCCAGTACGGGAAACGTCGCATTGGAGATTATGCAGTGCGCCCATGAGGCGCGGGAGGGAAAGAGATGACATCACTCTGAATGATGAAGAATCCCGCTGCAGATATCAAATGCGACTTGAAGTCGCTCGCTCAGGCCCGGTCGGCACACCGGTTGCTTCCAGAGCATCTCAAGGAGACTTCCTATGCTACGCGCTGCAATTGCGTTCTTCATCATCGGTCTGCTCGCCATGTTTCTGGGAGCAAACGGCATCGCCGGACTTTCTGTGGAAGTCGGCAAGCTTCTACTTTACGTTTTTCTCGCCCTCGCGGTGGTCAGCTTCCTGGTCTCGCTGTTTTCGGGAAAACGCTCCGGTCCGCTTTGATCGTTGAAGTTCCCGGAGGTCCGATTTTGGAAGACTAGTCCTTATGGGATGAGTGCTGGATTCCTGATTCGAGCGCGTTCAAGAGAGCACGCGATTTCAAAATTGAGCGGGAATACTCGGCTGCAGGAGAGTCGGGCACTTCGGCCAGCGCGAGCATAGACGCGACCTCGTCGAGCAGATCCATCAGGATTTCACGGCGGTCGTCGCCAAACTGGATGTTCTTGGGTCGGACCGGGGTGATCTCATTGAGAACCACCTCGGTCCGTCCGCCGTGCCCGTGGATTTCGCGGACTTCTTCGAGGGTCTGGTAAAAACACAGACTACTTTTTGAGGAGAGCCATCGAACTGCGCACCAGCCATTCGTGAATTCCACCCCTTCGGCCACTACGCCAGTTCCACTGACACCGCTCGCGTCCTCGTGCCTGAAGAAGTGAAAGATTCTCATGCAGGGGTGGCTTTCACATTACGGGCCGCACGAAAAGTGAACCCTGTGGGAGCTTGTGAAAAGGTGGCGGCCCCCAGGATCAACCAAGCGATCCAAACCAGTTCCGCCAAAAGAAGGTGAACGAGCTGCAGAGGCACTGGCGCCAGCAGTGCCAGATTGACGAAGCCTAAGGAAAGTTGGGTCAACACGAGTCCGATCACTCCCTGAGAAGCTTTCAATGCGTGGCCTTTAGCCCCTTTCGCCTGCAGTGCCCGAGCCGACAGGATGAGATAACCCCCGGTAGCGAGGGCAAATGCAGGGTGAAGCACGCGGAGCTTCAAAAGCAGGTGACTAGTTTGCGCGAAATCTTGGCGAAAACCCTGAAGAAAAGTGGTGGCCGGGAAAAGCGTGTCCCCGAGTGCCGCGATCGCACCCGTGATGCCGACCACTAGGACGAGAAGCGCACCGGAAGTGAAAAGGAGGAGGGAGCCCTTTTGGGCGAACTCCTTGCGCGGCGCAGGCAGTCCTGCCGCCCAGGCCGCAGTCAGGGACAGGCACCCGAGCAGGACAAAGGTATTGGTGAGATGGAGGATCATGGAGAGCGCGCGGGAAAGCGAGCTATTGGTGGCGACCAACCCGAGTAGAACTAAGCCTGCTCCGATCAGCGCTTCAGTCAGTATGAAAACCAGCGAAAGTCCAGCCCCTTTCCGGACAATGTGACCTTTGGGAAACGAGCGGTGAGCCGCGACCGCGAGTCCAAGGACTCCGAGCAAAGCTAGCCCGGAGGTGATTCGATGAGAAAACTCGACGAGAGTTTGCAGCGCAGCACTGCGTGGAAATATCTGACCATTGCAGAGTGGCCAGTGTTCACCGCATCCTGCGCCTGATCCCGAAGCGCGTACATACGCTCCCCAGACGATGACGGCGAGGTTGTAGGCTAAAACGCCCCAAGCGAGTTGGGAGAATTTTCGAGAGTGGGGAGAGGTTTCCAATGGGGGCCTACTTCCTGGAGACCAAGGTCGGAGATGCCTGATCAGTCGGGTAAATCACGAGTTCCTGGATGTTGACGTGGGACGGGCGATTCACGCACCAAGCGATCGACTCCGCGATATCGCGGGCTGTCAGTGGGGTCATTCCGGAGTAAACGGCTTTGGCTTTCTGCGCATCGCCCAGCCTGACTTGGCTGAATTCGGTCTCCACCATCCCGGGACTGATCTCGGTCACTCGGAGGCCGCTTCCACTCAAGTCGAGTCTCAGGGCTTCAGTCAATGCGCGGACTGCATGCTTGGTGGCGCAATAGACTCCCCCTTTGGGGTAGACCGAATGGCCGGCGACCGAGCCCAGGTTCACGATATGACCCCGGCCGCGCGCTTTCATCCGCGGAAGGAGAGCGTGCGTGACGTAGAGGAGTCCCTTGAGATTGGTATCGATCATCTGATCCCAATCGTCGAGCTGAGCGTCCTGAAGGAAGTCCATGCCTTGGGCAAGTCCGGCGTTGTTGACCAAGATATCCACCCGATCGAGCAAGTCAGAATAGCGGTTAGAAAAATTTTCCACAGCTTTCCGGTCGCTCACGTCGAGCTCCAGGGCGATGATCTCAACCCCGTGCTTTTTCGAGAGTTCCTGGGTCAAGCTCTCCAGTCTTTCCCGCCTACGGGCGACCAGGATCAAGGAACGATGCTGCTCGGCGAAGAGCTTTGCGCAGGCTTCGCCGATGCCGCTGCTGGCACCTGTGATAAGGATCATGATTTTTTAATTACCATGAAGTAGAAGAGGTGCCTATGGTTCAGAAGGCGTGGTTTATAGGGGCATTCGCCGCGTTTCCGTATTGGGCGTACTCATCGTCCGATGCTCCTGATGACCTGCCAGTCTTCTTCCTGAATGGGCACTCCCAATCGGGTTCTCTAGTCCTCAAGGCCATCGCTCCCATCGCGCATCATTTCAACCTTAAGGCGCCAATGGTGCTGGAAAGCGCGAAGATCCCCCACCGGGTCACTCCCTCGGAGAAAAGCTTGAGGGAAGTCATCTTCAGGGTTCCCGAAGCCGTAGCGGCCGACCTGAAGGTTTCCGTCTATTTGTGCGACGACAAGAATACTATTTGCGAGAAGAGGTCCGTCAACGCGATCTGGACTTCCTCCCGCAAATTAGTGGTTCAAACGGAT
>JAYVNB010000218.1:0-13227 GCA_043759365.1 Bacteriovoracaceae bacterium | reverse complement strand
ACTTGACCTACGGTTTTTGAACCCCGGAGGAGTACTTTTTGAACGGCGGATCTCTTAAAATCTTCTGAATACTGACGGGTTGGTCCCATTTGCTGATGTCCTTTTGCCCCAGACTATTAACTTTTCGGGTGCGACATCTTTCCTGACATAGGGGGTATTTGGCGTTGTCCAGCATGGAGTCAGCGCGATTCTCAAGCACGCCGTCATTGCCGAGATCGATACCTATTTCCCGACTTCCTACCGACAGCGGTGCGTGAAGCACAAGATGGACAACGTGTTCGACGCCATCCCGAAGGAAAAGCACGACGAGTTCCGCCCGAAACTGAACCGGATATTTTACGGGGCAACGAGCTTGGAGCAGACCGCGGCGACATAACCTAGCACTTCACCCCAATCCACGAATTTCTTGAGGGGGTCCATATGAAATCATTGTACGAACAGGCGGAATGCAATTGAGTTTCGCCCGCGGCGAAACTCTCAGCGCCCCACGCAACGAACTACCGAAGTGCTACTGCGCAATCCACCCGTCATGGCTCCATGGTATTCCCACATGGCCCATGCGCCGGAATGGTTTTGCGACATGAGGGTCGATGTCCAGTCCACACCGATGGACGATGCGCCCATGTCGGGCATTACGAAGCGGATTCCGTCGTTGTCCGCCTGTTGAAAGTCCCAGCGAGTGGGGAGCCTCCAGCGTACTTTCAAAGTACCCGAGTTGCTTCCCATTCCTCCCTTGGCGGGACTGTAGATACCACTGCTGTAATTCTCCGGATTGGCGGCCCAGGTTCCACCGGCTCCCGTGCAGCCTGCGGACGACGGGTACGCGACTCCATCACTGCACCAACCCGGCACGGCGACGAGGCCGGTCTCTTCGGCGCATTCACTTTCGGCGATCGGATATTGGGGTTGATAGGTGGTGGAATTACAAATGTTGGCTGGGTCCGAAGCTTCCGAATTACCGGAGGCGCGACACCAATTGTCCCCGACATTCCAATTTCCTCCGATCGGGCGCGGCACCAGGCTTGAACTCCACAGAAGGCCCGTCCGGGCGTCCTGCCAGACCTCCAGGCTTGCGCCCATGCGGGTCACGAGCTTCCAGGTCGACTCACCGTGGGTTCCGCTGGACTGGCCATTCCAAGTGGCAGGCGCTCCATTCTTCGTGGAGCAATCGGCGATTCTGGCCGTAAAACTCGACTGGGTTGTCCCGCAGTCGATGAACGCAGAATGCTGAGCGACTGTGATGGACGCGATCGGGGTACAGTTGCTGACGCAGCCCATGTCGGAGTTGTTCAATCCGTCGTCATCGAGCAGGATTTTCGGTACGCTGCGATACGCAAAACCCCCGCCGACGGGGAGTGACGGACTTGCGCCTTGTCCTGCATAAGTGGTGAGCTCGGCGAGCAAAGTGATTTGAGATGTTCCGACGTCTCGGGATGCTGAAGAAGGGGTGAATGCGCCGAAACTCGCCCCGGCTGTGCCTAAGACACCCAGTACCGTATTGCCGGTGACGACTTGCGACGCTAGTGGAAGGTTGTTTACAGTACCGTTGTAGAATCCCGAGCCGGGAAAAGTTGCACGAGCGTCCAGGGCTCCTTGATTTGGCATTGAGCCGGTGAACTTGGTTCCAGTAGCGCTCCAGGCTTCTAGTCCAACGAGAGTGTTTCCGGCCGCAGCGGGGGTGCTCGTGCTTCCGGTCTGGCAAATGGCCGCTCCCGCAGCACCAAAGATCTGTGTACCTGTGCAAACGTTGCTGGGGGTCATCGTCGAGGTCAGTCCGGAGTAGTAGCCCGCTCCCGGCCAAGCACTCGCATTCAAGTTCCAGTTGGCCAGGTTCGGCATGCTCCCTGTGATCTTCGTCCCGTTTACGCTCCACGCCTCTTGGCCACTGAGGATGTGGGCAACCCCAGCTGGACTGCTGGTGACCCCTTGGACTGAAGCAGCGAGCGGCGAAGAGGATTTTGAAGCCGAGGGGGTCGCGAGTACGAGTTGACTCTCGCAGCCGCTGAGTGCAAGAGCTCCAGCGAGGAGCAGTGAAAGCAATTCGGAGGTCGAGTCGCACTTGTATATTCGCATACGTACCCTCTATTATCGACCCTGTACTTAATTAGTCAACTAAGGCTGAGATTTGTGATTCAAGTGCTTAGAGTTAAAGGATAAATAAGTCATGTTCGACGCAGGTTTTCATGCGAAAACGAGGTCGCTCAAAAATGCTTGAGCGGGCTCCTAGCCGGTGCGTCCATCCACTGACTCGAGATGATTCCTGAAGCACTTCATGACCCAGAGATGAATCAGGGCCTGGGTGTACTTGTAGATGATCCAAGGCAGCGCAGGACTGAACTCATGGATCGCTGCGAGACAGGATTGGCGCCCGAGAACTTCGCGAAACTCAAAACGTGCATGGGGGTTCAGTCGGTCACCCACCAGCAGCCCCCCCCGGATGTAGTACAAATGACGATCCTCGCTGCTCCGAGCTCGTGAATGCCAGAGCTGGAGAAGTGGGGTCTTCATGAATACGAGGCGAAAGCTCCAGGCATCCGGGTCTGCATTTTCGACCAATATCCAAGGCTTCAGAAAACTGGGAAGCCATCGAAAGTATTCGGCAGAAATCCAAGCGGCCGACCTCCCGGGTGGCAAGGGCAATCTCTGGATCGAGCGGACTTCGGGACGTCCCCGCAACTGCCGCTTTCTGAGTTTCGTCGTGGCGCGAAGGGTAGGCTCGATTCCCGTCAGGCAACTTCTCAACGCCTCACGAATCTTGAGCAATGGCTTACCGTAAGCGCGCAGGAGGGTGGTGTCGCGGACCACCATTTCGTGCTTGAGGCTCTGGACCAGAGGCAGGACCAGGTTTCGACTGCCACCCGTGATCAGTTGCACCCACAGGCGCGAGAGTCCAGGGGTGAAAAATGGGACCGACAGGAACAACCTGCTTTTTCTCATTTCGTCCGCAAGTAACTTCATCAGCTCCCGATAGGTGAAGATTTCAGGGCTTCCGATGTCCGAAGTCAGGGCGATGGTTCCGGGCTCCAGGATGCAGTATCGAATCAGTTTCACGACATCCGCAGCAGCGATGCACTGGGTTCTAGTCCGGGTCCAGCGTGGACAGATCAACAGGGGTAGGCGTTTCACAAGTAGGTAGAGCATTTGAAACGATGAGCCCTGGGCTCCGAGGATCATGCCGGATCGTAGGGTGGTCACGGGCACGCCTCGACTCGACAGCGCCAGCTCCACTTCCTTGCGACTTTTTAAATGTTTCGACAGCTCCGGTCCGTCTGGAATGAGCCCACTCAAATAAATGATCCGTTTGAGCCCCGCGGTCTGGGCGGCCCGCGCGAAGTTGTCGGCTAGGAGCAAGTCGCAGTCTTCGAAGGAGCTTTGGGTGAGGGTCGCGCGCGGAAGCATCGAATGGACGAGGTAAATCCCGATGTCCGCACCTACGATTGCGTTTTCTGTTTGAAGGAGAGAGAAGAGATCACAACTCTTCCACTCGAGACCTTGGCCCCCCGGAGAGGCTTGCTGGCTCGGAACTGATCGTCCGAGTGCGAGCAGGTCGAATTCGCCTGCGAGGCTTTCCAGAAGGAGCTGGCCCACGAATCCAGATGCCCCGGTTATCGCAACTTTCATGGGCTTTGTGACTTTCGGAGGGCTTGTTCGAAGCAACTTCGGGCATCGAGGGGTAAACCAACACGCTCTAAACTCTCGTAAAGCCCGATCAGCATGAGCCCAAGCACGAAGAACTCCGGTCGCAATTGGATTTTCTCCCTTGCGCAGGTTTCAAATACATCTGCAAAAGTGCTCTGAAACGTCTTCAGCTTGAATTCAACCTGGCTTTGATCCCCCTCTCCAAAGTGTTTTTTCAGGCTTTGCTTCGCCGGAAACAGTCCCAACCCCCTGAGGGAATCCTCGAACCGCTTCTCGTTAGAGAGATAGAAACCGCAGTAGAGCGATCGGATGTCCTTCACGAAATCAGTAGGAAATTGGTAATAATAGGCCTCAGGTTGCCAGTTCAAGTTCGAGAGGCCTTTGGCGTGTTGTGCCGAAAAAGCGGCTGCTCTGAAGTCCAGTATCCAGGTTTCCTCAGTGAGGATTTGGTGAAAAAAAAGAGTGAGCACGACCTCGCCAAAGTTCCGGGATGAGGTTCCGGGGATATCTAGTCCGGCAGCACTCATGGATGCGGAAGAATGGGCGTGGAGGCTTTCCCAAGCAACGTGGTCTGCCTGGTTCTGCTTGAGTCGGGCTCCGAGTTTCAAAAGGACCGAAAGCGGGACGACCTTCAGGAAGTTCGGAGTGACAAAACGCAGGAGACCCGACAAGTCCGAATTCTTCAAAAGATAGGGAAGGATCATGGCTTCATGGCAAACTATCATAAAGTACAAGAAATCGTAAAAGTTATGAAGTTAGGCCCGTGAAACGGACGGTTTCCAGCGGGTTAGGCTTTTCCAGTCAAATTCCAGGACTGGACCCCGACTGGGAGTCGCGAGACACTCACGGGCATGAGGCTATCTTGATCAAGCTCGCTTACCTCATCCTTGCCGATCGGTGCCCAACCCATCTGATTCGTCTCGTCGATCGTCTCGAGGATGGGCAGTCGTGGTTTTTCATCCACTGGGATTTGAAAGCCGCGAAAGGGACGCGCGAAGAGCTTTGGACAAAGTTGTCCCGCCGGAAAAACCTGCGCTTCGTCGATCCGCGCGCCTGTGTCTCAAGAGATTTCAGTTGGATTGAAGGTACGCTTGCTGGTATTCGCTCGGTTCTTGAGAGTCAGGTGCCTTTCGATTACGTGGCCCTCCTGTCGGGAGAGGATTATCCCATACGGTCGAGAGCCAGGATTCTGGCGCATCTTGATTCGAAAAATGGGCAGGAGCTCATTCCTCATTTTTCGCTGGCTGCGAAAAACCTCTGGGACCACCAAGGAATCGACAGCTTCAGCCGCTTGCGGCATCCTCATTTGAAGTGGGGCCGGCTCAATTTAAGGCTCCGGGTCGCCCGGAGATTCCCTGAAGGATTCGAGCCTTTTGGTGGAACCAAGTGGTGGTGCCTGACTTTGGATTGCCTCAAGTACATCGAGGAATACGTTCGGTTGAACCCCGAATACTCACGTTATTTTAAGCGTGTCTACTCGCCCGAAGAGATCTTTTTCCAAACTTTGATCTTGAACTCGAGGTTTCGGAACCGAGTCATGAACGAGGGGTTGGATCACGATAGTCGAGAATTGATCGGACTTGAGGACTTCGACGCTTTGACCGGGTCGTCTGCTTTGTTTGCGCGCCGTTTCGATGATTCCAATAGTCTGGCTCTTTTGGACCGGATCGACCGCGAGCTTTTAATCTGGTGAGCGGATGGGGGCTGCTAATACCCGGGTAAAACTTAATGATTACGAGGATATAATAAATCGTTCGCCTAAGTATTAATTATAGTTAACAATAGATGCTTGGGGGAAATTCAGTTATGGCTCCACAAGCGTCCAATCCCTTTCGCAGGTTCAATTACCTGCTGTTTCCGAAATTCCAGCTGACACTGCTCGTCGCTAACCTCATGTCTTTTTTCATCACGGCTGGACTGGTCTGGTTCCATATGTCCTCCGCCATCTCAGATTTGCGGATTTTCGGGGGCGGAAGGGGGCCTGTCGCCGAGTACTACCGCAAATACTTGGAGTACCAGTCGAGCCGCATGGAGTTCTCGCTGTTCCTGTCCCTAGGGCTGGGGGTGATTCTCTGCACGGTCACCACGATTTTTCTCTCCCATCGGTTTGTGGGCCCTTTGATCAACCTGCGCCATTTTTTCGAAGCCCTTCGCGCCGGCAAATCCCCGCGTCCCAAACTCAAATTTCGCAAAGGGGATTTTCTGGACGATCTCCCGCCCTTGATCAATGATGCGGTCGAGCGCGTGAGTCAGAAAGTCGCTTAGAGAGGGTCTGGATGCTCGATTTCAGTCGAGGACTTTTCTTCTGGTCGTCCGTTCAGCGGCTGTGAGAATCTGCCGTCCCAGCCATGATTGAATTTCAGAACCTGAGCAAGACCTTTCGCGTGCATCAAAAGGAGCCTGGATTGAAGGGCTCCATCCATTCGCTTTTTCGGCGCAAATGGATCGAAAAGCACGCTCTTCGAGAAGTCACCGCGCGGGTCGAGCCCGGTGAGATCCTGGGCCTGGTCGGCGCGAACGGAGCAGGCAAAACCACACTGGTCAAGATCCTCTCGGGAATTGTCCATCCCACTTCAGGGAGTGCGAGCGTCCTGGGTTTCACTCCTTGGGAACGAAAGAACGAGTTCCGTCGCCAGGTCGCCCTGATCATGGGACAGAAGTCTCAGCTTTGGTGGGATTTGCCCGCGGGCGATTGCTTCCTTCTCCTTCGCGAAATCTACTGTGTGCCTCCCGCGCGATTCAAGAAGACGCTTGACTACTTGGTGCAATCTCTCGGAGTCGAAAACCAGCTGAAGATCCAGATCCGGAGGCTTTCCCTTGGAGAACGGATGAAAATGGAACTCATCGCTGCCCTTCTCCATGAACCCAAAGTGGTGTTCTTGGACGAGCCTACGATCGGACTCGACCTCACGGCTCAAAAGGCGATTCGCAGCTTCCTGCTCGAGTACCGAAAGTCCCATCGTCCTGCGATGATTTTGACGTCTCACTACATGGAGGACATCGAGCGTCTCTGTGAACGGATCCTCATCATCCGGGATGGAGCGTTCGTCTATGACGGGCCCCTTGCCCGTGTACTCACCGAGGGGGCTCAGTATAAAATCATCACTGCCCGACTCGCTCCCGATGCGGATCCGGAATCCCTTTCCCAGGGCATCTCGAAAGAGCACGGCGAACGCGTTCCTTCTGAGTCCGGGACCTTGAAGCTGAAGGTTCCCCGTCCGAAAGTTCCCGAGGCCGCCGCCGAAATCCTGCGCCGCTTTCCGGTGGCGGACCTCAATATCGAGGAGGAGGACATCGGGACCATCATCGAAAAATTACTGCAGCGGGAGGCCAGATGAGCTGGGCCGGTACCGTTTTTTCGATGGAGCTCAGACGCTCTTTTTCCTACCGCATGGATTTCTGGGTCCAGTTCCTCGGTTCTCTTTTCGCGTCGGCCGGAATCGGGTATTTCCTCTGGAGATCCATTTTTTCCATGGGTAAAGCCCACGAGATCGAGGGTTATACCCTGCCTGCGATGGTTCTGTACTACCTGCTCATCCCTATTACCGCCAAGATCGTCCAAGGAGTGGAAAGGGGTGGAATCTCCACGGAGATCTATGAAGGGGGACTGACACGGTACCTGGTTTATCCAGTTCCGTTCTTCGTCTATAAGTACGTCGTTCGACTGGCGGTGACGACGGTCGCCCTCGCGCAATACCTAGTCGTTGTCTTGGGATACGTGTGGCTGATACGGGGTTCGGAGTCGGGAGCACCGATTTCGGGCATCGGTGTCTTCATGGGTTTGGCGCTCTCCAGTTTAGGAGGTCTGGTTTATTTTTCGTTGATGAACCTCATCGAAATGACTTCGTTCTGGGCCGATAATGTCTGGAGTCTTTTAGTTATGCTCCGTTTCATTACCGCGATCCTGAGCGGGGCTTGGCTGCCTCTCTCTCTCTATCCTGCATGGTTTGTCAATGCCGCGACATGGACGCCTTTTCCGTACTTTCTTTACCTTCCGGTTCAATTGGCCATGGGACGGGCGGGGTGGGAACAAGCTTTCCGAGGTGCAGGAGTTCTCTTGGTTTGGGAGGCAGTCGCTTGCTTCGTTATGGCGAAAGTATGGTCACGGGGTCTCAGGCAATACAGTGGGGTCGGGATTTGAGCACCACGAAAACCTCGGTTCCCTCGAGCTTGCTTCGCTACCCCAAGTTGTTCGGCTACTTCGTTCGCTTCAGTATCAGTAAAGCCATGGAGTTCCGGCTCGATTTTTGGTTCCGCATCGTCATGGATCTACTCTATTACGGAGTGAACATCGCTTTCTACGAGATCCTCTACCTACACTTCCCCAAGGTCGGAGGATGGTCGCGTGAGCAGGCGATGATCTTCGTGGCGGGATATCTTTTTGTCGACGCAGTCCAGATGACCTTGTTTTCGAACAATCTTTGGTGGCTTCCGCTGTTCGTCAACCGCGGGGACCTCGACTACTACCTGCTCAGGCCCGTCTCATCGCTTTTTTTCCTGAGTTTGCGAGACTTCGCGGCCAATTCGTTCGTGAATCTCCTGATGACCCTGGGAATCCTGGTATGGGCCTTCCACAATTACTCGGTCGAGCTGGGAGTCTGGAACAGGCTCTTCTACGTGCTCCTCCTGTTGAACGGGGTAGGGCTCTTCTATATGATCCAGCTTCTATTCATCATCCCGGTGTTCTGGACCCAGTCGGTGGAAGGATTCCGCGAGGTGAATTGGACTCTGAGCAAAGTCCAGGAGAGACCGGATCGGATCTTGGTGGGCTGGCCTCGGAAGTTTTTCACGCTGGTGCTGCCCTACTGCCTGATCACTTCGTTTCCCGCTCGCCTCGTCGTTGAAGCCTTCAGTTGGTCGACTTTCCTGCACATCGTAGCAGTGACTCTGGCATTCGCGAGCTTGATATTGCTGCTCTGGCGAACCGCTCTTCGTTCTTATTCCTCGGCATCATCCTGAGAAGGCTCACTCACTGAAGGGACTGCGCCCCTCGAGTGCTTGCGCAAACCGAAGAAGGTAGCCGTCTGGATCGGTCACGAGAAACTCACGCTGTCCCTTTTCGCCAACGGCAGTTCGGTACCAGCTGTCGAAAGGCGCGAGCATCAGGGGGTAACCTCCAGCCGAAAGGGCAGCCAAGAGTGGGTCGATATCCGCGACTCCGATTTCGAAGTTGATTCCTCGACCTAGCGGATACTCGAGTGAGCCGGTTTCCCAGGCCCCGTTCCGACGTGAAATCATGAGCTGCGCGCCTTGAAACGAAAGAAACGTGAAACCCGTCTCGGGTCGATCGTATTCCACCTGAAACCCGAGAGTCTGGACATAAAAACGAAGGCTTCGCGCAGGGTCCATCACGGTCAACTCGGGGATGAGCGCGTTGAACCTCAATCGGTCACTCCGATCCGAGCACGAAGTTGAGGATCTTATTGGGCACGAAGATCACTTTCTTGATCGCTTTACCTTGCAGCTGGTTCGTGACCGTGGACTCCTGCCTAGCCAAAACCTCGCAGTCGACTTGGCTCGTGCCTGGGGCGATCTGGATCGTCGCCCGGGTCTTGCCCATGACCTGCACCGCAATGGTGATGAGGTCATCCTTGGCCAAGGCCGGGTCGAAAATCGGCCAGGATGAGTAAGTGAGAGCCTGTTTTTCACCGAGCAGTTCCCAAAGCTCCTCCGCCAAATGGGGGGAGAACGGGTTGAGAATTTGAACGAATGGACGCGCACAGGCCCGCGGCGTTTTTCCGAGTTTGGTGAAGTGGTTCACAAAAATCATCATCTGGCTGATTGCGGTGTTGAATCGCAAATGCTCGATATCCTCGGTTACTTTTTGAAGGGTCTTGTGAAGGATCTTGAGGTCCTCCGCCGAAGGCACGGTGTCCTCCACCTTCATCTTGGCAGGGATCGAAGGGTCTTGCTCATTCTCCTCGACGAGCAATCGCCAAGTACGCTGGGCGAAACGATACACGCCTTCAATCGCTGTGGTGGACCAAGGCTTGTCACGCTCGAGAGGCCCCATGAACATCTCGTACATCCGCAGCGTGTCCGCACCATACTTCTCGACGACGTGATCGGGGTTGATCACGTTTCCACGAGACTTGGACATCTTCTCGCCGTCCTCGCCCAGGATCATTCCCTGGTGCACCAGCTTTTGAAAAGGCTCGTCGTGGGTGGCAAGTCCGCAGTCGAAAAGCACCTTGGTCCAGAATCGCGCATAGAGGAGGTGCCCGACTGCATGCTCGGGTCCGCCTAGGTAAAGATCGACTGGCATGAAGTACTTTTCCGCTTCGGTGGAACAGAAACTCATGGCGTTGCCGGGGTCGCAGTACCGGAAAAAATACCAGCTCGAACCCGCGCTTCCGGGCATGGTGTCGGTTTCGCGACGGGCTTTTCTACCGGTTTTTGGGTCCTTGGTTTCGACCCATTCCAAGATCGCAGCCAAAGGGCTTTCGCCGGTACCGGTGGGTTCATAGCTCTTCACGTTCGGAAGCACGACCGGCAGTTGCTCAGTGGGAACCGCCATCCGACCATGGTCAGTATGGAGAATCGGAAACGGCTCTCCCCAGTACCGCTGACGGGAAAAAAGCCAGTCCCGGAGCCTGTACTGGATCGTTCCTTTGCCGATAGATCTCTTCTCGGCCCAGTCTATGACCGCTTTCTTGGCATCCGAGGTAGTCAGTCCAGTCACAAAGCCCGAAGCGATCGATACGCCTTCGCCTGAAAACACTTTCGCGTCTTTGTCCTTCTGGCCTTCCACCACTTCGAGAATGGGAAGATTGAAAGCCTTGGCGAAGTCGAAGTCGCGTTCGTCGTGTGCGGGCACGGCCATGATCGCGCCCGTCCCGTAGCCCATCATCACGTAGTCGGCGATCCAAACCGGGATCTTTTCCCCGTTCAGGGGATTCAAGGCGAATGCCCCAGTGAACGCCCCTGATTTTTCCTTGGTCGCGTCTTGTCGGCTGATTTCAGATTTTTGAGCGGAACTGGCTTTATAAGCGGCGATATCCGGTTTGTGTTCTGCCGTCGCAATCAGTTCGACCAAGGGGTGTTCCGGAGCGAGAACCATGTAGGTCGCTCCGAAAATGGTGTCTGGACGGGTCGTGAAGATCTCGATTGATCCGTGGGTGGAGGCTTGATCAGCAAGCGCAAAGCGGATCTGAAGTCCCTCGCTTCGACCAATCCAGTTCCGCTGAAGCTCTTTAGTGCTCTCTGGCCAATCCAGCTTGCCGAGATCTTGAAGCAAGCGCTCGGCGTAGTCGGTGATCTTAAGCATCCATTGCTTCATCGGAACGCGGTAAACTGGGTGGCCGCCCCGTTCGGACTTTCCGTCCACGACTTCTTCGTTGGCGAGGACGGTCTTCAGTTCGGGGCACCAATTGACCGGGACTTCCTTCTGGTAGGCCAGGCCCTTCTCGTAGAGTTTCAAGAAAATGAACTGAGTCCACTTGTAGTAGTCCGGATCGCAAGTGGAAACCTCGCGGCTCCAGTCGTAGCTGAAGCCCAGCATCGAAAGCTGGCGCCGAAAAGTTTCCATGGCATCCGCGGTGGTCTTGGCCGGATGTACACCGGTCTTGAGCGCAAATTGTTCCGCAGGAAGCCCAAAAGCGTCCCATCCCATCGGATGAAGGACGTTGAATCCCTTGGCGCGCTTGTAGCGGGCAAGGATATCCGTGGCGGTGTAGCCTTCTGGATGACCTACATGGAGGCCCGAACTCGACGGGTAAGGAAACATGTCGAGGATGTAGTATTTGGGCTTCTTGGACTCAGGACCTTCCGTCTTGAAGGTTTGATTCCGGTCCCAGTACTTTTGCCACTTTGGCTCGATGCGAGAAGGTGTGTAGGCCATACTGCTGCAAAAGTAGCACAAACCCTTTGCCAGGGCACGGGTTCAGAACTAATTTCAGGGCCATCATGACCCAAGAATCAACGTTTGCACTTCAGGAAAAATACGCGGCCCACAGCTCATGCTTCGGGTGCGGACCATCAAATCCCCGCGGCCTCCGAGTTCGCAGCTTTCCCACTGGTGGAAAGGAGGTGGTGGCGGAGTGGCAATCGGAGCCCCATCACGAGGCTTTTCCGGGAATGCTCAACGGTGGGATCATCGGCGCGTTACTCGATTGCCATTCCAATTGGACGGCGGCCTATGAGCTGATGAAACGGGCAGGTCTCGATTCACCTCCTTGTACGGTGACTGCGGAGTATTCCGTCAAGCTCCTGCGTCCGACTCCGACCAACGAGTCGGTTCACTTGTCCGCCAAAGCTTTGGAAGTGAAGGATGACCGGGCAGTGATTGAAGCCACTTTGACCGCGGGAGGAAAAGTTTGCGCCACCTGCCGGGGTATCTTCGTCGCCGTCAAACCGGGGCATCCGGCCTATCACCGCTGGTGAGTGAGACGCCCCAGGGAGCGGGCTCGGAGTGCCTTGGGGACCGCCTCTCGGAAAAGGCTTCGGTAGTCGGCGATTTTTTCTTCGGGCATCGCCACGAAGTTCCAGGGTATCCAGGTCAGTTTCCAGTCCCGTCTCCGAAACGGGCGTCCTAGGACGTCGAAAAGCACGTAGTTGTGTCTGCTGGAAAAATTGAAGAACTCGCGTCGGTCGTACCCGTAGATCAAGGCTGCTTTCTGCCGGCCGTTTTCGAAGGCCACGATGCGACTGTCCTACGAAAGAAGCCTCTTTGCGCCGAGAAGTGCCCGGTACTCGCCTCCTTCGAGGTCCAACTTTACGAAACGGACTAGAGCGAGACCCCGCGTCAAGCGGTCCAGCGTTTCGAGCCTGACTGGGATCGAGCGGTGTTTTGAAGTGGGTGAGGATGGACCTGGGAATGTGCCGCTTAAACCGCTTTCACCCGGGTAGTGCGTGAAGCTTCCCGCACCCCATTGATCGGTGAGCGCCACGGAGTGGACGACGAGCCGTTCCTCGAGGGGATGCCCTTTGGCGATTTTTCCAATGTGTCCTGGTTCCAAAGCCAAGGGGTCAATGACGATCACAGATCCAGGCCGGTCCACCGCTATCCCCATGGGCAAAGAATGCCTTCCGACGTTGGCCCCGCCATCTAGGTAAACGTCCCCAGGCTTCAAAATGCTGGTAAACATCGCTTCGATCGCGGCTTCGAACAACTCTCCGATCGTAGAGTTGTTCTGTTGCAGGAACTGGTGGCAACTCTTCAGCGAGAGGGGATGGACGGAATCGAAACCGGTGTTCCGGGCAGGTTTCAGCACGCGCCTTTTGGCAATCCGCTGGAGCAGGCGGATGCAGTGGAGCGGCTGAAGGGGGTTCATTCGGAAGCTACCCCAAACTATGTGCCATCTGGCCATGATCAAGTGCCTCGCGGAAAGGGCCCTTGATCTGGCGAGCCGCGGGATCAGCGTGGCGTACCCCCCCTATCCCGGTTACTATCGAGTTTCCGATGGGAAAATACCGAGGCGATCAAAACAGCTGGCTCGACGATCAAAGCCACCGTGGACCGCGTCCGAAGAAAAAGGGCAATGCGCAGCGTGGTTTGCCGGAAGATGAAGCCACTGCTACCGTCGCCGAAGTTTTTCCGAACCAATGCCGAGTCCGCTGGGATTCAGGACTGGAGATGTTAGCGACCTA
>JAYVNB010000217.1:0-13309 GCA_043759365.1 Bacteriovoracaceae bacterium | reverse complement strand
ACTTCGTCGACAAACAAATCGCCAAAGCCTACGTCGGCGGCACTGTGGCCTATGCGTCGGATGCGATGACGGGTCTCGAGCTCGCCAAGCAGATCGTGGATCCGGAGAAGTTTGAACGGTTGAAGGAAGAACTTCAGACCCGACGCCTCGCTTTGGCGCAGCAGGCCCCGAAATCCGTGAAGGTCGAAGTCGAGCTCCCACAGATCCGCTCCACTGCGATTGACCTCGTTTCGGACATTCCACAGCCTCCGGACTTCGCCCGTCACGTGATCAAAAACACCCCGATCGAGCAGATTTGGAAGTTCATCAACCCTCTCATGCTTTATGGCCGACACTTAGGCATCAAGGGAGGCACGGTCCGCCTGCTCGAAAAAGCTGCGGTCGACGCAGTCACTCGACGCCAGGTCGAGGAAACCGACGCGAAAGCTCTCGGAATCTGGAATGCCGTCCAGGAAGTGAAGGACGAGTTCAAGGGGACTGAAATCCTGCACCCCCAAGCGGTGTACCGTTTTTTCCGGGCCGAGAGTGCAGGCAACCAGCTCAAGCTCACTTCGGGAGAAGGCGACCGCTTCAGCGAAGGGACGCAATCCGTCTTCGACTTTCCGAGACAGCCCAAAGAAAATGGCCTCTGCCTGGCCGATTACACGACCCCGCGATCTGCGTCCGAGCTGGCAGGGACCGCGGTCGCAGACAACGTGGCCATGTTCTTGGTCACGGTCGGGAAAGGGGTGCGAGAGCTCGCCGAAATGCTCAAAAACCGGGGAGACTACCTCAAGTCCCACATCGTCCAGGCCTTGGCCTTGGAGAGCGCAGAGGCTTACGCCGAATACCTCCACTCGCAAATCCGAAAGTCCTGGGGGTTCCCAGACGGACCGGAAACGACGATGATGGAACGCTTTCAGGCCAAATACCGCGGCAAGCGTTACAGTTTCGGTTATCCAGCTTGTCCGCGACTCGACGACCAGCTCGGCCTCTTTCAGCTTCTTCAGCCCGAGGAACTGGGCGTGGAACTGACCGAAGGGTTCATGATGAACCCTGAAGCCTCGGTTTCCGCGCTGGTGTTCCACCATCCTCAGGCCACCTATTTCTCAGTTGGATCACGCGGAGGGAGCGACGATGACAATCGCCAATGACCAACTTCCCTTGACTACGGCTATCGGAAGCCTCCCTCATCACAACGCCGACGCCGCACTCGAGTACTCCTTCAAACTAGGAATCCCGTTTCTTCCGCAGATCCCGATCCGGAATCCTTGGGAGTATATGATCGCGCAAGCGCTCGAGGGACTTCCGGGATTGGAAGTCTCCCGCGACGGTGCGGTGACTCTGGATGCGGACGTCTGGAGCGGCCGCGCCCGTCGTTTGAACGAACGACTTTTGGGCGCACTGGAGAACGAAAGGTCGCCTGGCGCGTTCGAGGGCTTCGAGCCGGCCTCCTCGACCTCGAGCTGCTGGCAGCCGTTTCTCTGGGAGTGCGAAGAGCGCGGGACGAAGACGGCCAAGATCCAACTCGCGGGACCCCTGACTGCCCAAAGCGCAATCCGTTTGAAAAACGGCGAATCCCTGGATCGTCTGCCCGAGTTGACTTCGCAGATCTACCGACTGGTGCTGGCGCGCTCGCTGGCGATGACCCGCAGACTCGTCCAAGTGGGCATCCAGCCTCTGATCTTCCTGGATGAACCCGGACTCTACGGATTCTCGAACCAGCAGCCCCGGCAAGTCCTCGCCCTCCAGGAGCTCCGGCTTCTGGTGCAAACCCTCAAGCGCGACGGCGCCACGGTCGGACTCCACTGCTGCAGCAATACGGACTGGAACGCGGTGCTGGGCCTTGGCCTCGACTTTCTCTCGATCGATACGGAGCTCTCTCTCAAACCACTTCTCAGCGGCGCCCGAAACAGCTTGGGTCGGTTTTTAGCCAACGGAGGCCGACTCTCGCTCGGAGTGATCCCCACTCAAAAAGCCGAGGGCCAAGCTCCCCCCGTGGAGCCCTTGCGACTCCTGGGTGAAGTGAAACGAGCGTTCACGGACTTGGGCGGGTATTCGCCTGAACAAGCCCAAGCTATCCTGGCGCAATGCCTGTTCACACCCGCCTGTGGCCTGGCATTTCATACACCCAATGAAGCCGAGGATATCCTGGAAGGCCTGGTCGAGTTTCAGCGCCTGGTCCGACATGATCTCCAGAAGTGAAGGGAAAAATCCCCTAGACTGGGTAGCCCGCGGGGTAGTGGCCTCCGCAGGGATTGCGGCCTTCGTCGTTTTGTTCCTTTACGCTTACAAGGTCTGGATCAAGACGGACTATTCGGATTTCCTCGTCTACCATCGAACAGCCCTCCGTGCCTCGCAGGGCGAATGGTCGAACATCTACAGCCTGACGCTCGACGGAAACTGTCCCTACCGGTACCTGCCCCTCACCCTCCCGTTTTTCAGACCGCTGGCGATGCTTCCCTACGACGGGGGTCGGCTCGTCTGGTACTTCCTCCAATACGCTTGTTTTGCCGGGGGCTTTGTCGCGCTCGAGCGAGTCTTGAAGCAGGCGACTGGATCAGCGGCACGCTCCCGTTTCATCACTGCGCTCGCCTTACTCTTCTCCCTGCGGTTCTGCCTGGATAGTTTCATGATCGGACAAGTGACGGGGACGATGTTCCTTTGCGTGACCTGGGCACTCGGCGCCGCCTTGAATCAACGCCCGGCACGAGCGGGAGCGTTTTTGGTGTTTCCTGCGATGCTGAAAGTCGGTCCGGCACTCCTTTTCGGAGCCATCCCGGGGCTGGGTCGCTCGCGTTTAAGAACCCTCCTTCCCGCACTCGGTGGCGCAACGGCAGTGGCGCTCGCCCTGAGTCTCGTACTTCTCGCTGAGACATCGAGCGTCAGCGAGTTCTCGAAACTGTTCGTGAATTGGAAGTCGCTTCTCGGGGCGGATTCGAGCTTTTTCGATGCCTCCCATTACGGCAGCCAATCCATTAAAAGCGCCTTGCTCCGGGCCTCCCACTCCCTGTGGTTCTCTCAGCGCGCCGTCACCGAGCTCTATTGGGCCGCCGTCGTCTTCGGTTGTTCGGTGTGGGGTTGGATTTGGACAACACGAGTGCCTGTGGATATACGAAGTAAAGGAAGCTTCTTCGGATTGGGGGTATGGGGTTACCTGCTCTTCATGCCTTTCACTTTCAAGTACTCGATCCCCTTGATCGCGCTTCCAGTAGCCTTCCTGCTCGCGAAGCCACTCCGGCCTTCGGATCGGATGATTTTCCTGTTTTCGTGCCTGATGCTCCCTTTGGCAGGCCCGATTTTCATGGGCGAGACGGTCTTCTTTTTTCTGCAAAAGGCCTCTCTCCCTCTCATTGCCATGCTCCTTCTCACTTTTTCCTGCACCCGCGACGCGTGGATGAACTCGGTGCCCAAATGGCGCAACTGACCCCAGCAAAGTCCGGCAACGTCAGCCGGAACTGGAAGCTCGCGATCACAGCAGCTCTTCTGACGGGAGCGCTTTTACGACTTTTGAACCCCGCCGACATGGAATGGAAGGGGGACGAGCATTCGATGTTCGACTCGCTTCTCGGGGTAGGGAAAACCGAACCCTGGCCTTGGCTCGGAATGCCCTCGGGAGTATTGATTCGGAACCCGGGCATGAGCGTCTGGGTTTTCTTGGCGCTTGGAAAACTCTTTCAGGTCACATCACCGCCCAGTCTTGCCCAAGCAGTGATGTGGCTCAATACCGGAGCGCTCGCCCTCCTAGGTTTTTTCGCGCTCAAACTTGCCCGATCTGATGAGCGTGAGCCTTGGCTGTGGGCGACTTGTCTCGCGGCCGTCAACCCGCTTTTGGTCCTCTACCAGCGAAAGATCTGGGCCCAGTCAACCCTCGCTCTGTTTTCGATGTTGTTCATCGTATCTTGGACGCGACGCAGCCGGTGGTTCGGGGCCTTTTTCTGGGGCCTGACCGGGGCCTGCTTGGGGCAAATCCACATGTCGGGCTTTTTCTTCGCTTTCGGATTCTTGTTGTGGAGCCTGCTTCCCGCGCTCGACCCAGCAAAAGTCCGTTGGAGTGCTTGGTTCTTGGGATCGTTACTCGGGGCGCTCCCCCTCCTTCCCTGGCTTCAGCACTTGCTCACCGTGCGGACCGGGCAGCCGATGTTCTTTGGCTGGAACGAAGCGATCCAACTCAAGTTCTGGGTCTTTTGGATCACCGACCCGCTCGGACTTCATCTAGGGAACACGTTGGGAGTGCAAAACGGAAACGGAATCTGGGCGCAGATCAGGGATTTCCTGCCCTACCCGCTTTTACCGGGGAACTCCCCCACCTATCTGGTGGCGGTCGCCCACTTGACGATCCTCGTCTGCGGGGGCTTCATCCTGCTGCGCGGGCTGCTTCGGATTCGAAAACGCGAATCGAAATCCTCCGAGACGCGCGCCTTGATCGGGGGCGCGCTTTTGTCGTACGGACTCTGCCTGACCCTGTCCACAGTGGTGGTCCATCGCTACTACCTGCTCGTGACTTTTCCGCTCGAGGGCCTGTGGCTCGCGCACTGGGCCCTTCAACCCGGCCCAGGCCTCGCGCTCTCCCGTCGATCTCTCGCTGCGATCGTGATCGCCCAGTGCGTGGTCTCGGGTGCTTTTCTCCAGTACATCCACTTGAACGGAGGATCAGCGCGAGGGGACTACGGAGTTTCCTACCGGCATCAACTCGAGCTTCGCTGAGCTCACCGAGCGCCAATCGACCGGGAAGAATCGCTTCTCGATGAGGCAGCCAGCCCATTTTCGCCAAGGACTGGATTCGCGATTGAGGTTTGGCCGCTCGAGGTCCGCGTTCGAGCCTGCAAGGATCGCATATACGGTCGGAGGGCTGGTCATTTCCACAATCAAGCGCTGCGAAGCACCCGAGTACTGGCTCCATTGCCCGTTCTCCGAATGGGCGTTCCCTGGATTGACCGTGTTCTCGTCTCCTGGAGTCGGGATCGGGGGAGTCTCGAATTGCGAGAGGCCACTGACGTGGGAGAAGGCCGCATGATGGAGGGTGCCCCATTCCGGAAGCTCCGCTCCAGGCGGCAACCGAAGGTCTGCGACTGCCTCCCGAAACGCTTCAGGGACGCGGATCGCCAACGAAGGGGTTCCTGGAAATAAACGGCCTTCCAAAGCACGGTAGAGGGCTCCCTCGTTGCCGTCGAAACTCGCGAGGAGTTTCTCCATCATTCCCCGAAAGGGGGCACAAGCCCGGCAAGAAAGGGTGGCTTGCAGGTCCCAGGTCTTGAGTGCCTCCAATGCTTTCAAATCAAGCGGTGAGAATCCGGCTCTCTGCGCGTGGACTTGATTTTCAATCAAAGGGATCAACCGAGGGAGGAAGAAATGTGCATCCACGGCCTGCGTGTCGCACTGAATTCTTTGAATAGACTCGCGGTCCTGCTTGCCCGCCACCAGTAACTCGTGGATCCGAAAAGCTCGGAAACCATCCGCATAGGAGCAACCTCCATGAAATAGGGAATCTGAAGGCCACTGCCGATTGTTCGCAGTTGCGAGCCAACCCCGCTGAGGATCGAGGACTCTGGGCATCTCCTCCGAGGATAGGAGCGGCCAACGGGTGACTTGAGCTAACGATTTTTCTGGAATTTTGGCGGAGGGTGCCTCGTTACGTCGAAGCACTTTTCCGATCGCGCGATACCCGATGGAACCTTGAGAGTCGGCAAAGACGAAGTTCCAACTGGGAAGTCCCACGCGAGAGAGAGCTTGATCCGCCTCCTGGACGCTCCCCGCTTTCATCACGTCGAACAAGCCCCGGATATCAGTGGATTGGAGATCGAATCCCGTCCACCGCAGGACATACTTTCGGCCTTTCGGGGCTTCGATCGGCAGCACGGGCCACCCTTCGGCAGTGCGCTGAAAGGACTTGAAGAAGAAAGGAAGCTGCACTCCCCAGAACTTGAACCAGACCCAAGGCCGAAAACTGCTGGAGGAACGGTCCACTTCGTCCTCGGGAACCGAGAAGATGTCGGCGGAATCCAGATAGGAGTTGGTGAGACCCCAGGAAACCTGGAGGTTCGACCCGCTGGCAATCAACGGGACACCTGGGAGGGATGCGCCGATCGCGTTGAGATGATCACCTTCAACATGAGCCCACATCCAGAAAGAAGGGTGCTTAAGGTTGAGGTGAGGGTCGTTGGCCAGCCATGCGTTCGAGGTGCGGCTGCGCGAACGGCTCAAGACCCAACTGTTACTGCCTTGAACCTCGGATTCGCGACGCCCCTCTCCCCAAAGCAAGGAGAGGGCTGAGTCAGTGACAGAACCCGATGCGACGCCCATGGAAGCGGCCCCCGACGGAAGTCCCGCGGACTTGGAGTCGGGCGATTTCTTGGCTGTACGCTTCGGATACTCACCTTCTTGAAGCACTGCAGTATCCCAAGGTAAACCGTCCTCACTGAACATCGCCGGATCCGCTCCTGGGAAAATCGCGAGTCGCGCGTTCTCCCGGAAGTCAGTCTCGAAGGTTTTGCGAGTCTGATCGAAGGACTGCAGGAGAAGGAGAAGAATCGTGTCCCAGGGCATCCAGGGTTCCGCTTCCGTCTTGAGCTCACGGGCTTCGTAACTCCGCGGACGTCCGACGATGAAGCCTCGGTTGACCCCGAACGAATAGGCCCAAAGATCGTTCTGAGACTCGGGATCCAGGCCCGCAAACAAAACCTTGGCGCGCTCGGCAAGACCTAAAACCCTCATCAGGAAGTCGGCTCGGATCGCTTCCTTGCCGAGTACTTCGGCCTTGCGGCCCTGAGCCGTCAGCCGGAGAAAGTCCATTTGCCAACCTCTCTCCCGTCCATGAAGGAGCCCTAGGCAGGAGAGAGCCACTCGATCAGTCCGGCCCCGCACGTGAGGGATGCCCTGGGGGTCGTCCCAGACGTCACAGCTTTCGCGGATCAACTCCTGCGCCATGGGATTCGGGCGGAGATCCTCTGCTCTCAGGCCGTTCAGCGGAACCAAAAAAAAACCTAGGATCAGAACCGTCCGATGAAGATGAAGCACTCTCGCTTTTGTGGCATGCCCTGGAAGTCCCAGTCAAACCTGTTATGCTTGAGTCCATGAACAGCCTGGATCCCCAACTATATTCAGATCTCGAATACCGCGGGCTCGTCAAGCAGGTCACTGATCCGACGCTCGCCCAAGTGCTCGCTCGCGAGCCGCTGACCCTGTATGCCGGGTTCGATCCGACTGCCGATAGTCTCCATGTGGGAAGCCTGCTTCCACTCCTGACGCTCCGCCGCTTCCAGCAGGCCGGGCATCGAGTGATCGCGGTCGTGGGCGGAGCCACCGGGATGATCGGCGATCCGAGCTTCAAAGCCCAGGAACGCAGCCTGTTGACTTCGGATCAGATCGATCGCAACCTCGCCGGCATCACACGCGTGATCTCCCACTTTCTCAAGCTGGACGGATCCAATCCTGCTTTGATCGTCAACAACGCTGAATTCTACCACGGGGTCAGCTACATCGATTTCCTGCGCGACGTGGGCAAGCATTTCACGATTAACCACATGCTGGCGAAGGAGAGCGTCCGCGCACGGCTTGAGGATCGCGACCACGGGATCTCCTACACCGAGTTCTCCTACATGCTGCTGCAGGCCTACGATTTTTTCATCCTGAACGAAAAACAACGCTGCCGCCTGCAGATCGGCGGTTCCGACCAGTGGGGTAACATCACCGCTGGCACCGAACTCATCCGACGGATGAGAGCCGCCAACGTCACCTCCTCGAACCATCCCATCACTCAAGGAGAAGTTTACGGCCTCACCCATCCCCTCGTCATGAAGGCCGACGGGACGAAATTCGGAAAATCCGAGCAAGGCACGATCTGGCTCGACTCCCACCGGACCTCTCCTTACCATCTCTATCAATACTTCATCGGAACCGCCGACGCCGACGTCGTGACCTTCCTGAAGTTCTTCTCGTTTCTGTCCCATGAGCAGATCCAGGGGCTCGAGGATTCCGTGAAAACATCTCCAGAAAAGCGCCAGGCCCAAAGCGCTTTGGCCCGCGAGATGGTGACGCTCGTTCACGGTTCTGAGGAACTCGCGCGAGCCGAGAAGGCAACCCAGGCCCTGTTCGGAAGCGAGATCCGAGACCTCGACGGTCCCACTCTCCTGCAAGTGATGTCAGGCGCCCCTGCGACTTCAAAAGCCCTGGGGAGCTTGCAGTCGCCCGGCGGCTGGCCCTTGATCGACGCTTTGGTCGAAAGCGGGCTCTGCAGCTCCAAAGGTGCGGCGCGAAAGGACATCGCCGGCGGCGGCGTCTACGTGAACAACGTGCGCGCCACGGATCCGGCGGCAGCCATCGTAACCACCAATCTGATTGCCGACCGGTACCTGGTTCTGCGCAAAGGCAAGAAGACCTACCACCTCGTTGCTTTCGAATGAGGTTTGGACTCCCGAGTGCTGCTGCTTAGGTGGTGTTGGCTGTGACCTCCCTCACGTCATCCACGCAGGCCTCGGAAGACGGATCTCGACTGGCGGCGCTCGGAGATTGCGCCACTGCCATATGGCTCTTCACCCATTCCGATTGTGAGGACTCCGCGCCCATCCGCGGCGGACAATCCACTTCAGCAGGAGTCACTGTCTGCGATGAACTCTCCTGCACCGACAAACCCTCCTGGATTCGCACGGTGCAGATCCCCGAGGGTTTCTGCATCATCCACGACCAGATTTCCTACTTCTACGGGTACCAGGACTTCTCGGGCTTGGGTGCAGCTTGGAGCCGCCGGCCCAAGGCTAATCGCGGAGTTTGGGCTCTCCTAGTGCCGGACACGGACCCCCTCAGGTCCTGCCTCGAACGCACCACGGGCTATGCAGACTTCTCGCTTCGCTTCGAGCGAAAGGAGCCGGCCCAAGGCGAAATCGCGCAATGGATCATGTTGGCCGACGACATGGCGTTCTCGAAGCACGTGGCTTCCACCGCCAAAGTCACTCCGAACGCGGTCAAACTCCGTCTGAAGCGCAACCGAGTCCACGCGCGCAAGGACTCCCGCAAGGACTCCCGCACGGAACTGACGACTTGCGGTCACACCCTGGAACACGACATCGAAGCAGGCTGGCTTCTCCTCGAGAAGGAAGTGGTCCAGACCTCTCGCAAAAATCGATGGGGCATCTACCTGGAGCGGGCCCGAGCGAGCTGCTCCCTACTCAAGGGACTTCCCGCCGCACGCAAGTCTCTCGATAAAATGGAAGAGATCGCGAACTCCAAAAAGCTCCGTTAAACTTCGACTTCGGCCTTGTCCGGCAAATCCGCTTCCACCAGTTCCCACCATCGTGATCCCGCCCGATGCGGCAACCGACCCCTCAGGATCTGACCCAGCACCACCGCGATCAAGGTCGGGGTCTCCAGTTGAGGGCTATGCCCCACGCCCTTCAGGAGCACTGCCCGAGGAGGGTTTTCAGGATTGGCCTGAAGCCGATTCAGCCAGGTCTTGTGCCAGGACCAGGGGACGAGCTCGTCGCGATTCCCCCAAATCAACCAGACCGTGGACTTGATCCGGGAGATCCGATGATCCAGGCGATGCTCCTCTTGAAAGGAGCGCATGAATCCAGCGATATCTTCGCGACGAGTGAACCCGGAAAACTCCTCGATCACGAATCGGAACCAGATCGGCTCTTTGGCGAAGAGATGGGGCCGCAAAGCGGAGAAACCTTCTTCCACCGAGTTCCGGAACATTTCCTGCCATTGTTCTTTTTCGGCTTCGCTGGCGAACACTCCCGAGGGACCGACGAGGACGAGGCTCGAAGGGCCGGCGTATCCCCCGGAACGTTTCTTCGGGCGGTTTCCATCGGCACATTCGGAAGCGTACCAGGCGCTCACCCATCCTCCGAGCGAATGGGCGATGAGGGTCTCAGGCCTCAAGCTGTCGAACACGTCGGCACTCGCATGCAAGAGCTGGTCAAGCGAGGAGAAACACTTCTCGTCGCACAGTGCTCCGGAAAATCCCGGGAAGTCGAGCCAGACCAGTTCATCGTATCGGGCCCGAAAAATCGGCTGGAGAGTGATCATGACCCAGAGCCAGGAAAGCGGTGTATCGCCGAAACCGGGAATGAAAACCACTCGCCGCGGGGACTGTCCCCGCTTGGGCTTGCGGAACTCCATCCTCCAGAGTCCGAGCTGGGTGTCGCCGGCTTTCCGGATCTCAAACCGATAGCCCGCCTGCTCGAAAGCTTTGCGAGCCACCCAGTGGACGCTCTTCAGGAGTTTCAACATTTCAGATCCCCGTCTTACTTTTCGCTCTGCTTCTCGTTCAATGCATCAGCAGGGAGCGCTTGTGACGATCCACTTTACGAGTCAAGCGTACCAGATCAGTCTCGAGGAAGTTCGTGAGCATTTCGGCACGCTCGATCGGATTGGGTGTGTTCAGGTAAACCTGCTTGTCCAAAGGTCGCGTGAGGAAGTGAAAAACGAAAAAATCGCAGAGCTGTCCCAGATCCCGGATCTCCTGAAAGAGAAATGGCGTCTCTTGGGGAAGCTCGGGATGGAGGAACGCCCAAGTCTTCACGAGCGCTTGGAAGCGCTCCAAGGTCGACCTCGCATCTCGACTTCGGGATGCCGGCTTCGGCTGGAGAACTTCGGCCTCCATCACCAGATACGGCTCGTGCTGAATGAAATTCAAGAGTTTCACCCGCTGCTTGCCATGGACGAGGATGTCCGACGAACCGTTGGGATACTCTCGGAATATCTGGACATCCCCCGCTCCGCAGATCGTATTGAGCACGAATTCCGTCTGACTTTGACTCGCTTCGACCAGGGAAACCGCCAGCTGCCAGCCGCGAGCCCGCACATCCTCGAGCATTTTCTCATAGCGACCTTCGAAAACGTGGAGCGGCAAACTCACGCCAGGAAAAAGCACGGCGTTGGCTAAGGGAAAAACCGCGACGTCGATCCGGTTTCCGGGATGGATCTTGAGCAGCTCCATATCTGGAATCTTAGTCAAAGACGCGCCCGCACACAACCGCGCTGCAGCGAAGATACCCTTGCCTCCCCCGGTTGCTTTGCTGTAGGCCTGACCCTCGATGCCATCACGCCTGTCTCCCGCTTCCCGCTCGCTTTGGGGGGCGATCAATCTCGGACTCGGACTGCTTCCGAGTCTGGCGTTTTTCGTCTGGGTGGAACGTAACCTGGCCCTCCCCTCCCTCCCACTTCAATGGGGCTGGCCCTGGGTTCAATTGGACGAAGGAAGTCTGCCCTGGATGCTGGGTTTTGACGCGTCCCTGTTTCTTTTTTTCGGCCTGCTCCACTCCGTTTTCGCTCAGGAGAAGGTCCAAGCCGTTTTGTTTCGCCCTTTTCCCCGGCAAGCCTGGCGAACGATCTACATGGCCATCACAGGACTCTCACTTTTGATGATGATGGGGCTCTGGCAGTCGAGCGGTCGCCTGATTTGGGCCCTCCCCACTTCATCCCTTCGCAACTTGATCTTATCCCTGGTCCTGTTCTGGGGATGGATGTCCCTCTCCTTGGGCGTGGTCCGCGGCTTTGACGCGCTTGAGTTCGTAGGCCTTCGACAGCTGGGACTCCGAACCGACGAGCTAGGAAGACCTGCGGGCAGCCCGCAACTCTTCTCCACGGGCATTTATGCTTGGATCCGCCACCCCATGTACCTTTTCACTCTGGTGGCTTTTGTCTGCGCCCCTGTCATGACACTGGACCGGATGTTCCTCGTGGTCGTCCTCGGGGTTTACCTCGGGGTAGCGATCCCGGTGGAAGAAAGAAAACTGATCCGACTGTTCGGGCCTGCCTACCTCGAGTACCGACAGAAAGTGCCCGCTATGATTCCTTATCGAATTCCTTCATCAGGAGCACCGCTTTCTCCATGATCCCCACTGCGCAATTCCCGTTTCGCCCCGATGCCAAGATTACCGACATGATCGGTCGCGGCGACTTCACGCTCTCCGCCGAAGTCATCCCTCCGCGAAACGGAGCTGAACAAGGAAAGGTCCTGGGCCAAGTCCAGGCTCTGATCGGCTCGGGAGCGCAGTTTCTTGCCGTGACCAAGGGTGCCGGAGGCAGCCTCCGTGGAGGAAGTCTCCCGATTGCCCAGACCATCAAGGAGCGCTTCGGGGTGCCCTGCATCGCCCACTTCACTTGCCGTGACCTGACTGCGCATGACGTCGAAAATCAGCTCATGGATCACCACTACTTCGGGATCCGAAACATCCTCGCTTTGAGGGGAGATCCACCGGATGGTCAAGGAGAGTGGAAACCCCGAGAAGGGGGTTACCACTACGCCCATCAACTGATCCGCCAGATCCGGGACCTCAACCAGGGCCGATACCTGCAACGTGCCGGAGGCCCCGCTGTCGAAAGTCAGGAGGCGACTGACTTTTGCATTGGAGCCGCTGCTTACCCCGAACATCCCAATCTCGAGGAAAGACTTCGTTTTTTCAGCGAAAAGGTCCACGCCGGTGCCCAGTTCGGGATTACCGACATGATGTTCGACACCGACGCCTATGCCCGGTTCCTCGATCTTTGCGCCTCGGCTGGAATCTCGATCCCCATCCTGCCCGGAACGCGGATCCTGAAGAGCCGCGCGGGTGCGGAGCGGATGATGAAGAAATTCAGGGTATCCGTACCCGCCTCGTTCCTCTCGCGACTTCCCGAAACCGATACCCCAGACGGCGCCTCCTACGGCATCGAGCTCTTCTTGGAGCAGGTCGAGCGATTCAAGCGACACGGTGCCCCGGGAATCCACCTTTTCGTCATCAGTGACACCCCGTCGGGAACACGCGCCCTTGAAGCACTCCGCTCTCAAACGATTGGCAGCTTCCTCGAAACGCGGTAGAACCGTCCCACGTCCAGACTTGAATCCCGTGCCGGGATGGCGAAACTGGTAGACGCACAGGACTTAAAATCCTGCGGGGCGAAAGCTCCATCCGAGTTCGATCCTCGGTCTCGGCACCATCTCAAGAGCTCAGAGGCCTTTCACAAGGGAATCCATGAAAAACGACTCGTTCCAACCGGAAACCCCGCCCTGGTCCGATGAACTGGTCGTGATCTGTTCGAAATGCGGAAAAAAGCTCGCTTCGAAGGACAACGAGGACCCGTCCGAATTGCTGAAGAGCGAGCTGAAGGCCCGAGTGAAGGAGGAGGAATTGAAGCATCAGCTTCGAGTCGTGACTTCGTCCTGCATGGACCTCTGCCCGAAGGACCGAATCGCCGTGGCTGTGATCCGGAGAGATGGCCATCCCGCGGTCGACACGTTCAGCGTAAGTTTAGAAACTTCCGCCAGCGCGATCTGGAACAAGATTTCTAAAAAAGCCTGAACTCGCGAGCTCATTGATTCAAGCGAGTTGATTCAAACGAACTGAAG
>JAYVNB010000216.1:0-4426 GCA_043759365.1 Bacteriovoracaceae bacterium | reverse complement strand
TGAATGGTTGTATCGGACGGTCTGCAGCAATTTTCTCTATAACAGCTCATTTCATTTCTACACGTGCTTGACGGCACTTTTAGCCGTTCTGTCCTGGGCTGAGAGAACTCAAAAGAGGAGTTTTTTAGTCCCCTTGATCGTCGCTTCACTTTGGCTCAGTGATCCCCTGAATTATCTCGTTCTAGTAGTGCCGTTTCACTATTTTCAGCCCAGACTTTTTCAGCGCATGGTGGCTACCCATGAGGTGGGTGGATCTCTCTTACTTTCGATGGTACTCGGGCTCCAGCTCTGCCAGTTGCGGGCAAAGCGCGAGGTCCTCTTCGCAGTCATGGCCCTGGTTTCGGTCCTGGCTGGTCCACTGGTCTTCAGTGACTCCCTTGGCTACATCGCAAACCTCAATCACTTCGTGTTCCTCACCCTAGGTTTTGTGACCGGAAAGTTGAAGTTCGAGGCCGGGCGAGCCCACAGTCGCCGGGTTGCAAAAGGTAGGACCCCACCGGTCCGACGCGCGACTCAAGCCTTATCGGGGCGTTAGCGCATACGCGGGTCGCTGTCCCGTGAGTAAGCAATGTGCCAGTCGCCAAGGGCGAAAAATTTAAACTTTCGAGGTATAAATTAGCTCTACCGGGTTCCGTGTGGATAGAGGCTGAGGCGTCCGCAATTAGAAATAATTGCGATCCAGTATTTTTAGAAGTTCCGGAATTTTCGGGCATTGGCTTTGATGATCTGGATCTTGGAATTGAGCCCCTCAGAAGCGTCGTTCGTGATGCGGTGACGGCAGTAGGCTGAAGAAAGCAGCCAGGACGCACCTGTCCGCGCGTTTCCATGCAGCCCATCAAGATCTGGAATTTGGCGAAGCGCCGAAAAATCAAAGCCTACCGAAAAGCCCGGTCAGGTGCTTAAGTTGCCAGCATGTGCGCCAAGACGGCGTGAAAGGACTTGTGAAATGCAAAGATCACCGCCTTAACATGTTCATGAAGAAACGCTGGATTTGTTCGGAGAGAAGATTAGGCGGGGGCAGTCTCCTGCCTGCTGGTCTTATGCGGTTTCAACCAGTCGTTTTTTGCCCGTTCGTTTAAGCTGATTTTCATTTCCGATCACAAAAGTCTTTTCGGAATCCATTACGCTCGAAGCGAAGTGGTCTTCCGCCTGAACTCGCTTAGTCCACCCCTACTCCCAGTCTTATACGCTATCCAGTATAGCCGGGTAATTATACGCAGTTCCGTATAAACTGGCCGTTATTCGCGGAAGCGTATAAATATGGCAAAATACGCAATTGCGTATAAAATTAAAACCAATGCAGAGCAAGAAAAGCAAAACCAACGAGTTGGTGATCGCGACCAGAGCATCCAATCAAATGGGACAAGCCCTGGAACGCTATCGCGCGCGAGCCGGATACACCCAAACCAGCCTCGCCAAAAGCGCTGGCCTGAGGCAAGCGACGATATCTAAAGTCGAAAAAGGGCTGGGAACCACCGAACTCGACACGATCTACGCGGTCTGTGCGGCCCTCGGCCTCGAGCTCGTCTTGCGGCCCCGCCACTCCGATGGTGCGGATTTCCATCCCGAGGACATCTTTTAGAAAATGGCGAAAAGTAAACGAGCCCGAAAAGCGGAGCGCCTCGGTGTTTTCATGAATGGCGTCGCCGTGGGCGACCTGGACCGGGAGCGCAGCGGAGCGCTTTCATTCACATACGACCCAGCTTGGTTGGAGCGACCCAGACCCCTGCCCATTTCCCGGAAGTTCCCACTCCAGGAAAACCCCTACACGGGCCAGAGCGTAAGGGACTATTTCGACAACCTCCTGCCGGATGACCGGCAAGTACGCGAAAGAGTGGCCGCTCGAGCACAAGCAGGGGGCACCCAAGCCTTCGATATCCTGGAGGCCGTAGGTCGCGACTGCGTAGGAGCCTTGCAGTTCTATCCGATGGGAGAAGACCCAGGACCCGTGAAAACCGTGAAGGGTAGGCCCATTTCGAATCCGGAAATCGCAAGCCTCCTCCGGAACTTGAGAGTCAACCCCTTGGGGATCAACAGGGAACAAGACTTCAGGATCTCATTGGCGGGCGCTCAGAGCAAAACGGCTCTACTTCAGCAGGAAGGAAAGTGGTTCCTCCCGGAGGGGGCCACACCCACGACCCACATCCTGAAGCCTATGATCGGTCAGGTGCCGGACGGACCGGACCTATCGCTCTCGGTTGAAAACGAGTGGATTTGCCTGAGGCTCCTAAAGGCATTCGGCCTTCGAGCAGCTCAGGCGGAAATCGCCAATTTCGAGGGCATCAAAGTGCTCGCCGTCGCACGGTTCGACCGAAGCTGGGTGGGGAAGAAGCTCTATAGACTCCCCCAAGAGGATCTCTGCCAGGCCCTCGGTTTTGGTCCCGAAATGAAATACGAGTCGGACCATGGCCCCGGGATCCAGGATATTCTCTCGCTCCTCAATGAGTCAGACGAGCGAGACCAGGATCGACGGGAGTTCATGAAGGCGCAGCTGGTGTTCTGGCTGATCGCCGCCATCGACGGTCACGCTAAGAATTTCAGCCTGTTCATCCGCCCGAGTGGCTTCGCACTGGCCCCCCTCTACGACGTCATGTCTGCGGAACCCCACATCAACCCAAAAACACTGCCGATCCAGAAGGTGAAGTTGGCCATGTCAGTGGGAAACAAACACTACAAAGTCCGGGAAATCCTACCCAGGCACTGGATTCAAACCGCCGCTAAATCCAGGTTCGATGGAATCGAAGTGCTCATGTCAGAAGTAGCTCATGCGACTTCAAATGCCATCCAAGCCGTCAGCGATGAATTGCCCAAAGGCTTTCCAAGTGAGGTGAGTGACCGCATCTTTCACGCGATGGAAGCGCGGGCAAAGGTACTGGCAAAAGGTAGGTAGGCCGCCCATTGCGCGATTTCATCGAGTGGGACCACCCGATTTCACTCAAGCGGGACCACCGCATGAGGGTCTTTCGGAGCGTCAGCGACGGGTCTTAATGCTGCGCCGCATTTTTGTCCAGCTTTTTGGCAAGCTCCGGCCGGTAGCTCGGGCCGTCAAGTTGGATCGTGTTGGACGACGGCTGGAGGCGGTCGATCAGTGCATCGCGGATGATCGACCGCCCATGACCTCGCTCCAGGGATCCGTTGGCAGCTGAGTCGTAATGATCGTCGACTTGCCGTAGGAGCGGTGCTCGATCACGTCGCGTAAATCCTCCGCCTCCTGCGCCGTGAATTTTCGCGTGCCCAGGTCATCAAGGATAAGCACGTCGGGTCGGACGAGGCCCGCTCGAAACTTGAGGTACCCGTTGCAGGTGCGCGCGATCGACTGATGCTCCAGGAAGTCCGTCACGCTCATGAAGAGCGCTGTCTTGCCGCGCTTGAGTGTGAGATCGAACTCCTCAAGTGCCGCGTCCTTTCGGATCTTCGATCGGATTTTTCGCGTGCTGGTGGCCCGCTCCTGACGGAATCTCCACTCGTGCTCAAAGAGGAGATCCAGCCCCACTGTCGCGTGTAGCTCGCCCTCCAGCACGGGGGGGCATCCCCTGAAATCCCAGCTCCAGCATTCGGTTTCGGACAATCGATAGTGACATTGCGTATTCCTTCCAGAGTCGTCGTCTCAGACGAGACTCAGTTGTGTCTGGACGTTGAGAGTCTCCGCTGGCATGCGGGTCCCGTGGCCGCGAACCATCGGATTGCCTGGCTGGTGCGTGATCTCGCGGTCAGTCGGGCAAATGGCTGATTTCTCCTTCTCGGCCGCGATCAGCTCCTCAAACCGCTGCACCCGCAGCGCCCGAAGCGCCGCAGGTGGAGACAGGCAGCCGCGATCCAAGGCGCCGCACGCTCGCGCGTGTCGGCCTGGATCACGCTGTACGCCTTACGAACGAGCCCCTGGGCGCGCCGCAGATTCGCGAGCGTGTCCTGTTGAAACAGCTCGTCGACGAGGGCGTGAAGCTTGGGGTGCGAGAAGCGTGCCTGGGCCAGAAAGATCTCGACCAGATTCGCGCTCACTTTGGCTCGGAGCCCCTTGCCGCGAGTGGCGTGCGGGGCGGAGTAGAAGTTCTTGTCCAAGTGCACCGTGCAGTCGGGATGATGGGTGACGGTCTTCCACTCGCTGATCGCGTAAGGCTCAAGCGGGAGCGGCCGAAGCGCGGCTCTTTCCAGGCTCTCAAATCGATCCGCACGCGAGACCTTGAATCGCGTGTGGATCTTGTGGTTGATCCGGGTGACGGCGTCCTGCAACGCCTGATTGACCTCGGCAAGGCTTGTGAACGTCCGGCGGCGGTACACGAAGCGGAAGTACCGCATGAGGATGGCAACCGCGTTCTCGACCAACGCCTTGTCGCGCGGACGACGAGCGCGCGCCGGGACCACCGCGGCGCTGTAGTGCGTGACCATCTCCACATAGTCCTGATTCAGATCTGGATCGTAGCGATGT
>JAYVNB010000215.1:0-13375 GCA_043759365.1 Bacteriovoracaceae bacterium | reverse complement strand
GATGGCAGATCCGTGACGGCGACCGAAGCTGACCTGCAGAGCTTGGCGCCCAAGGCACCTTGAGTCACGGGTCACACCTGAAGTGCGCAGCCTCATTGTCAACCGAGCGCGTCCTATGAGAAACTTCTCGGACCCCGAGAGGACACGCCATGGCCAACACCTATCCGAACAGTTTCATGAAATCCCTTTTCTTCGGTGAGATCCGGGAGGACATGATTTTCCCGTATCCGAAGTTGAACGCCGAGACGTCCGAGTCCTGTCGAATGGTGGTGGACTCGATCCACAAGTTCGCCGCCGACCACGTGAAGTCCGCCGAGTGGGATGAAAAAGGCCAAATGCCGCGGGAAATCGTCAATTACCTTTCAGAGCTCGGAATGATGGGACTCGCCGTACCCGAAGATCTCGGTGGTCTCGGACTGTCGGTCAGCGGCTACGCCCGCATCATGCAAGAGACCGCCGCGATCGACGGCTCGATCGCGCTGACTATCGGCGCCCATCAGAGCATCGGTTACAAGGCGCTTTTGCTTTTCGGAACCGATGATCAAAAGAAGAAGTACCTGCCGCGACTCGCCTCGGGAGCCATGATTGCCTGCTATTGCTTGACCGAGCCAGGAAGTGGTTCGGACGCGGCTTCGATCAAGACCAAAGCAACGCTATCCGCCGACGGGAGGCATTACGTCCTGACCGGAAGCAAGCTCTGGATCACCAACGGCGGCATCGCCAATTTTTTCACCGTATTCGCCAAGACCGAAGTCGAGGAGAACGGGCAAAAGAAGGAGAAGGTGAGTTGCTTCTTCGTGGAAGGGCCCGAAGACTTTTCTGGGATCCCGGGAGTTACGATCGGAGCGCCCGAGCACAAGCTGGGCATCCGCGCTTCTTGGACCAACGCCGTGCACTTCGATGGAGTGAAAGTGCCGGTCGAAAACGTGATTGGTGGGATCGGGCAAGGCTTCAAAGTCGCCATGGGTGTGCTCAATCACGGCAGGCTCGGTCTCGCAGCGGGTTGCGTCGGGAGTGCGAGGAACTGCATCAAAGCTTCCGTCGAACACGCCAACGAGCGCGTGCAGTTCCAGAAAAAGATTGGCGAGTACGGCATGATCCAGGAAAAGATCGGTCGGATGATGGTGAATTGCTTCGCGGCCGAGAGCATGGTCTATATGACTACTTCGCTCATGGAGCGCAAGGACGTCGACTATTCGCTCGAAAGTGCTTGCGCCAAGATATTCGCTTCCGAAATGCTCTGGGAAGCGGTCGATGAGAATCTGCAGATCTGGGGTGGTTCCGGCTACATGAAAGAGTATCCCTACGAGCGGTGGCTCCGGGATGCCCGCATCAACCGGATCTTCGAAGGGACGAATGAAATCCTTCGCGCTTTCATCGCACTCGCGGGAATGCAGGGTCCAGGGCAAGAGCTGGCCGGATTGGCTGAAGCCATCAAGTATCCCTTGAAGGGACTTGGGCCGGTGGCCGACTTCGCCATCCGTAAGATCAAGCAGAACGTCGTTGGCCAGACCATCACTCGTGCCCACCCGGCGCTCAAGAAAATGGCAGGCATCCTCGAGGAGTATGCAGTCGAGTTCGCCACCCAGGTCGAGGTCTTGCTTCGTCGGCACGGCAAACAGATTCACTTGCGTCAGTTCGCCCAGAAACGGATTGCCGACATCGCGATCGATTTCTACGCGATGAGCTGCGTGCTGGCTCGGGTTACTCGTGCCCTTGAAGAGAAGAATGGGGATCTCTCCCAGTGTGAGCTTGAGATCTCGCTGGCCGAGAGTTTTTTCATGCGGGCCAACCGCAGGATTAAGAGCAACATCAAGGCGATCGACCGGAATGATGATGATTTCGTCAAGCTGATCGCGGGGAAGGCGTACGAGGCGGGGAAGTACCCCTTCGACATCTTGGATTAGTTGCCTTGCGGCAGAGGCGCGGGCGCTTTTGAGCTGAATACTTCGTCAGACTTCGAAGGGCGATCCTCATGGCCCTGGAGGCCATTCCGGTGCGCCTTTCGAAGTCTTCCTCGTCTCAGCTCAAAATCACCTCGCGCTGGGGCTTGGGCTGGGTCAGGCTGGGGCCGGGATCGCTGGCTTCGCTGCGCTGGGGCCGGGATCGCTGGCTTCGCTGCGCTGGGGTTGGGACCGGGGAGCGGGCGGGCAACACTTGTGTTGGGGGACTGGGCGGGCAGCTAGCTGCGGCGGCGGTTTGCTGTCCAAGAAACAGTCGAACGGGTAATCCTTACGGTTCGGGATATGCAGCCCATCAAAATGGCCCCAAGCATTCCGTGGGGGTAGGGAGTTCATTCGACGGCATCCGACTTGCTTTAGGGGCTCCCGCGACTGACATGAAAACGGGCCTCGTTTTGGGTTCCTCGGCTTCGAGTTGGATCGTGGTTTGGAGTATTCGTTATGCACCTTTGGAAGTGGCTTGATTTCAAAGGCTTACAACTATGCAGGAATTCCGCCGATTTTGACTTGTACCTAGGTCCATGGTATGGTCGCGCGGATCAAAAATTTGCCTTGAGCATGTCTGTGCGTTCTTCGGTCTTTATGACGATTGCGCGGCAGGTGAGCATCTCGGATTTGCCGGAGGTTACCACACGATGTTCAAAGTAGGAGACAGTGCAGTTTATCCTGCTCACGGTGTCGCGATTGTTAAGCGCATCGAAGAAAAAGACGTGGGTGGGAAGAAGAAGAAATTCTACGTCCTCCAAGTCGTCGACAATCAGATGACCATCATGGTCCCCACTGACAACGCTACCTCCGTGGGCTTGCGCGAGATCATTTCGACCAAGGACGTGAGCAACGTTTACAAGATCTTGAAGAAGCGCGACGTCAAGATCGACCAGACCACCTGGAATCGCCGTTATCGCGAGTACATGGAAAAGATCAAGACCGGATCGGTCTATGAGATCGCGGAAGTCCTCCGTAATCTTTTCCTTCTTCGTCACAGCAAGGATCTTTCGTTCGGTGAACGCAAGATGCTCGATCAAGCCAAGCATCTCTTGGTGAAGGAGATTTCTTTGGCTAAGCAGACCCAGGAAGATGTGATCGAACAGGAGATTCAGACGATTTTCGCTTCTTGAGCCTTCTTTCGGCCGTCGGATCGCTGTAAAGTCGATCTCGATGACTGCTCATTCGACGTCCGGAAAGAAGCCTCGAGAGATTTCGCTCACCAATACCCTCAGTGGGAAGAAAGAGGTCCTGGTCACGCTCGTGCCCGGCAAGCTCAGCTTCTATTCCTGCGGGCCGACCGTCTACAACCTCATCCATATCGGAAACCTCCGGGGCGCACTGGTGGCGGACATGTTCGTCCGTTATTTCCGTCGCGCGGGCTACGAAGTGAATTACGTCCGGAACTACACCGACGTCGATGACCGGATCATTCGCTTGGCCAACGAGCAAGGGATGCATTTCGAGGAGTACGGCAGGAAGTTCATCCAGGAAGTGGAAAAGGACTACGCTGTCGCGAGCATGATCGAGCCGGATCATAAGACCAAAGTGATCGACCATATCCAGGAAATCATCGCACTCGTCGAGAAGATCATTGGCAACGGGAAGGCCTATGTCGCGGAAGATGGCGAAGTGTTCTTCTCGATCGGCAGTTTTCCGGGTTATGGAAAGCTATCGCACAAACAGATAGACGACCTAGTCGCCGGGCATCGGGTGGACATCCGCGAGAACAAGCGCAATCCCCTGGACTTTTCACTTTGGAAGCCTGCCAAACCGGGCGAGCCCAGTTGGGACAGCCCTTGGGGCAAGGGGCGTCCCGGTTGGCATATCGAATGTTCCGCGATGGCCAGTAAATGGTTGGGCGACCAGATCGATGTGCACCACGGCGGGGAAGATCTGATTTTCCCCCACCATGAAAACGAGATTGCGCAGAGCGAGGGCGGTTCGGGTAAAGGGCCTTTCGTTAAATATTGGCTCCACCACGCTTTTCTGACCCTTTCGAAGGAGAAGATGTCCAAGAGCATTGGCAACGTCTTCTTGGCGCGCGAATTCCTGACCCAGTTCGGGGGTGAGGTCGCCCGCTACCTCCTCCTTTCGGTCCATTATCGGTCGTTGATCGATTTCGACGAGAACGCGATCGATCAGACTCTTGCCGGTCTTCAGCGCATCTACGAGGCCAAGGCGAAAGCTCAGCAACTCGTCGTGCTGAAAGCGGCGGTGCCCGATCAGCGGGCGGAGGCGGCTTGGGGTTCCTTTCTGGCTTCAGTCGAGGCTACCCGAAACGAAATCGATGACCAGTTTGCCAACGATCTGGCAACGCCGGGCGTCTTGGCGGCCCTGTTCACTTTGATCCGGGAGTTCAACCGAACCACTGCGGAAATCCATGGGTCCTCCACGCCGTCTGCGGTCCTCGGAGCTCGTGAGTTCATTCGTCTGATGGAGGAGGATTTGGGGAGCGTCCTCGGTATCGGCCGGTTGGAAGCCCAGAAAGCTTTGGGGGATATCGAACGGATCCGATCCTTGCGTCCGACCTCCGAAGGCAAGAGCCGGCCCCAGGAAGGGGAGATTCTGCAGGCCATCGCGGACCGAATTGCGGCGCGTCAAGCCAAGAACTTTGCGGAAGGCGACCGGATTCGTAAGGAGTTGGAGGAGCGCGGTGTCGTGCTCAAGGATGGCCCGCAGGGGACGACTTGGCAGTATCGTTAGGGGCAGAGTGAGGGGCCTACGATCAAATCGCCTGGGGGGCTTTCTGGGGCCTTGAGAGAGCGGATCGGCAACGTTGTCTAAAATTCCAAAGAAGTTTTTCTTGAATTTTATTCCGAGTGTGGCAATCCTAGAGAGCGGGTTAAAAAAAACTAACTCGTAAGTTTTTCTACCGCCTTTTCAACCACCTAGGAATCACACCGTGAGAAGAAGCAAGCAGACTCTGGTTTCAGCCCTCGCCAAAGTAATGTTCGACGCCCGCAAGGAACGTGCTCTGACTCAGGCGGCAGTTGCTAGTCATATCGGAATTTCGCAAGGCGCCCTCTCGAAAATGGAGCGCGGACTTTTGGTCCCATCGGCGATTCAGTGGGTCGAGTTCTGCCGGTTGACCAAGATCAAGATCGACGGTTTCATGCCCGTCGCGGTTCAGAAAGATTGACCACGAGTCTGAAGCCCTGTGCCGGATCGCACTGAATCTCCAGTCCGATCTTCGCCAACTTGCGACGCAAGTGAAACACGTGGACATCCAGACTTTTGTTGCTGACCTTGACGTCGCCCCAGACTTCAGCTTGGATCTTCTTTCGGGCAACCGCAGTGCCGCGCGCAAGATGCAGGATCGAGAAGATCTGAAGCTCCTTGGCAGTGAGCTTGGCGTCCTGATCCCCCCACTTCACCCGGAGGGTGGTGGGCTCGAGGATGATCCGATCCTCGGGACGAGGCCGTGCATCGCGGGTTTGCTTCAAGATGCGCTCCACTTTCACGATGATCTCGTTTCTCGTGAAAGGTTTGGTCAAGTAGTCCAAGGCACCCTCGTTGAAGCATTGGCGGAGCGAGTCGAGGTGATCCAGGGATGAAACGACGATAAATGGGGACTGGACGGCGTGAAATGCCGCGTCCGTTCCCAGGAACGCCAGGAAATTCTCTTCGGCAAGGCGGATGTCGGCGATCAGGAGGTCGGGTTGAGGCGAGAGTTTCGCCGCTTCGACATACTCTGAGATTTTGTTGAAGAAACGAAGCTCGTAGAGGGAGCTGAGAATTTCCGAATAGACGAATTGGGCCGAGGGTTCGTCTTCGAGGATCCAGACGAGGGATTTCGTTTCGCTCAAGCGGAGTCTCCTTGCGTGGGGTCGGACTTTGAATGGTGATGGATCACGACGACAGGCCTACCTTGAGCCAGGCCAGTCGCGGTCGGGATGTACTGTTTCAAGCAGAGTCGAAGAGTGGTGCCAGTCCCGGTGTGTTCCAGGATCGAAAGGTCTCCGCCGTTGATCTCGACCAACCTCCGAGTCAGCCTGAGTCCTAGCCCGGAGGAACCGGATTCCTGGTTTCCGCTCCGGGGTCCCCCATCGCTTCGAAAAGTGGTGAGTCGTTCGAAATCTCGGGGCAGCAGGCCGCTGCCGTTGTCGCGGATGTGGATTTCACAGACGGGCGGTTCCACTGGGGGGTGTCCAACGGTGAGGATGTGGATTTCTGGCGATTTCACGCCTTTTTCGGTGAGGTTCTCGAAGGCGTTCCGATAGAGGTTGTCCAGAACGTGAATCAAATCGACCCGCGGAATCTCCAAAGTGAGGTCCTCCACTTTCGGATCAAGCGTGAATTTCACGGGAGTGAACTCTCCCAATCCGATTTGGGTGTGAAGGAGGCTCAGGACGTTGTCATGGGCCTCCCTGAATCGAGTGTAGCGGCTCTCCGACTCGGGATTGCGTACCCGAGAGCGAAGTGAAGTGGTGAGCTCCACGGCTCTGCCGAGACTCGAGACGAGGTGATGCAAATACTTCTCACGCCTGTCGTGGGGCATATCCGGATTTTCGGTCAGCTGGCTGGCACTGAACTGGGCGACATGGAGGGGTCCGCTTAGGTCATGTGCGAGGAGGGCAGTCATTTCGCCTAGGTATCGGAAACGGCTTTTCTCGGCTTGCCGGAGCACCATCGCCGAGAGCTCCTTCTCGTGATCGCTGATCCGACGAGTGAGGCGGTTCAACGTTTGCCCGAAAATGGCCAGGAGTGGAGTCGAGCTGAGAGGGAGGGACTGGTCGGGCGAGAGGTCCACGAGCTCAAGTCGACGGTGAATCTCGTAAAGCCCCTCGACTGTGTTCATGCGGCCCACGATCCAAGCGCGACTGAACAACAGGAGTCCGGCCGTTCCGATGACTATCTGGTATCCGATGAGCTCGAGGCCGGATCCGTAGTCCCCCGAGACGGCGAGCGCGGCCTGAAGGGACAAAGTGAAGATGAAGAGGAAGGCGAGGAAGAAGTACTCCTGCCGGGACAGGCGGAGACGGGAGTCGTCGACCTTATATTTGTCGAATGCTTCTGAGAAATCGGCGATTTCGTGGAAGTGCGCGATCAGTTCAGAAACGTAGGCGTGGTTGTCGACCTGGACCATTCGGTAGAAATAGATCCAGGTGATCGCGCTGATGAGCAGGACGATCGCGAACTGGCTAAGGTCGGAATGCCCGGGGTGGCTCCAGCCGAAAACCATCAAGGCGAAAGCGGGGATCGCTTTCAGGAAGCTGAAGCAGTAGCAGTAGCGGGCGCGAACATCGGGGAATCGAAGCAGGGATTGGACGAGCTGAATCCGTTCATCCAGGGTCAGGCGCTGCACATCGTCCTCGCGAGTCCCGTTGAAATAGAAGGCCGAGTCTGGGTGGAGTCGGGTGAAGATTCCTCCTTCGAACCTGAGGAAGGCCAACGTGATCAGCCCATCGACGATGAACAAGGCGATGAATTCGTCCCAAGTCGGTCTCAAGAGGATCAGGAAGGATGGAATCACCGCGATCGCGACGAACATCCAGCTCAGCGGGCTGATACAGTCCGAGAATTTCTTGATCTGACTTCTTTTCATGGGCGGAAATGGGGATAGCACGCTGCGTGGAGGGAGGGGAAGGGGTCGATTTCGAAAAGAATAACGCTACGAGTCGTGAGCGTCTTATTGAAATCAGCTATGCTCATGGGTCATGCCCATCTTCAATGACCGCAAGTTTGAACTGAAAACGCCTTTTCAACCTACGGGCGATCAACCCCTGGCGATCGAGGCCTTGGTCCGAGGCTTGGAAGAGGGCAAGAAGAGTCAGACTCTGCTCGGCGTCACTGGGTCGGGCAAGACCTTTACCATGGCGAACGTCATCGATCGGGTGAATCGACCGACTCTCGTGCTTTGCCACAACAAGACATTGGCTGCTCAGCTCTTTTCGGAGTTTCGAGAGTTTTTTCCAAACAATGCGGTGGAGTACTTCGTCAGCTACTACGATTATTACCAGCCTGAAGCTTACATTCCGGGTACGGACACCTACATCGAGAAAGACTCCCAGATCAACGATGAGATCGACAAACTGAGGCATTCGGCCACGCGCTCCCTGCTCGAGCGGAACGACGTCCTGATCGTGTCGTCGGTCTCGTGCATCTACGGTCTTGGTTCACCGGAGGCTTACCAGGGGATGCTGCTTTGCCTGGAGGTCGGCAAAGAGGCCAAGCGCCAGGACATCCTCCGAAAACTCGTCGAGATCCAGTACAAGCGCAACGACGTGGATTTTCACCGGGGAACCTTTCGAGTGCGGGGGGACGTGATCGAGATCTATCCGGCGTACGAGGAGGAGCGCGCGATCCGAATCGAGTTCTTCGGTGATGAGATCGAAAGCATCTCGGAAGTGGATCCGCTCCGCGGCGTCCGTCTCCAAAAACTTCCGCGTGTCACGATCTACCCCGGGAGCCACTACGTCACTACAGCGGCGAATCGCAAAAACGCGATTGAGACGATCCGCGCGGAATTACTCGAGCGACTCCAGGAACTCAACGGCATCGGCAAGATCCTCGAGGCTCAGCGTCTCTCCCAGAGGACGAGTTTCGACCTCGAGATGATCGAGGAGTTGGGTTTTTGCCAGGGGATCGAGAACTACTCGCGGCATTTGACGGGGCGTGGACCCGGAGAGCCGCCTCCGACCCTACTCGAGTATTTCCCGCGAGATTGGCTCCTGATCGTCGACGAGAGTCACGTCACTGTCCCTCAGATCGGCGGGATGTACCGCGGGGATCGTGCCCGTAAGATGAACTTGGTCGAGCACGGCTTCAGACTTCCTTCCGCATTGGATAACCGCCCCTTGAACTTCGAGGAGTGGGAGGCGGGCCTCAACCAGACCCTTTATGTTTCTGCAACGCCGGCGGACTATGAGCTTCGAGCAACGGGTGGGGAAGTGGTCGAGCAAGTGATCCGCCCTACCGGGCTGCTGGATCCGATTGTCGAAGTGCGGCGAGCGACGACCCAGGTAGACGATTTACTTGGGGAAATCCGACTGCGCGTGGCCAAGGGCGACCGAGTCCTCGTCACGGTATTGACCAAGAAACTAGCCGAGGATCTCGCGCGCTTCTACCAGGAGCAGGGCGTGAAAGTGAAGTATCTGCACTCAGACATCGAGACCTTGGAGCGAATCGAGATCCTGCGTGACCTGCGACTGGGGGTTTTCGACGTACTGGTGGGAATCAACCTGCTTCGCGAAGGCCTTGACCTTCCGGAAGTGTCGCTCGTCGGCATCCTCGACGCTGATAAGGAGGGGTTCCTCCGGAGCGAGCGCTCATTGGTCCAGACGATCGGACGCGCGGCCCGAAATTCAGAAGGCCGAGTGATCCTGTACGCGGAGAAGATCACCGAGAGCATGCGCAAGGCGATGTACGAGACGTCGCGTCGTCGCAAGATCCAGGAGGAGTACAATCTTGAGCATGGCATCACGCCGACGACGATCCTCAAGGCGATCCCGATGCCGATCACTTCGCCTCACGACGACGAGAACGCAGTTCCGAGTTCGAGCAGCAAGATCGTGCGTCTCCAGGACAAGGCGGCGCTCGCCAAGCGCGCCCTACGGACGGGAGTGGGTTCGGGGCACGGTCGAAGTGTTTGGAGCGCAGCCGATTCGGCGGCTGCCGTGGCCGAGCTCGACCTCATGGACCCGCTATCGCGTCTCGCGGAGATGCAGAGCCTCGCGGGCGAGTACTTCACCAAGCCCGAGGAGTTCGCTCGTTCCATCGGCACCATGGAAAACGACATGAAGGCGGCCGCGCGCGCCATGCAGTTTGAGAAAGCGGCGGAGCTTCGTGATCGCCTGAAGCGTTTGAAGGTTTTGAAGTTGGGTCTCTGAACGCATGCTCAGCGGACCGGGGCACGCTTCTCGATCGAGTTCCAGCCGCTGAGCCGAAGCTCGAGGGGAGGGGTGAGGGGGGTGGAGCGGAGCGGGCGGATGCGCGCTTCCACCTCGCGGGACTCCCAGGGCAGGAGTGCGAAGTAATTGTCGTCCCAGAAAACCGGTAGAATCTCGACTCCGCTGGATGCGTCGAGAATCTGGAGGCGGGTTGAAAAGGCGAGGTCGGGACTCGGATTTGTAATCCGGATCCGAATGAGGCGCTCGGCTGGATCGGGTCGGGAGACGCTCTCCGTTGCTTCCGCTACGAGCTGCACCGGAGAAAGGTTGTTGAGTCTCCGGTAGTCGGCATACTGCAGCGTGGGGGTGAGCCACCAATCGGAGTGCGCGAAGTCGAGGATTTCCGGGCGGGACGAAAGCCAGTAAAAATTCCTTGAAAGGACACGTCCACTCGGGTCCTCGAGCTTCAAGTCCAGAAAGAAAGGTCCCCCAGGTTCACCCTCGAACTGAGGAACCTTCAAGACCTCGGTCACTGCATCCGAACCGACTCGGGAGTGGGGCTCGGAACGGAAGACTTCCCGCATGGAAAAGTCGAGGAGTCGCACCCGTACTTGCAGGTCGTTTCTTCCGGTACTGAGGTCGTTGACGATGACGACTGAGCGGTCGTCGTAAGAATACTGAATGTGAAGGGGCTCATTGGCTCGACGAGCTCCGAAGTAAGAGCCTCCGGGGCGGAGTTCATGGTCGTACAGGTGCCAGATCAGCGAAGGCCAGGGATTGCCAAGCATCCACTGCACAACACCAGTGCTTTGGCGGTACTTGTTTCGTCCAAAGGCCTCGAACATCGCGCGGTGGCTCTCCAGCGCGGCCACCTGAGACTTCATCGCGAACTCTTCGATCCCTGAGGAGGAGCCGTAGCGTTCGTCCAGAGCCTTTTTGAAAACGTCGACCGTCTTGAAGACGTCGCCTCCTGCATGGAAGTTCCAAGTTTCGTCGATGGGCCAGAGGTGATCAGGTGAAAGGAAGCTTCGCAGGGTCTCAATCGGTGGAATGGCGGGACCGGGGCTAGTCTCGGTATTGAACCCAAACGCCCCTCCGTGACCCGTATCGGTCAGCCAATAAGATGGTGCGACCCATTCATAGGGTCCGGTCATCTTGACCCCGGTGGAACCGGTGAGGTCGGTGCTCTCGTCCGAAGCGGATGAAAGCGTCGGGTTCGGCCATCGTTCCTCTTGGAGGACTTTCAAGTACATCTTCTCGATTTTTTTCGGGGGAGGCATGTCGCTGCCGTAGAGCCAGGCGAGCAGGCTGGGATGGTCGCGAAGGCGGCGAACTTGATCGCGGAGGGAGTCATGCGCGATGCGGACGTCTTCGTCGACCCAGTGTGCCCCTTCCTGCCAGCGGTCGCAGCACGACCATCCGGCGAGGACGAGGATGCCCAAACGGTCGGTCATTTCAAAAAAGCGATCGTTCTCGAGTTTTCCCTCGAGACGCACCGTATTGAGGTTGAGGTGTTGAAGGTATCGGAGTTCGGCCTCGGTTCGTGCGGCGTCCCAGCGGAGGAATAGATCGGGAGCCCATCCTCCCCCCCGGATCAGGATCTTTCGTCCATTGACTTGGAAAAGCCTATGTTTCTTCGCGTCCAATCCGGAGGAGAAGCTTCGGATACCGAAGTCGAGGTCTCTGGAGTCTGAAACTTGTCCCCGATCGAGGACGTCGATCGTCAAGTGGTAGAGCTCGGGGGTGCCCAAAGGTTTGGGCCACCACACGCGCGGGTTTTGGATTTTCAAATCCGGGTCGGTCACCGGATTGAATTCAATATGGGATTGCGAGTGAGGGGGGATGACGGCACGATGAGCCAGTCGCAGTCCTGCAACAGTGGCCACGACTTCCGCTTCTCGCGGCTCATCGGAAGTGTTTTCGACGGTGGCCCGAACTTTCAAATCGGCGTCACTGAGCGACGGGATCTTGAGGTCGGACTCGATTTGCGAGTCGCGCAAGATCAGGATTCCGCTGCTCTCGAGCGAGACTTCGTTGATCAATCCCATGTTTTTGTCGGCGGGAGTGGGTGCCCAGTCCACCCAGCTCAGAGCGAGGTTTTCGGGCGACGAAGGGATGATCTCGATCGCCAAGGCTTGAAGCGGAGCTGAATTCAGGACCTTTGAAATATCGAGTTCGAATCTTCGGAAGGGTCCAGCGATATCGGAGGCATCGCCGATCTTTTGGCCGTTGATCCAGACGTTTGCCCGAAAATTGAGCCCGTCGAGGCGAAGCCGAAGCCTGCGCGACCCTGCATTCACTGCGCGGGTGAGTCCTTCGGGAAGGACGAACTCTTTACGATACCACCACGATCCATGAAACGGGCTGTCTGCTGGAGTGGGCACTTTGGTAAAGTCGGTTCCTACCGGGTAAGTGGTCCCAGGAATGGCTCTGAAATTCGTTCCAAAGAAGGGATCGCCCTCGAGTCCTGCGTCCACTCGTGCACCCAAGATGGTCGATGCCACCGCGGCCTGCGTCCACTGCCGGTCATCGAAGCCGGGTGTGGCGAGGCTGGGGCCTGCCGCGCCAGCGCGAAGAGAGCTTTGAATCTTCCAGCCGGTCGCGAGAGGAATGTTTTCCGCCTGGGCCGCTCGATGAGCAGTCATTCCCAGAAGTGTGAATGCCGCAATCCAGGTCAGTGCACTTCGAATCATGGGGGAGCCCTCTCCAATGGGGGCTGAGTAGATTCCGGATTTCGCTCAGAAGAAAGCGTAAAAGTCGCCCTCGCCTGTTGATGCGGCGTTTTTTTGGGGTGATCGATTGAGGTCCGGGCGCTAGGGTGCTCTGATGCGCTTCCGGAAATTGAACCTAGGCTTGGGAATCCTGGCGATGACTCTGACTCCCCTGTCCTGTCGTAAGCACGCGATCATCGGGTCGGAGGAGTTGAGCGAGTCCGATGTAGGACTTCGGGACGCCGTGGAGTTGGTGGTTTCGGCAGTCAACGGAGTCGCAGAGGATGAGGCCGTACTGGCTCCAGTGCCTGCTGGCTCCTGCGCAGTGAGGGCGTCGAGCGAGACCTGCGTCGCCGAACGGCGGCAGGCGACCTACTCCGCCTGTGATGTCGCGAGCGATTCTCTGAACTTGAAGCTGAGTGGCTGGGTGAGGCTCGATTTCACCGAGACTGACCTATCCCTGCTCTGTGATCTCGCCATCGGTGAAACCGTGACGCGGACCCAGGACCTGACGTTTGTGGGAGTAAGAGACGGAAGTCTTCGGGTCACGAGTGAAAACCGCGTGGATTTCCGGGGCCAAAGCTACGCGGACGGAGTGAAGCTCCGGCGTGGAGGAGGCAATCTGGAACTGACGGTTTTCGGGATCAGCCGTGTCCTGACAGGGGCTTCTTTTCAAACCCTTTCGGACCTGTCTCTGAGAACACTCGCGCCGGTGACGTTCGGTCCGAACTTGGCGCGCGGGTTCCGCACGATGAACGGGGGCTCGTTCGAGCTCAGTCATCAAGGACTGCGGATGCTCGACACGGTTGTGCCGAACGCGGTCACTTGGGAAAAGACCGACTGCTGTTTTCCCACTTCCGGTAGCTTGAGCATGACTCTCTCCGGC
>JAYVNB010000214.1:0-4439 GCA_043759365.1 Bacteriovoracaceae bacterium | reverse complement strand
CCGGATGATCGAACAGAATCCTTTCGCTCGCATGGCAGTCATCGACGGGTTTGTCGTCCCAATGGGGTAATTTCTCAGGATGTTTCGCGACAGCGACTCGCTAGGACCATCCAGAAGGACCCTTCCTCCCGGGAGAACTCCCGGATCTCAGCCAAGCTCGTGCGAGCGCTCACTGAAAAAGTGGAGGTGCTGCCAGAGAGTTTTAGAATTCACTTCAAAGTCGGTCAGAATGACATCGCCGGGGGGTTGTCTCAGCTCGGCCCCCTGGCCTCTCAAAATGAAAAAGCCGCAAAATCTGCGGCTTTTTTGAGTAATTCTTCTCCCCAGCGAGAGGAGTTTTTTTGGTTCGCGAACTGTTGACTAATGGCGGACCCGAGAGGATTCGAACCTCTGGCCTTCGCATCCGTAGTGCGACGCTCTAATCCAACTGAGCTACGGGTCCGTTCTACAAGGAAGGCCTGTGGATACCCCAATCCTTTGGGCCTCGCAAGCGCCCTGATTGTCTCGGAATCAGATTTACCGGATTCAATCAGTTGAATTAAATGGTCCGACACTCCGTTGCGCGAGATAGGCGGTCCATTGGGCAGGATCATTGAGGTTAAGAAGGGTCTCCGAGGAAATCACGGACTGCCTCCGCACGCGGCCCAATGGCAGAAGCTGGATCTGCCGGTCCAAGCGCGAATCCTTATCCTGCAAAGGGAGACCTACCAGTCGGGTGGCAAACTCGCTCGAAAGGAGGACGGGATGCCCCCCGCGCCCTTGGTACTCGGGAACCGCGACAGAACAACCGCTCTCTTGAAACCCCTTGGCCAACTCGCACCACACTTGAACCGCCGGAACGGGTACGTCCATTGGCAGGAGTGCCCGAGGCCCCCTGTGCCTGTCCGCACTCGAACCTTCGAGCGTAGCGGCAATTCCGACTTGAACCGACGAGAAGGTGCCTCGATCCGGATCCGTGTTCAAGACACATTGCACTCGCAGTCCTGTCAGCAAATCCCGCGCCCCATCGATCGCTTGCCGATACTCCCTGGATCCATGTCCCACGACGACGATCGCGTGAGTCCCACCGACCTTTTTGAACAAAAGCAATTGATGCACGATCCAAGGCATGCCCTGAAAATCGAGCAAACCCTTGGGGCTCCCCATCCTCTGGGACCGACCGGCGGCCAACAGGATCAGTGGATATACGAATCTGAAATCTCCGCTCATCCTGAGTCTGAGATTTCAGGATTTTTTCCGTAATGGATCTGGAGCAGTTCAGCGGCGAAACTGATGGCTACTTCCTGAGGCGACTTGCCACCGGTAGGAATTCCGATGGGGCATCGCACACGCCCGAGCTCAGCCTCGGTCACTCCCCTCAACGACAGTCTTTGCCTAAACCGCTCCCACTTGGAACGGCTCCCGATCAAGCCCAGGTAGCGCAACGGATATTGAAGTAATGTTTGGACGATATCCTGGTCGAGGTCATGGCGATGAGTCATCACCCCTGTAAAAGTGCGCGTCGGATCAAACCTCGCGTTTTTCAGAAACTCGCTCCAGCCATCAGAATGTCGATGGGTCTCCCTTGGAAGCAGCGGACTTTCGATCCACTCCGGCCTTTCATCGATCACGTGGACTTGAAACGGAGTACCTACCAGCGTGCGGCAAATAGCTTGGCCCACGTGCCCCGCACCGAAGAGGTAGAGGCGAGGTCCCTGGTTGAGAACTTCAAAAAAAAGCTCGACTACCCCTCCACAGCACTGTCCGGTCTTGGCCCCGAGCGGATACCGCGTCGTTCTTGAAAGGCCCAGCTTTAAACAATCACGGGCTTCTTTCAGGACTAGTTCCTCGAGATGGCCTCCCCCAATCGTCCCGAAAAAATCACTGCCTTCGAGGACCAGCATCTTGGCACCGACTTCGCGCGGTGCCGAACCCGAAACGTGAGTGACCGTGACTGCTACGACCTCCCGCCCTTGGACTCTCAGCTCTTCGAGTTGACTGATCCAGTTCCACATCGGTTTTCGTGCTCAATGCCCGGCGACGCCGGTCGCTTCGTGGAGGAAATCCTCGAGCAGATTGGCGGCGACGCGAAGGCGATATTGGGAAGTCGAACGGATATCATCGATCGGGACGATCTCTTTCAAAAGTTCCGCTTGGGCTTGTGCGATGAGGGCAGGACTGATTTTTTTCCCCCGAAGGATGGCTTCGGTCTTGGGAGCCCGGGTCGGGACGGGAGCTACGCTGCCCAGGGCGATCCGCACATCCGAGATCAGTCCCGCTTGATGGGAAAGGACTCCCGCGAAACAGACTTTGGAAATCGCTTGAGCTTTGCGAGTCCCCACTTTCCGGTAGTAGGTATGCCAGTATCGGGCTTCGGCGGTCCGGGGACGAGGGACACGGATCCGGGAGATCAGCTCGTCGGGGCGAACGGCGACCTTCTTATAACCCTGATGAAACCCGAGATAGGGGACCCAACGCGCACCCGTTTTCGAACGGAGCTCGATTTCGGCTTCATAGATCAGGAGTGCGGGGGGCGTATCGGCAGCAGGCGATGCGTTGGCAATGTTCCCGCCCAAGGTGCCGCGATTCTGGATCGCGATGGCGCCCGTTTCGGATGCGGAACGGACCAGCAATCCGAACTCGGCCTGCACGAGCGGATGCCGACGGAGATCGGTGTAAGTGGTGAGGGCTCCCATCGTCAAGTGTTCGAGAGTTTCCTCGAAACCTCGCAACTCGTTCAGGTGCCAGAGACTGACGAATTTCAAATGCTTCAAGTGACCTGCTTCGAAAAGCACCATGAGATCGGTGCCCCCTGCAAAAGGGCGGTATCCGTCACTCGTGTCCGAAAGAAGCTGAAGGGTGGCTTCGACCGTGGGCAAGCGCTTGAGCTCGTAGGCCGGAACGTTACCTCTCACGTGCCACCCCGCATCGCCTTGGCCGCGCCGAGGACCGAATCGAAGATTTTCATGTAGCCTGTGCATCGACACAAGTTTCCAGCCAAGGCCTCGCGGATTTGAGCATCTGTAGGATCCGGATGATGATCCAATAGCCGCGTTGCGGCCATCAACATGCCAGGCGTGCAGATCCCGCACTGTGCCCCACCCAGCTCCATGAACGCTTTTTGAACGCTGTTAAGCTCGCTGCCACGGGCGAGGTCCTCGATCGTCCTGAACTCCGCACCCTGGGCCTGGATCGCGGGAACGATGCAGCTGTTCACCAGCTCGCCGTCCATGAAAACCGCACAAGCGCCGCACTCCCCTTCTCCACACCCTTCCTTGGTCCCCGTGAGCGCGAGCTTCTCGCGGATCACATCGAGCAAACGCTCCATCGGAAAGGCTTCAAACTGGGTATCCTTTCCATTGACTCGGCACGTGACCGAGGTCTTCTGAACGGGATTGGATCGCGCTGGGGTTCCGGTCATTTCAAAGGTCCTTCCGAGGATGCGGCCGAACGCACGCGTTCGAGTTCGCTGAGGATGTCTTCGGGCATAAGAGGGATATGGCGGAACTTGAGCGCCGTGGCGTTTTCAATAGCATTCAGAATAGCCGGGGCTGGACCATCCATCGGGAGCTCCCCGATCCCTTTCGCGCCGGAGGGTCCGAACTCGTAGGGAAGCTCTTCGAAAAAAACCCGGATCAGCGGGAGGTCAGCCGAAGTGGGCATGATGTAGTTGGTCATGCGGTTGTTCAGCATTCGGCCTTCGCCCCAGATGACTTTCTCGTAAAGCGCATAGCCGATGCCTTGGGCCACCCCTCCTTCAATCTGACCCGCGGCCAGGATGGGATGCATGACCTTACCGACCTCTTGAAGAGCGACGAAATCCTGGACTTGGGCTTCCCAGGTCACGGTGTCGACGCTAACTTCGGCGACATAAGTCGCCCATGCATAGGCGCCGTAAGCATCACCTTGGTATTTGACGTCGTCCCAGACGATTCCTGGAGGCTGCTTGTATTGGCTGTAGGAGCGGAGGTCGCCGTGTTGGCGAACATACTCGATCACGGCGCTTCTGAATTTCGAAGGGCCATCCGTGATCCGAAGCATCCCGGTCTTGATCAAGGTCTGTCGCAGTCCGCGGCAAGCGGACTCCACCAGCCCACCGACCACCATCACGGTCCGCGATGCGACCGTAGGGCCGCTGTTCGGGACGAAGGCGGTGTCCGGCTGAAAAATTTCGATGAGATCATAGTCGATCCCGAGGGCATCGGCTGCAATCTGACCGAAGATCGTATTGGTCCCCTGACCGATCTCGGTACTGGCGGCCAGAACACGGATCCGGCCATCAGCCAGACCCTCGACCCCGACCACGGATGCGAGGGTCTTCTCCCCCGAGCCGGTGAAGCCCGACCCATGCATGAAGGTCGCGAAGCCGATCCCGCGCTTGATCCGGCTGCCGGGGTTCTCGGCGTCGAAACGGGCTTTTTTTGCGTGATAGTCCGCAGCTTTCAGGGCACGATCCTGCA
>JAYVNB010000213.1:0-13450 GCA_043759365.1 Bacteriovoracaceae bacterium | reverse complement strand
AGGTTTCGACCAAGCCCTGGAACGGCCGGAGATCACCCGGTCAAGCGTCATGCGAAATAACAAGATCTTGATATTTCAATATAAATAAGGTAATAAATCGCCGAGCCGGTGCGGCGAGAGTTTGCATTGTGGTGTGTGGACTGCGAATCCTGACTTGAACGATATGGGTGTGTGACGATCAGGTTGAGCCCAAGAGAAGACCCCTTTGGTTTTTGTCTTTGGGGCTAAGGTTTCGCGGAAATACTTTGGGGGAAGTTTATGGACCCGGAGCCAATTTTACGCGAAGGGGGCAATGCCCCAAGCGGCCTGTCTGAGGAAGCGACTTTCATTGCAACGCTCCTGATTGTCGATGACGAAGAGCTCAATCACGAACGCATCGCGCTTGCGACCTTAAACCAAGGGGTAGGGCACCACTTTAGAATACTGAGCGCTGGGACCACAGCTTCCGCACTCAAGATTCTCTCGAGCGAACCCGTGCACGTCATGTTGCTCGATAAGAATCTCGGGCAGGCAGATGACGACGGGATCGCTTCGATTCCAAGATTTCTGAACGCTCAGCCTCACCTTGAAATTTTGATTCTCACGGGTAGTCAGCTCACTTCGGACGCTGTGGATGCGATGAGGCTCGGCGCGCACGATTACTTGCAAAAGGACTACCCGGACTCCTTGCTTGTAGAGAAGCTTGTTCGTGCCGAGCGTGCTTCCAAACGAAAGAGGGTCTTATCTCGTCTGGAGCAAAACCCTGCCCTGCGCGGAAAATCAATTCGTCTCGGCGGAAAGTCGAAACTCTTTCAAAGAATCTTGGAAAATACAAAGCGAGTGGCGATCTCGGATCGACCGGTGATCCTCCTGGGTGAGAGCGGGCTTGGAAAAACTGCACTCGCTCAAGTGATTCATGATCAGCGAGCAACTGAACTCTCGAGGCAGAGTAACCGTTTTGTCGCCCTGAATTTGAAGGCCATCTCTCCGCAAACCATTTCAAGTGAACTCTTTGGTCATGAGCGTGGAGCTTTCACGGGGGCCGCCCAAATGAAGCAAGGCTTAATCGAACTTGCCCATCAAGGGACACTCTTCCTCGATGAGGTCGCAGAAATTCCGCTCGATGTTCAAAGCCTTCTCCTTAAAGTCATTGAAGAGAAGAAGTTTTACCGTGTTGGCGGCACGCGGGAACTCTCAAGTTCATTTAAGCTTGTTTGCGCGACCCACCGTGATCTGCCCTCCATGGTGAAGGCAGGTACGTTTCGATATGATCTCTACCAGCGAATCAGTAGCCTGATCGTTCGCATTCCGCCGCTTGAGGAGAGACGGGAAGATATCCCAGAGATCATCCGTGCGCTTCTTCCCCGTGCCTGCGCGGAGAGCAGGGTGAAAGAACTTGATCTCGAAGACTTGCCAAAGGACTTCATCGAGCTTCTGACCCACCGGGTGCCCGAGGGTAATATTCGTGGGATCGATCATGCGCTCTCTCGGCTCCTCATCTACACGCCAACGGACCGCCTTGGGCAGAAGTACTTTAGGGATTGGCATCTGATTCCCGAGCTATCCGATTTCATCGGGGAGCTACCGGAACCTAAACCGCGACTGGCCGATCGGCCTGGCAGCATTAACTGGTCCATGCTGTCTTTTTCTCACTGGGATGTGCTTGGGCGCGGTTTTCCAGGACTAGGAAGGCTACTTGAGTGCGTTGAGTCTCAGGTTCTGAAGGAGGCAAAACGCAAGTTTAAGACTTCAAAAGAGGTCGCCCGTGCGCTTGGGATTTCTGAGTCCAGTGTGAGCCTAAAATTGAAGGCAATGAGGTATGCCGACGAAGGTAAGACGCCAGAACTCGATGTGCCTATCAGAGCGCCGGGCGCTTCAGCACTTGAGGGTGTCAAATGAAGAGCAACCCTCGGGAACTTCAGAAATCTCTTCTCGCCTCGCCCGATGAGCTGATCCACGAACTCGTGCAGGCGGTTTCGGCCTTAGCCACTGGAATTTCTGCGCTCGAAGGTGACCCCGAGGGGAACGAGCGGGGCCAAAGGACAATCCGAGTCTTTCGTTTGACCGAGATGAAGCTCCGAGATGTCGTGGAGCGGCTCAGGAATGAGGCGAATGCAAAGGACGCGGAAATTGAGGCTCCCTCCTTTGTGAGTTCCAATCCAGGGCCTGAACAGGGCCAGCACGAGCTTCGGGGTGCCCCATGAGGAGAAACCCTGCCCCAACGCTTGACGCAGGTATCCAGGCATCTCAAATTCGTCTCGACCTGATCCGCTTTCATCAGGCGCTCGGAGCCCTTCACCTCCAGCCTCGATTGAATCTGCTGAAGCGGCCCGGTGCCTTCAGAAGTATTGTCGCCTTTTTAGCAGACTGGGCCTGGATCGCGCTCAGCACGGTCTGCGTAAACAAGGCGGGTATGGTTCTTGTGCCGCTTGCGTGTTTGGTGATTGGATCTCGGCAGCGCGCTCTCTCAAACCTGATACACGATGCTTCCCACGGGAACCTGTTTAAGAGCCGCCGGGCAAATGATTGGGCGACGAACTGCCTAGCAGGGTACCCGCTCTTGGAAACGGTCCGCCGCTATCGGGAGTCGCACCACGCCCACCACCACTCCTTAGGAGATATGGGCCTTGACCCCGACGCGCGTTCTCATCTTCGGTATGGTTATTCGGGGTATGATGAGGCCAAGGCTACACCTGGTCAGACGGCGCTCGGCATCTACTTCCATCTTCTTTTGAATCGCGCTGCCTGGCGAGACTCGGTCTTAGGATCCGTTCAATCGCTGACTCTTCAGGAAAAGCTTCAGACCACTCTCTTTTGGATAGCTCTTGTCTCCGTTATGGCACTCGCGTTTGGAAAAAATGGCCCGGGCACTTCGGCTACTTTTGTTATTCTCTGGTGGGCGTCGCGGGCGACGACCTACCATGCAATCAGAATCCTAGCCGAGTTCTTGGACCATACGGGCCTTCGCCCGGGATCGATCTTTGGTTTCACCCGCAATCTCCCTCATGGCACCCTGATTGCCTGGTTCCTTCACCCGCATGAAGATACCTACCACCTTCTTCATCATTTGATCCCAAACCTTCCCCACCACGCACTCCCAAAAGCGCATACGCTCTGCGTGAAAGAAGAACGGTACCGAAACGCGCATCATTGCGATTCCTATATCTGGGGTGGCCACTCAGCCTGGCTTTGTTGGAGCGGCGGCTGCGGAAGGGCGGCGATGGCAGAGGTTTACGAATGAAAGCACTCTTCCTTTCAGCTCTGCTTTTTGGACTCGTGCACCCTGGTTCAAAGCTCCTCATGTCGGATCCGAGTGCCGGGCTCTCGCTTTTGACATTTTGCATTCTCTATGTCGGGATTCGACTCCTCGTACAAATCCCTTGGGTACTCAGGAGCGGAGCCTGGAGAGTGAAGAGTACTGCCGAGTGGGCAATCCTGGCCTCAATCGGCGGAGTCGGCGCGGCCCTTCAGTTTTCCGAGTTCTACGGGATCTCCAAGGGCCTCCCCGTGCCGCTCGTCAGTTTTCTCGTCTACACGCACCCCGTATGGACGGTGTTGACCGCGCGAGTTTTAAAAAAATCAAAACTAGATCTCCGGGCCGGGCTCGCGCTCTTAGCTGCGACTGTTGGCATCGCACTGATCACGGGTGGTGTACGCGGCGTAGATTCCGCATCCTTGCCACACCTGACTGTTCCTGTATTAGCAGGTGTGTTTATTTCAGTTTGGGTAACGCTCTCCAGTCAGGCAAGGCAGGCCGGTTCGTCGAGTCTCACTGTCTCGTTCTACTATGACGTGTTTTGCCTAGTCGCGCTTGTGGGATTTGCCGAGAGCCAAGGAGGGGAAACCCTCAGCCAGGGGCTCCACTATCTCGCAAGCCCCGAGCGCTTCTTGTGCATGACCGTCTATTCCGTCGGTGTGGGATTACTCCCAAACCTCTTGTTTTATATGGGATCTGCCCGAGTCAGCGCTGTGCGCGCTGGATTTGTACTGCTCCTGGAGCCCGTCATTTCATCGCTCCTCTCATTTGTGATCTGGAGGGACGAACTGAGTGCCTATTTTTACCTGGGCGCTCTTCTCGTTTTATCCACGAACCTGCCCGATGGCGCCCTTTCTTCAGTGCTGGCGTATGGACAAAATGTCTTTTCGAGCGACTTGCCAAGAGGATTCCCCGGTATTCGCCGAGCGGGCCGTGCTGCTTTAGGGCTTCTCGCACTCTTGGGTGCTCTGGCCTGGACTTCCTCTCCAAGCTGGGGCACTGAGACGGCGACTCGGGTGGAAGAAATTCAAGAGCGAGTCATCTACTTTGTCGAAATGAACCCGCCAGACGCCTCAGGCTACAACGTCGCAGGCCAGGTAAAGCAAATGGAGGCAGCCAAACAGCTTGCAGAGCGAGCTTACCGAGCGATGAATCAAACGTGTCGGTTCAAGTTCGAATCCACGCTCACCCAAGGCCTAGAAGAGGATCTCTATCGGAAAGTTCAGTCTATTTCGCAAGGGAGTGCGCCTCACGCTACTCTCGTTGGGCTGAGCCGGTCGAGCTTTGCCCGGATCGCTGCCAAAGCGGCAGTGGGTCTCCCGCTCCAGGGAATTTCGATTGGAGCAGCAAGCGCGAAAATTCGAGAGATTAATCCAAACTTCATCTCCATCGTATCGCCTTGGACGAAGCAGTGGGAAGCCATCCATAAAAAGATGAATGAGCTATCGTGCACGGCAACCAACACAATCGGCGTCTTTGATCCCAAAGATCACTTGTCATCGGAGTTCAAGTCCGCGTTTCTGGAGGCGGGCTTAAACAGGCAGTACGGCTTAAGCGACTTTGAGCGTTTTGATGAGTCCTTGAAGAAGGGAGAGGCTGCGCCTAAGTGTGTCTGGATTGCTGCCAATTTCTCTGACTCGGGCGACTGGATCCACTCCCTGATTCGATCTCACTTCAAAGGCGCGCTCTTTGGTGTAGGAGACTGGAACTTCTATACGCCCGAAGCAAAACGGCTCTTTCAGGGCGAGAGCGCCAAAGGAATGGATGTCTTTGTTCCTACGGGCTGGGTCCCGGACTCGTCCCAGAGGTCACGAAACTTTGTTCGTCAAATGAAGCAGGCGACCGGGGAAGATCCAAGCCCGGTTTCGGCCTACACCTACGACGCAATCTTGCTTGCGATTGATCAAACTTGCGGGAACTTGAAGGCCACGGAATTTGATCCAAAACGGCTTTTGAGGCTTCCACTCTTGCGAAAATATGAGGGAGTGGGAACGTCGGGGAACTACTTAAGTCTAATGAACCTGATCCCGCTCAATGGGATGGGAGGATCCCATGTCCAATAAATCGAATCCAAATACTGCTTATGCTCATTTGAAGCTCAAGGTCCTGCCTGAAGAGTATAAATATGTGCTCCTCGATCAAAAAACAGCTCAACTTTCCACGCAAGTCGCCACCCTCGAGAAGGCCGGTCTCCCGTTCTTCATTTTCTCAGGCGGATCAGAAGCTTCGCTTTTGATTTCAGCATCCATTGCAATCCCGGGGGCGGTGAAGGAAGAGGCCTCTTGGCGAGCGTTTCGGATTTTAGGGGATATGCCCTTTGGAACCGTTCAAGGACTGATAGCCACCCTTTCATCTAAACTCAAGGAAGAGGGCGTGGGAGTCTGCGTCGTCTCAAGTTTTCTAACCGACTATTTCTTTATCCGCGAAAAAAACCTCCGCTCAGCCATGACCGCTCTACGCAGTTCAGGGTGGGAGGTTTTGGTGGAATGACAAAATTACCGGAAGCTTTCTCCATTCGCGAGCTGATTGCTGAGGTGTCAGCACGAGCCAGGCTTTACGGGCTGTCCCTATTCCTGTGTCTTGCGATTGTGGCTTCCTCCATCACGCTTCATCATCAGCAGGAACTGGCCTGCCATTTAGTGCTCTCAAAGCTCGATGCCCTTCGCGGCCCGATGGGCCGAGAGCTGGCCTTAGGTGACAGCCACGCGGCAGGCGAGATGGTGAGGGAACTGGGTCAGGCGCTCTCGGGCCTGAAGATCCAAAACGAGTTGAAGTTACGCGCGTCAATGGAGACCGTAAACCGCGATCTGGGAGCGACTTGCCGGGCCGGCGTATTTTCGGCAGAGGTCGCCTATCCTGTTCTCTTTGCCGACCAGTCTCACGGGGTTGTCCGGGGCAAGATTTCTGACGGCTACTGGACCCACTTGGGACTTCTCCTCTTATTTACTTTCTTTGCTATTACCTATGGACTTAAGGCCTTGTCCTCACGAATCAGCGCGCGTCTCAAAAGCGCGATCCTAGAGCCCATTCAGGCTTTAATCTCCGGAGATTCGGACGGTTTGGATGCGTCGAATTTTGCGACTGAAGTAACCGAGATCAAAAATCAGATCTTACAGATGAAATTAAAACTACTCGAACAAGAGCGAGAGAACGCAGCTCTCATCCGCGCACAAGAACTCAGCGCGTTTGCCTCCCAAGTGGCCCACGATTTGAGATCCCCCCTTGCGGGCCTCACGCTAGCGGTTGAAGACGTAACCTCCCTGATCCCCGAGAAAAGTCGAGTCTTGCTGAGGTCAGCATTGAGTCGTACGCGCGACATTGCATCAAGCTTGTCCATAAAGAGTACGGAGTACTTAAAACAGCCCGACGCGCGTATTGAACTCACGGAGAGTACAGAACCCGCCGAATCCAATGCCGAGTCGTTCAAAGTCCATTTGCTTGCTGGCCTCGTCGATTCGCTACTCTCAGAAAAGAGGGCCGAGTACCGCTTGTATGAGGAAATCGAAATCAGAGGAGACCTCACTCCCTCCGCATATGGGCTCTTTGCAAGGCTTCATTCAGGGGCCCTTAAGCGCGTCCTATCCAATTTGATCAATAACTCCGTTGAATCGATTCAAGGAAAAGGATCGATCAGCCTAAGACTCTCAAAGGCTGAGGAGTGGGCCGAGATCGAAATTACGGATACGGGCTGTGGGATCGCACCCGACAGGATGACTGAGATCTTCAAGCAAGGCGTGAGCTTCGGAAAAACGGCGGGCCTTGGGCTTGGACTCTTTCACGCCAAAGACCAAATCGAGAGTCTTGGCGGAAAAATTTCGATTCGATCGGTACTGGGAGCAGGAACGCAAGTCGTACTCACTCTTCCTCTTCATTCGCCTCCGTCTTGGTTTGCGGAGTCGCTCTCATTGTTTGGTATCAATCGGGTGGTGGTTTTAGATGACGATCCCTCGATTCATGAACTCTGGCGATATCGACTGAAGAATTTGGACCTGGATGATCCGATCACCGAGGACCATTTCGAACGAGGTGCTGACTTTGAGCGCTGGATGCTCTCGCACTGTGGGCGTCCTGAAAGAACCGTTTACCTCATCGACTACGAACTCTTGGGCGAGAATGAAACGGGACTCGATTGGATCGAGAGGCTGGAGCTTAGGAGTTCGGCGTACCTCATTACAAGCCGCTTTGAAGAAGAGCATCTGATTCGTCGTTGCGAGCAGCTCGGCGTGAAACTCATTCCTAAGAATTTAGCGGGATGGGTACCCATTGAACTCAAGAGGACAGGGTCTGCCTCTTCAAGCCTGCCGTGTGTGTTGATTGATGACGAGGAGTTGACTCATGTGGGTTGGCAACTCGTTGCGGATCGGACGGGTAGAACCCTTCTTTCATTTCGATCAGCGGACGCCGCTGCGCTAGCGCTAAAGACCCTCCCACGTGAGGTCGAGATCTACATTGATTCAAACTTAGGCGCGGGCGCGCGCGGCGAATGGATTGCAAAAGATTTTTATGAACAGGGATACCGGGAGCTTTACCTCTGTTCCGGGTATAGCCCGAAAAAGTTCGAAGCGATGCCCTGGTTAAAGGGTGTCATCGGAAAGGCTCCGCCTTGGGCGTGAGCCGCGAGCCAATGCAAGCGACCCATGTCATCTGGGTCCGCTAAGAGTGGTTTGGAAAGCGTTCTTTGAAAATCTATCTGACCTTTTGACACCACCGGAAAGTGGCTGGGGCGTGTCCTACGTTTGGGGCACCCCTGCGAAAAACATGTGACCGAGGGTGGGGTAGCTGCACTTCTCCGATTGCCGAGGGCGGCCTCTTGTTCACAATTGGCGACAAGCTGCGGTATCCCGGCCGTCGCTCCGATTTGCTGGTCGACAGGACAGAGGAGGACGACGGCGCCGAGCCGCCGACAACGAAGTGTTATGCGGGCGCTCCTGGATATCCTGTTTCCTTTTTCCATTTTTCATTGAACTCGATAAAGTGTAACCAATTTCCGTCAGGATCATTGGCCATGACAAATCTCCCGCGAGGAGGGTTTCTAATTTCACCAACTTTCGCGCCCTTTTGCTTGAGAGTGGCCACAACTTCATCAAGATTTGGAACCTGGAAGGAGACTGTGGCCCCACCATTGGGCTGTACTGAATCACTCTCTTCGACTGGATGAAGGCCAATCGTGATTGATCCAGCATCCACTTCCGCCCAGTTGTTTCCAAAGCGAACCTTCAATGGAAAACCTAATGTTTTCGTGTAGAAATCGACAGCCCGATCCATATTCGAAACATTATAAAAAACAGTGGTTGCACGTAACATTGATCAACTCCTTCCAAGTTCGCCAACTCTTAAACCAGGATTCTAAACTTGTCCATCTGACCAATGATTTTAACAGGGTCGGCGATCGAGTGGTCTTGCGCCTTAGTGGCAGCATCTCAGGTCGGTTTTGCCTCATCTAGAATGGTCGCTTTTGTGAGCGCTGCCTAACGGAAAAGCAAGGTCATATAACCACACGCTAATGCAACAGTGAGGCTACTCTCTTCATTTCCGCGCACCCAATACCTTTTTTAGAGCCGCCTGAACGCCTGGGTCTTTGTCGTCGTGGAGCACATCTAACATTTTAAGAGCGTCAAAGCCTTTTTCCTGGAGGCTCTGCGCCTGGCCAATCGCCGTAACTCGCACCGCGGGATCCGCGTTCAGCACAGCTTCGGCGAGCAATGAGAGGTCATTCTGGTTTGAAATAAAACCAGCAGCTACATTACGTATCTCAGCACTCGGGTCTTTGAGCGCCATTCGAAGGATTTTCAGAGCGGCCAGTTTCAAATGTCCAGATTGGAAGACCACATTGACTCGCACCTGTTCATCGGAGTCCTGAAAAGCCTGCATTAGAAGATCTGAACCCGACGAACCAAGCCTAGCCACTGAGATCGTCGTAGCTATACGCACACCCTGGTCACTATCCCCGAGCGATGACTTTAAAAGCGGAGGAGCAAGTAGCCCAAGGCGCCAGACTTCGGTAGCTACCGCACGACGAACTGCAGGATCTACGTTCGAGAGGCCTGCGCTCACTAGATCCAGGGCACTGCCCCCTAAGCAAGTGGCGGCAACTGAAGCATTCTTTCGGTCGGCGGCCGTGCTGCTTTGAGCTAATTCGCGAATCCAAGGGGCAGCAGGGGCACCTATTGCCTCCAAGCCTCTCAGAGTGGGCTGGGACAACTCTTGTTCTCGCAATCCAGCCTGGAGAGCGACCTGAATCCCCTTCATGCCAAAACTTGCGTAAAATTTCGCATTCGTCGTGAGACCCATGCCTCGGTACGTGTCCTCCAACAGCTGCCGCGCTTCTTCATCGGAGGAGGCGAGTAGGAAAGAGGATCGGATCAACTTTAGGCCCTGCTTACGTTCCTGGCAGCTCGGGCTTCTTAGGAGTTCCTTGCCCTCGGTTAGCTGTGCAGTCGCAATCGATGCGAAGTCCCATACCGCTGGTGATGCGAGGAGCGCTTTACGGTGGGTGGGCCAACCCAATGCCTTCAATCTACCGGCGACGAGTATTGATTTCAGTTGATTGAGCATGCCGGAGCCGTTTTTTAGGAGCGCCTGCCTAGCATTTAGCGTGGGCATCGCCGTCCTCTGAACGAGGATCTTTGCCTCGCTCAGTTCTATGTCACCGAGAATCGAAACGACATCCGCCAAAGTACCGCTCACCAGGGGAGCGGCGCCGCTTGTGCCACCAAAACTTTCAAACTTTTTCCCAACTGAAGTGCTTTGAATGAGTCGGTCACTTGGAGCTAATATCGTGAGTTCCGGGCCCTCATTGGAGTCTTTGCTGATCTGCCCATCAGCATTGAGACTGCCGACCAAGACAGCTGGAGCGGCTCTTTTTACATTCTCGAGGGGCTCATCTGGATAGGAATTTCCCGAAGAGATGACAAGGATGGATTGCGCCGCCATTTTTAACAAAGCAGGCGGAACTGTAGCAGCTTCGAAAAAACTCTTCGAAAAATTGACGATTTGAGGTTGCGTCTCATTCACGAGCGTAGCTACCTGCATGTAGTCCGAAGTGATATCCGCCGTTACCAAGCCAACGATTTCGGATCGTGACGATACCCCAACTGGGGCGAGCCCATTGATAAGGTTAGTGACCAAGTTGCCGTGTAACTCTCCGGTCGCCGTCGAGGCTGGCGTACTTGACCCAGGAAGAAGCGCCAGCTTTCCAGTTAGATAGTCACTGTCGAACCTCTTATCGACCACAGCAACCCGTGCGAGTCGGGTCGTTCCGATGGTGTTTGCGAGATGCTCTTTGGCGAGATCTGCTCCAATATATTCCTGAGCCCAAAATGGTGACAACGTTCCAGACAAAAGCGCAGGCTGGCCGAAATCGTCTATCAACGGGCATGGCTCGGATGCCGCAACCCGCCCGTCATCGGGTTGAGCGGGTACCTGACCACCGAAGGCCGTAGTCTCGTTGAGCCAGGTCGCCGAAAACAGAACAAATGAAAGTGCCGCAGCAATCCCTGTAGTCTGACGTCGAAGAACAACCGTAATTAGCTGCATGCGTAAGGGTCTAACACTTATGGCTCATTGAGTCAATCACTCACACGCCTGATCAAACACGGCAATACGCCCGCCATAATTCTCGACAAAGTCGCGCGAATGGCGTCGAAATCGCGAACTATCATTTCCATGCCCGCAAAACGCCATATTTTCACTTTAAGAGCGCTAGAGATTCGATCGCCACAAGTCAGCGAGACTCATCTTTGCGGCCGAAAAATTCGATTTTTAGAAAACGGAAGGGAGGTATGCAACCGGAAAACACCTTCAGATCTCATGAATTTGACCCTAGATGTGCGAGCAAATCAATCAACAATGGTCATTTATGTCTAGTAAGTTTTAGGAAAGTGTCTGACCAGAGGGGCGCATTCAGAAATCCTTCATTTCCTTGCGCCATATGGCCGGGTTGTTCTACGCGTTTTCACGAGTGGGACCGGCGAATCTCTAGCCGCGTGGGGAGCAAAGGCCTGAAGCTTCGGAGGCTGTCATTTAACTCACGCTTTAACGTCCGGCCGATTGCCGTCGAGAAAGTATAAACGAGATCTGGGCCGGTGATTCAGGCCTATGATGATCAACCGCTGATGGTGAACTCGGGGTGATCGGATCAGGTCGGACGGGGCTCTCTTTTTTTAAGGATGCGTGCACCATGCGGGGGTCCCTCGATGGCCGAGAAAGATGCCCCATGATCCGCCCTGTCTTTCAAAGATCGCTTGATTGGAGAAGCGCAACTACTTGAGGGGCACCCCCAGGCCATGTGAATTTTCGATGCCTGCGTCCACAGGATGGATTTCTTTATTAGCCACGTACAGACCGCCTATCTGGTCTGCTCTCCAGAATTGGGGAAACGAGAACAAGAATCGGCGTGTTTTCTACGATCTCCTGCAACCTGAATACGCTGCACCTTGGCTAAAGCCCATTTGCATGGCAGATACGGATGATGCATATGCGTTGGTTGATTTGCAGCTTGTTGTTCCTCGCCTTTGCTGAGGCCACGGCCGCGCCCACAGGCACCAAAACCGCCACATCGACGAAAGGAATTGTCGTGGCCTGTGAGCCCCTGGCGGCTCAGGTAGGTTTAGACATCCTCAAAAGCGGTGGAAATGCCGCTGACGCGTACATTGCTACAACCTTGGCTGAATACGTCACTGCCTATGGATACACCAGCCTCAGTGGCCCTCTTTACGTGCTTTACTACGACGCCAAGTCGAAAAAGTCTGCGTACCTGAATGCCGGGCTGAACACCATTCAAGATCCCAAAGGTCAATGGAGTGATAAGGATCGCATTCCTGGAACTGCGTACGTAGTGGGTGGTGCCGGGCGGGGACTTGAGGCGCTTTTCAATCGTTATAAAAGTTCAAAATTTTCATTCAGTGAACTTACCGATCCAGCTGTGAAATTGGCTCGTACTGGTTTTCCCATTTCTTCGTCTTACGCCCACGCGATTCAATCCAGAAAGCCCGTGCTTTCAACATCTTCAGCATGGATGTCAAAGTTCACCAAGAACGGTGTCCCCCTCGCCGCAGGAGATATACTCACGCAGCCTGATTTTGCAGAAACTCTGATCCAATTCGGAAAAGAAGGTGCCGACTACCTTTTCAAAGGCAGGTTCGCCAAAAACCTGGTTCATACGATTCAAGCGTCTGGCGGGAAGCTGACTTTACAGGATTTGGCTTCCTATCAGGTCTATTGGAGCGAACCGCTAGAAACGAACTACCGAAACTTCAGGGTTCAAACTTCATCCTATCGTTCATTTGGAGGTTTTGAACTCTTACTGAGCCTCAAGGCCCTTGAAAACCTCCCTAAGCTTGGAGAGGGCAAGCATTTTTCAGAAAATGAAAAGTTATTTGAAACGATGCTTCGAGCGCACTTATTCACTCGCCAGGAAACCTTTCGATTCGCTCAATTCAGTAAACGACTCGAAACTCTCGATGAAATGAACCAATTGCTGAAAGGGTCCCTCGCTTCGGCCGTTTGGAAAAAAATTATTGATCCGATGATCCCTGCTCCATTCACTCAACCACAGGGTAGCCATTCCTGTAATCCCGTGGTGGTTGACCGAGAAGGCAACATGGTAACTGGAGTCCATACAATCAACGCCCAACCCTGGGGCGATTTCGGTTTTTTCACCGATGGTGTGAGCCTCAATACCGCTCATGCGGTTGCGATGGATGCCCCGCCAGGGGTTCGAGCTTTGGACAGTATCAACCCAGTTTTGATCTTTCAAAATGACAAGCCAATCATTGCCGCCGGATTCTTCGCATCAGGACTTTCTCAAGCGGCCTTTCAAATCGCTGTCAATTTAATGGACTATGCATTGTCTCCACAAAAGGCCCTAGAGCTGCCTCGGTTCGGAGCCATTACAGACTATAGAAACCTTACTATGCTGTTGGATAAGCGTTATCCAAAAACCTGGGTGAGCGATTTTGAGACGAAGGGAATACACTTCTCACAACCTGCAGGCTTTGCCGATACGGGCATGGGAATGATTATTCGGATTGATCCAAAATCCGGCCTGCGGACTGGTAGCGCTACGGAACTCGTTCCACATGCACTAGCAGTAGGTGAATAGGGAAACGTGCGAGAGATACCCCTGTGGTATTAAGCGGGTCGCAGCATAGAAAAGAGCTTAGCGTGACGTTGATAGCCTGCGCATGTGTTTCTGAAAGGCCATCAATACCTTCG
>JAYVNB010000212.1:0-4471 GCA_043759365.1 Bacteriovoracaceae bacterium | reverse complement strand
GGAGGCGAAGCGAGCTCAGATCCCGTGCAGCAGGCAGCCCATCGCCCAAGCGCATGAATGCGCGGATCGCAGTGGGTGCTGTGTAAAGGATGCTAATCCGATGCCGCTCGATCATCGCCCAAAAGCGGTCGCCTTCCGGATGCGTGGGTGCTCCCTCATACAGGAACACAGTAGCGCCCGCGGCCAGCGGACCGTAGACCACATAAGTATGGCCGGTGATCCAGCCGATATCGGCGGTGCACCAGTAGAGATCTTGCGGTTTGATGTCGAAAACGTCTTTGAAGCTCCGAAGCGCGCCGGTGAGGTAGCCCGCGGTGCTGTGGACGATCCCCTTGGGCTTGCCCGTGGTGCCGCTCGTGTAGAGGATGAACAAGGGATGCTCGGACTCGACATCTTCGGCCCGCCCGAGCTCCTTTTGCTCGGAAGCGCCGACGGCGGAAAGCAGTTCGTGCCAGCCGTACTCGGACACCGAGCCCGACTGATGGGATTTGATACCGGCACCTCGCGCGGAAAATGAGCGCGACGTTTCCGGAGCAGGTTGTCCAGCGAGTGCCCGCGAAACCGTGACGATGGAACGAACAGTGGGACACTGGGCGACCGCACCTTCGACCTGGGTTTTCAACGCGACCGGTGCTCCCTTGCGGAAGCCGAAGTCGGCGGTGATGACTGCTTTGCATTCCGCATCCTGGATCCTGTCTTTCAGGGCCTCGCTGCTGAAACCACCGAAGACCACTGTGTGGGTGAACCCGCCGCGGGCACAGGCCAGCATGGCCACCACGGCCTCGGGAACCATCGGCATGTAGATGGCGACCGTGTCTCCCGACTTCAGTCCGAGTTTGCGCAGGGCCGCCGTGCAACGCACGACCTGGGAATGAAGCTCGGAGTAGGTCCACGTGACGACTTCGCCCGGCTCGCCTTCCCACATGATGGCGGCTTTTTGAGCCAGAGTCGGAAGGTGGCGATCCAAGCAGTTGACTGCGGCATTGAGACGCCCTCCTTCAAACCACTTGGCGCGAGGAGGGTTCCAGCTCAGGACTCGATCCCAGGTCTTCGACCACTGCAGGTCCAACGCGGCTTCGGCCCAGTAGTTCGTCGAATCGGCTTGACCGAAGCGCAAAAGGCGCTCGTATGTGGCAGGATCGACATTTGCTTGACTGCTAAAGGCTTCGCTCGGTGGAAAACTGCGTTTTTCCGTCAAAGTAACGCTGAGATTCTCGTTCATCCCTTGAGAACTACAGTGGGTCCTTGAAAAAGGGAAGCCGCGCTTGGACAATTGTAGTCATGCGCGAGACAGTGCAGACGATCAATAGCCTGGTCCAGAACGTAGAAAAAATCATCCTCGGTAAATCAGACCGGATCAAACTCGTGCTTTGCGCATGGTTCGCCGGGGGACACGTCCTGATCGAGGATGTTCCGGGTACCGGCAAGACGATGCTGGCGCGCTCGATCTCTCGCTCAGTGGACTCGGACTTCAAGCGGGTTCAGTTCACTCCCGACCTGCTCCCGAGCGATATCCTCGGTACATCGATCTACAATCAACAAACATCGGGCTTCCAGTTTCAACCTGGCCCAGTGTTCACGACACTGTTGCTCGCCGACGAGATCAATCGGGCAACCCCCCGCACCCAAGCAGCCCTCCTCGAGGCCATGGCCGAGAGCCAAGTCACGATCGAGGGCAAGACCCACACTCTGCCTCCCCTGTTCTTCGTGCTGGCGACCCAGAACCCGCTCGAGCACCAAGGGACCTTTCCGCTTCCCGAGGCTCAGTTGGATCGATTCATGTTCAAGCTCTCCTTCGGTTACCCCGCGCGGGCGCAGGAGATCCAGCTCGTGAAGAACCAGAACTCGGCTCATCCGATCCACTCGTTGGCACCCGCGGTCACAATCGATCAGATCAGCCGGATCCGAAAGATCCTTCCCCAGGTCAAGGTCTCCGATGAGGTCCACGAGTATGCCATGGACCTGGTGGAAAAGACCCGCACCTGCTCGGACCTCAAGCTCGGAGCGAGCCCTCGGGCGATGCTCGCCCTCGTTCGCGCCGCCCAGGCCATGGCCTTGATCGAAGGACGGCCCTACGTGACGCCGTCGAGCGTCTTCCAATTGGCCAAACCTGTATTGGGCCACCGGATCGTCCGAAGCAGCGAAGCACGGATGCAGGGACAGACCACGGACCAGATCCTGACCCGCCTCATCGCCGAGGTCAAGGTTCCGGTGGGTACCGGTCAGTGAATTCCCGTCGATCCAGATCCCGTCGCGCGGCTTCAACGAGGGTCATTCGATCCCGTTCCTTCGCAGACTATTTCCGAAGAAGCGGTGATGAAGCCGCCCCGACCAGCTGGACCTTGAGCCAATGGATCGCCGACGTGTTCCGCGCGCGGGGGAGCGCATACAATCCGTTTTCGATGTGCCTGATCCTCCTGGTCCTGCTCGCATTCACCGCATTTTTTGGACGCCCGGCGATCGTTGCACTGCTCTCCGGAGTCGCTTTTCTCGGATTCCTCTATCTGCGCGCCCGCCAGATCGCGCTCGGAGTCTATGTAACCCGGATAGTGCCCAGCGCGTCGCTCGAGCATTCCGATGTCACCGCCGTGCTCGAGATCCGCAACACGAGTCCATTCAAGGCGGATTCGTTGATCCTAGTGGATCACTTCAACGGCTCGAGGGAGTTCCGCCGACTCATTCCGATCAGTCCTCCGCTGAAGCCTGGCGAAATCCGGAAACTGCCCTGCATCTGGCAATGCGACGCGGGCATGGGAGCTTACCACTTCGGTCCGACATCGGCACTGATCGGGGACCCGTTCGGCATTTTCCAGTTCACCATGACCCAGACCCAGAGCGACAACATCGAAGTGCTGCCGAAAACGATCGCCCTCCACGATTTCGAGTTACCGGCCTCTCTCTCCTCGAGCGGCAGCGGTTTGAGAGAAAGCCCGATCGCTGGCAACTCGGTCAATGTCCTGGGAGTGCGCGACTACGTAAAGGGTGATCCGATCACTCGAATTCATTGGCGACTCTCCGCCAGACACGGATCCTTGGTCGTCAAGGAGCTCGAGAACTCCGTCAGCACCGACGTGACCTTGTTCGTGGACATGGACCAACGCAATCACATCGGCCTCAAGGACGAAAGCAGCTGGGAATACGCCAAGGATCTGGCGATCTCGCTGATCCACGAAAACCTGGCAAGATCGTTTCCCATCCAGCTCTCGAGCCAAGGGATCCACGTCCCCTTCGGACGAGGAGTGGAGCATGGCCAATGGCTGGTCGAGAAGGTCACCGCTTTGAAGCCGATGCAAGGCGCGAGCTCGGAAGAAGAAATCCTGAACATGGCCGAGAACATTCCCTTCGGCTCCTCCCTCATCTACGTGGGTCCTTTGTATCAGAATGACGATGCCCGCCTTCTCTCCGCTTTCGGATTACTGCGCGAGCGCGCAGTCAGCATCTCCGCCGCGTTCATCGATGCTTCGACCTTCGGGAGGCGAGTGCTCGACGACCCCATGTTGGCAACCTATTTCAATCGCCAGAAGGACGAGGCCAAGCTGATGCATGACCGCATCCTGCAAGCCTGCTTACATCTCGAGATTCCCACCTATGCCCTGCGAAAGGGGCTACCGATCGTCGAAAGTATGGCCAACCCGAGGAGCGCCGCAATTTGAGCTCCAAGCCGGACATGAGCGACGTTTCACCCGCCTACAGCCGCACGATGGGATGCTTAGCGTCCACACTTTGCATCTGGATCTGGATCGCGCGCGGCAGTTTGCCGGGAAAAGCCATGATCCTCTGCGCCTTGGTGGGTTGGTCGATTTTTCTCCACAAGTTGGTCACGGGCACGAGATTTTTCGAACAGGGGCAGGTTCCGCTCGAGAAAGACCAGGCCCTGGAGGACGAAAATCGCTTTTTTTATTGTGGAACGCGTCTGGAGGATCCGAAGTCCGATGAGATCGCCCAGCTCGCTCTCGAAGCTCGAAGCGGCCGCAGGAGGATCATCAACGCTTTGGCCAAGTACAGCATCTCAGTGCTCTACTTCATCGCGATGATCTGGTTCCGGAAGCCATTTGAGGTCGGCGACTCCGTGTTCATCGTCGCAGCGGTTTCCGTAGCCTTGGCCACCGCCCAGGGTCACCTCTTGATCAGTCTGGGCGGAAGCGCTTTGATGATCGTGTTCAGTGCCATCAACGGCAACCCCCCGAGCCTCGGTGAACTCCTGGCTTATGTCTTGGGATTCATCCTGACGCTGCTTTTCTACAATCAGCTTCAAACCGAACTCGTTCTCAGGAAACCTTCTCGACCGTTCGACGCTACGGAGATCGGATCCACCCTTCGCGCAGGCCTGGCCTTCTTCGCGCTTGCAGTGTTCACGGGAGCGGTGGTCAATGCCCTGGTCCCTGCTTCCAAGGCCCGGAGCCAAGCCGAGCGAACCTTCCTGGACAATGCCCAAGACAAGCTTCCGGGATCCATTCAGGAAATGAATCAT
>JAYVNB010000211.1:0-13498 GCA_043759365.1 Bacteriovoracaceae bacterium | reverse complement strand
CTTTGAAGTAGCTCTTGTAACCGCCGGTCAGGGAGACTTGGTATCCCGGAAGACCAAAGGGGCTGTGGAGGTATCGGATCGCGATCGCCAGGGCATTGGAGTCAGCCTGAAACGTTTCTGAGACGCTCCTCAGCGAACGAAGGTCGTCGCCTAGGCTCACGATGTCCTGGGCTCTCAGATCCCAGCGATTCGTCACGCTTTGGTTCAAGTTCAATACACCCCCGCCATCGATCTGGTGAAGCCCCCCGCTCGCGCCCGAGAACGAGGGAATGTGCTCATATCCGACTCCGAGAGACGGAAAAGTCTCAAATGCTTCCATTCCAGGGGCGCCTAGAACTTCGAACGTAGCACCGAACGAGTTGGTCCCCGTGTCGGTTCCGATCCCGGCGCTGTTGATCAAGTGCTGGCCGTGAAAGCTCTCGAAGAATTTCAAGTCTTGGTTGAAAGTGATTTGGGCGACGTTCGAGTAACGATGCTCTTCGACGTTCCGCCCGTTCGAAAACGGATCCAATGGGTTCGTCAAGTTGACTAGATCATCACCCCGAAGCGTCGGGAAGTCGACCAGGTGAGCCGTAGGATTGTCGGTCCTCCCGATGATCACTTCGAAACTCTCCGACTGATAATCCACGAAGGCTTGATGCAAAAAGAGCTGGGTACCGAGACCTGTATTCGATTGATCGAGCGTCAATCCTCCGAAACCAACGCTCCCGACCCCGCCGTTGTAGAGTTTTTGGGCTCCACCGATAAAGAGGGCTGAGTCGCTGAAATTCACGCCCGTCTCGCCCTGGGGGCGCTCGGATCCGCGCCCGGCTCCGAAGGTGCCGACACCCACGCCTTGAATCTCGATCTGGGGAGCCGTGCTCTCGTCTTCCGGGACGGGGACGGGTTGCGCCATCGTCGCCCAAGCTTGTGACCCCAGTAAGGCCGCCAGTAGAAGAGAAATCATGAGTTCACCTGCACGATCTCGGGAACCTTCACGCCGTGTTCGGCTGCGTCCTCGTACATGAGCATCGTCATCATACCGCCGGGAAAGATTCCATTGTTCGTGCTCGCCAGATCGCTATGGTCGTGGAAATGCCACATTCCTGGATTTGAACCTTGGATGATGATGTCGGACGTCGTGCCCGGTAGCACGGGAATGGTGTTGAGCCGGACAGGCGACTGAACGGGTGAGCCATCCTGGCAGACATGCCAGAAGTCGTGTCCGTGGAGATGCATGTAGTGTGGCACCGCGCCTGCGCCGACCAGTCTCACCCGGATGTTCTCACCCGTACGGATCATCATCTCGTCAGTCATGGGGTAAGACTTGCCGTTGATCATGAAGAAGTTGAAGTTGGGGAGAACGTTTCGACCGGTCTGGGAGGCGACGTAAGGCGGGATGTAGCCGGATTTGACAGCTTCAATGAACGCCTTCTTGTTGGCGAACCATCCCATCATGCGTCCGTTCATTTCTTTCATGAGCTTGGGGGATTGGTTCATCTTCTCCATCGACCCCATCATTCGGAGCATCTCCTCCATCTGGCGCTCGACCATGACGGTGTCGACTTCGCTGAGGAGCATCGTGTACTCGCGCTCGTAAGGGAACACGCGCTTGACCAAGTCCTCCTTGGGCTCGACGATGAAGGAGCCGAACATCCCCGCCTGAACGTGCAGGTTCGTCATGTTGTGGCAGTGGTAAAAGTGCGTCCCCGCGGGCTGTGCACGGAACAGGTACTTGAAGGTCTGGTTGGGACCAACTCCCCACTGCGTGCCGTTGGGCACTCCGTCCATCTCGCAGGCGAGGATGATGCCGTGCCAGTGGATCGTGTGGACTTCTGAAGTGCGGTTCGTGAAGTTGACCAGGACCCAGTCGCCCTCGGGGACGCGGATCTCCGGGCCCGGGTAGGTTCCGTTGTAGGTGAACGCGTGGATCTTGATGCCAGGGACGATCTCATGGACGGAGATCGTCAGTTCGATATCGAACTCGTGGATCTTCTCGCCGGGCTTCGGGGCTTGCCGCGGATCGTAGAGAGGCGCTGTCGCCGCGGGTTGAAACGCATTGGACCAGCCGGGAGGAGTTGCAGCGTGACTCCTCCCGGCAGTTTGGGCTTGAGCCCAAGCGGCCTGGGGGTTTCCGAGGATCAATCCCGCCCCCAAGGCCGCGCCCCCGGTCCCGGCAGCTGTGATGAAATCACGCCTCGAAAAGCTGGATTTAGGGCGCTCGTTGTTATCTTGGCTCATGACTCTTCAGTTCCTTTTCTTAGGGCAGATGGCACCGTCGAGCTCAAGCGTTCTTGGGAGTAGGACTCTCCTTCCAAACCCTTCTTGAAGGCATGGACGCCGCTTCCCAAAGCCCTTCCGAGTTCGGGTAGCCGCTTCGCTCCAAAGAGTAAGACGACAACCAGTAAAACCAAAAGATGACTCAAGCTGAAACCGTACATTGCGCCTATCCTCGTTCAGGGTTCCGAAAAAATAGCCGTCAGTCACAATCGATAACGATCCGGTCTCGGCCGTTGTGACAACCCTGCTCAATATATTTTTTTACCGCCCCATAATTGACGTGTTGGCTCTTATTTTCTGAATAGTTACCACAGACATGGATACGGGGCGGGGGTATAATGGACTTTAAATGACGGATGACGAGCTGTATGCGGCTTACCGGGCGGGGGACGAAAAAGCGTTCGAATCGCTTTACGCCCGCCACTCGGGCCGAGTCTATGGCTACCTATTGAAGCGGTTGGGCGCTCCGGAAGTCGCTGACGAAGTCTTCCAAGCAGCGTTTCTGAAGCTCCATCGCTCGAGAGCGACCCTGTCGAACGAGCACCCATTTCTTCAATCGCTTTTCGTGATTGTCCGTTCCGCTCTCTTGGACCACATAAAAAAAGAGAAGGCGTCTCGCGAGACTCTCGTCGACACAGCCGAGTACTTCTCCACCGTTCCAGCGCCCGAGCAGGACAATAATTCACAGGGATTGGAAAGCCCGCTTCTGGCGCAGCTGGCCGCGTTGCCTGATGCGCAAAGGCGCGCGATCCAATTACGAGTCCTGGACGAGTTTTCCTATGAAGAGATTGCCCGGCAGTTGAATCAAGGTCAGCCGGCGATCCGTCAGATGATCAGCCGGGGTCTGAAACGGCTTCGTTCAGGCGTTCGCAAATAGTTGATATTACTGAGCTGAATTGGGTCGATTCGGATTCGGACCACCCTCTGTCACAAATCGGCAACACGAGTCGTTATTGAGATAGGGAGTCGCGGGCATCACTTCATCAGAATAGGGGCGGGTCAGTTGAAGAAAGATAACGAAGGCATCGAAACGGATTATGCTGAATTCTTGGGAGCGACCCAGGTCGTCCCCCCGCGAGCACTGACAACTCGAGTCCTCTCGCAGATTCATCAAGCGCTGAATCCAAACGCTTGGGCCGTGTTTTCGAAGATTGCCCTCCTCCATTTCATCAGCGCATTGGCCACACTCTCCATTTGTCCCCAGTTCGGGGTGCGCACCTTCGGAGAAGGAATGGGACTGATGCATGCGTTCATGAGCTTCGGCTCCCATGGCTGCATGATCGCCTGTGGCGGTCTGTTTACCGGGACGTCGCTTGCGCTGGGAGGACTCCTGCTTCGTCCCGAGGAAGTTCGCGTCCTGAGAAGTCATCGGTTACTTCAGATCTCGGCACTCACACTACTCTCCTTGGGTGCATTCCTGATGCTCGATGTAGAAATCGCAGTGGGGTTTGCGCTGAGCTGGCTGGTTGGAGCGATCTTAGCCGGTGCAGCGACCCTGGAACTCAGTTGGGGCCTTCGGCTGAAGTGGGTGATCCATGCTTCTACGTAAGGTGAAGTGGCTGGGTGTCTTGGCTTGGACGAGTTGGGCCGCAGGGCTGCTCTTGGCTCAGGACTCGCTGGCAATGTCCGTGGCCTATCGAGGGAGCGTCGGACTAATGGGCTGGAGCTCGCCGTCCATGACCCAGTTGGTTGCCAATTACTCGGTCACATCTGGGTTCGCGCCGGCCATCGAGTACTTTGGACTTCGAGGTGGCGTGGGGAATCGTGAATTCTACTTTCCTCAAGCAGATTTGCTTCTCAAGCGTTGGAACAACCCGGGCTCGCAGGCCAATGTTTTCGCGAACGCGGGCTACGGAGTCGAGGTGCGGGATCACCGCGCAAGCGGAGCACTCAATACCGAGCTTCAGGTCGACTGGGAGAGCAGGCAATATTACTTGGACGCAGAACTCCAGGCAGTGCGCCTGGTTAAATCTGACCCCTACAATTTTGGCAGATTCCGTGTTGGTTTCGCACCCTACTTGGTTGAATACGATCAGCTTCACAGTTGGCTCATCCTCCAGTTCGAGAGAAACAGCTCGGTGACGGCCGAGACTACGGTCACTCCGCTCATCCGGATGTTTTATCAAAACGTTCTGTTCGAGCCCGGCATGAGCCTCAAGGGTGAGGCGAATTTCAACTTCATGATCCATATTTAACCGGTATTTGACTGAGGAGGTCCCCATGAAAAGAATCATCGTCGGATTGGCGCTAGTCATGAACCAAGGAGCACCGGTTTTCGCTGCCGCCCAGAATGTCGATGTCACGGTGAACGGAATGGTTTGTTCGTTCTGCGCCCAGGGGATCAAGAAAAAATTCACGGCAGAAGATGCGGTCGACAAGATCAACGTGAGCTTGGAGAAGCATCAAGTCAGTCTCGCCATGAAGGACGGTAAATCGCTCACCGATGACCGGATCACGAGTCTCTTGAAGGACTCGGGGTACTCCGTCGAAAAGATCGAGAGAAAGTAAGGCGAAATGGAACGAAGAAGCCTACTCCCGTTCTTTAGTCTGTTTACCTCGGCGAGCACTCTGGTCTGCTGCGCTTTGCCGGCACTGTTTGTGGCGCTCGGGATGGGGGCGGCGTTCGCTGGACTTGTGTCCAAATTTCCTCAGCTGATTTGGCTTTCCGAGCATAAGGTTGGACTCTTCGGGAGTGCGGGCGTGATGCTGATCCTCGCTGGCGTCGCTCAGTGGCGGGCGCGAAACCTGCCTTGTCCGTTGGACGCAGACGCGGCTCGTGCCTGCGCGAGTGCCCGACGTTGGTCGAAGGTCACCTATGGCGTTTCGGTCGCGATTTATTGGGTGGGCTCGGGCTTCGCGTTCTTGGCGGGGTAAGGTGAGATCAGGTAATGGTCGACTCAGTATTGGCGGTAAAGTGGCTAAGTCTTCGATGACGTCGACTTAGCCAGCCAACCTCATTGTCCGCTGCAGACGAAAGTGTTGTCTGTCTGGCGAATGCAAGAGTAGGTACCCTGCATCGCCATGCCGTCATGATTGACGGAGATCACGACTTTGCCGTCCTGACCAATGGTCGAAGTTTTGAACCCGGCAATCTTGGTGACCAGCATCGGATTTGCGGCCGAATAGGCATCGAGCGCTTTCTGAGTGATCGACATGAGCTCGGTCTGCGACAGTGCATTGTCCGCAGCGTGGACAGCAATCGGCAGTGCGAACAGGCTCAAGGTCAAAATGATCTTTTTCATGTGGATCTCCATTCCCGGTTTCAAGTGACTTCGATCCAAGTGGACATACCGCCCATTTCCATCGAGGGCATGCTTCCCATGGACGGATCGCCTGGCATCGAAGGCCTGTGCATATCATTCATAAGATGATGTGTAAAATGGCAGTGAAACATCCACTTCCCCGGCGCCCGAGCGACGAACTCCAAAGTTCTGACCTCGCCTGCGCTGATGTTGATTGTGTTCGCTTTAATCCACTGGGATTGCGGCATGTAGCCTCCGCCCCAATCAGACACGCCGTAAGTATGTCCGTGCAAATGAATGGGATGAGTCAACATGCTGAGATTTGACACTCGGACCCGGACCCTTTCTCCCACGCGAGCCTTCATGGGCGGAATACCGGTGCTCGAGCCCTCGCCTTCGCCAACGCGGCCGTTCATCAGGTAGTAGTTGAACTCACTCATTTCCATGACGTCGGGATTCGGGCTTCCTGGATCGAGCCGGATCGTATGAAGCATGAAGGCGTAGTCGCGATCGACCTTGAGCTCAGGCAGAGGGTTTCTCGGATGGACGACAAAGAAGCCCATCATGCCCAGGCCGATCTGTTTCATCGCATTGAAGTGCGGATGGTAGATGAACGTACCGGCCCGGTCGACCGTGAATTCGTAGATGAACTGCCCTCCTGGCTGCACCACGTCCTGCGATAATCCGGGCACGCCGTCCATTTCGATCGGAAGCTCGATCCCATGGAAGTGCACGGTGGTGCCTTCGGACAATCGATTCGTGAATACTACTCGCACCCGGTCGCCTTCGACCGCTTCGATCGTTGGCCCGATCGTCGATTGATTGTAGCCCATGAGGTTGACTGGGCGCCGCCTCGTCATCATGGGATCGCTCCCATCGGGAAGCGTCGAAACGACTGACGTGGCCTCGAGATGGAACTCTTTAGCTCCCTGATTCATTACGTACGGAAGCGTTGGAATCCCCAGAGTCTGGACGGGAACGTATCCGGTTGACGGCGAGAGACCGGGCGCAGAATCGGCTAGTGCTGACGACTCAAGCGGGAGTAGCTCACGTCCCCTTCGGCCCAAGAGCGAAAAGAGAGCCAGACCACTCAGGCTCCCAATGAAAGTTCTTCTCGATGATTCCATGGGCATTCCTCTCCTAGGGTCCCGGGTTTTGACCGAAAGGTCGCAGTCCGTAGCCCGACATGATCACACCTGGCACCGGTGAGGAAGGCCACACCAACGACAATCCGCCGTGGGCATCGAGACTCCCGGTCGTCAGGACTTGGTTGGGCTCCACCAGCCTCAACAAACTCAGATTGCCGCTGTAAAAGTCGTAGGCTCCGGAATCATAGGCGATCGATACCACCGGTCCCACCGCGCTGTAGGACTCCCCGGTGAGCTGAGCGGTATTGCGCATTCCACTACTCTCCAGAGCGAAAAGCGAAAGCGTGAGGTTCCTGTTGTTTCGAACGGTCGCCCCGCTGGTAGGACCGATATAGTTTCCGCCCGGCACCGGCAGAATCGCTAGAGTTGCCGGCAGGACAGGCGTTTGGCCTTTAATCAGCTCGATCGTCCCGACGCGTCCGAATCCCTTCGAAATCCAATCACCGGAGATGAAACCTTTTTTCCAGCCCGTCACGACGAACGCCCCGTCCGTCTGGTCGCTTGAAAGGGTAAAGAACGGGACCCAATTGAAGGATCTTCGCTCAAAGACCTGAGCCTGGATTGCTGGACTCGACCAGGAATTGCCAAGCACGAGCCCGAGAGTCGAGCTGATGTTCACGTCGTTTGGATTTCCGGCAAAACTATTGGAGTTAGAAGCGGCGACTTTGAAGACGACCAGTTGATAGGCGTCGGAACGCTCGTGATGAAGAATTCCGTAATAGTCACCGCTCAGTGCTTCGATCAAGGCAGCATTGTCAGGAGGACTTGAGGTCGGAAGCACGGTGCTTTGGTCGGCGGTCACCGGCAGGTGATATCGAGCAGGAAACGAGGCGGCCTCGTGAATCGGCGACGCATCGGGCTTGGCAAAGTTGCAATTCTGGATATGGCCCAAGACGGATTGGGTGCATTGAAGCGTACCTCCATCCGCTTGGCAGTTGAGATTGCCTTGCGCTCCCGAGAGCTGGAGCTGGCCGCTGAAAAGCTGATAGATCCCTTTGGAGAAAAAGCGGCTGGCGCAGATTTGATCCGTTCCGACACAGAGGGATCGATTACCGATTCTTCCGGACACCGTGTACTTATCCAGGTCTCCCCTCGACATCCGGTCAAGGCTTGTTTCGCGACCCGTTTCGATCTGGAGCGCTGCCGACTGCCCATCGCAAAGTCCGCTATACTCTCCCGCAAGGAGCGGCATGATAGGCGAAGCGGTAGGGAGCGAGATCGGAGTTCCATCCGTGGACATCTCGAGATGAAGATGTCCGCGCTTCAATGTAGGACGATAGGTCAGCGATCCATCTAAGATAACGAACGAATCATTGCTCGAGACTTGTAAGACCGCCGTGACATCGAGCGCCGGATCATCGAGTGTCATGACCCCTTGGGAGAAGTCATACGCCACCGTCTTGAAATGATAAGTCGTGTACTCCGGGCCCTCAAAACCACCCAAGTTCACCTTGAGGATCGTTTCAAGGTGCGGAAACGCGCCTTGAGATGGCTGCACCGAAAAGGCGTCGAGTCGCATGGGGATCACAGGGCGGATCTCCTCCAACTGAACTGACCCGAAATACGTCCCGTTTTGGAACTGAATATCGGCGCGCGCGTGGGCGCCGATCAGAATCATGAGCAGCATCAGGCAAGACGAGAAGTCTCGGAATTTAGCCATAGGTTTACCAGTGCGGGTTCCTATCATGATTTATAACGCGTTGCAACATTGCACCTCGCTCGAATGCTGGAGCTTTCAGACCTGGCACCAAAGCCTGCAAACCTGCGGGTTTGAATACGCCTGGAACCCGTGGTAATGCCGCGTCATGACTTTCCGATCCTCGTTCGCTGTGTGTGCTCAAGCTGCGTTACTCCTCAACCTCTCATCAACCTTTGCAGGCTCGGTTGCGCCCCTCCCACCACCGAGCCTTTCCTGGATTCAGAAGAACATCCTCGTACCGAAGTGCGTGACATGCCATTCCGCAAAAGTGGGAGACGGCGACGGGCTCGTCAAAGCGAACTTTGATTCGCTGACTGGGGTGCTGGCCCAGGTTCAACCCGGCCTACCGGAAACAAGCCCTATCTATCGCTCAGTCAAAGACCACGTCATGCCAAAGCCCATGGGAGAAATGGATCCAGCGTACCTCAATGACGATGAGCTGGGCGCCATCTCGGGTTGGATCTCGGCGGGTGCTCAAGACGACGGATTTGCTTCGTTCGAAGTACAAACCGTCAATGGAAACGCGGACGGCACTTGCTCTCCAGCGGCGCTCCAGATTCCAGCCGGCAAAGCGACCCTGATCCAACTGAAGACGCCGAACGATCACATGTTCGCTATGATCTCGGCGGGACTCGGCATCAATACGATGGCGATGAAGGACATGGACGGAGTTCAACTCATCACTCCCGTAACTGCCGGGAGTTTCCCATTCAGCTGCGGGATCCACGGCACTGAAACTTCGGGATCCATCACCGTTCGCTGATCGGCCTAGCGCGCCCTAGGCCCTTGAAGCTCTGGAAACTTTCAATTGTTCTCAAGGGAGGGAAGCCCTGAGGAAAAAGGCGCTGTAATCCGCGAGCACCGAGGCTGGATTTTCGAGGCGTCGGGAGGTGACGCCGGTGCAACTATTTGAGATGCCGATGTCGATGATGGATATCTGGCCAGTGAGGGTGCGTGTGGGTCAGTCCCGTATGGGTGTGGACATGGTCGTGAGGCTCCTCTCCCTCAGTTCCCGAATGCAAATGTTGGTGATGCTCATCGTGCACGTGCCGATGGCGGTGGGTCAAAACCTCGTGGGTGTGCTGGTGTTCGTGCGATTCATGGGACAGGACCCAAAGCCCAAACCCCATGATCGCGGCCGCAGCCCATTGAAAGTGACTTGGGCGCTCCCCCAATACGAGCAAAGCGAAGAACATTCCAAAAAACGGTCCTACGGCAAAGTAGGTGCTCGTTCGCGACGATCCGAGCTTTCGAAGTGCGAGGATAAAAAGAACCAAACTCATGCCGTAACTAAACGCACCGATCGAGAGCGTCTCAGCGACTCCCAGCGCACCCATGCTCCGGCCTACCCCAAGACCGAAGGCCAGCGCTACGTTGAAGCTCCCGGCAACCCAGCCTTTTGTCGCCGCAAGAACAGAAGGTGAAAGCTCATCCACATCCCGGGTCAAATTATTATCAATGCCCCAAAAAACGCAGGCCAGAAAAACAAGCCATCCTGAGAGAGTGAAGAGCACCGGGCTCTGGGGATGGTAACTGATGGCGATGCCTCCTAGGATGAGGAGCACTTTACCCGCCCAAACGGGCTTCCCGACGTGCTCCCGAAAAACCCACCACGCGATCACGGTGGTTGTGACGCTCTCAAGATTCAGGAGAAGCGAAACCTCGAAAGCCGTCCCGAGACGAATCCCGTAGACGAGGCACAGTGGTGCAAGGATCCCTCCAGCCAACGTGGCGCCCGCAAGTTTCATCCGCTTCCGGAATGATAGCGAACCGAGCTCCCTGAAGGATCCACTCGAGGAAACGAGCATGAAAACGCTGAGCCCCAGCCCCGAACCAACATAGAGCAGCCCCGCCAAAAGAACGGGCGATGAATCACCGATGATGCCTTTGGCTAGTGTGGGTGAAACGCCAAACAATGCCGCTGCGATCAGGGCGTAACCAGGACCTGTCCACTTCTGTAAACTTCCCATCATGGCGCAGTCCAATCCAATCTTAGGTAAGCGCAATTCAACACGTTAGGCAGCTGAAAACCACCAAGGCGTTTCCGCATAGTCATTTCAAACCCTTGAGAGTGCGCCTTCACTGTCAGCCCTGAACCCGTGCAGTGAGCGCCCTGGCAAGTGGCGCCGCTCCCGAGTCAGGAAACGGTGAGACGCAACTGACGTTGATTTCGCACAAGACATAGGTGTCTTTACCTTCCGCATCCCGAGGACCGAACATGAAGTCGCAGTCCCAGAGCATCGGCAGGTCATCCGTCTTGATCCCCAAGAGTCGCTGGGCTCCAGGCACCCACTCTTTTTCGACGAGCGCCTTGAGCCGCTGGAACTCGGGCAAGGTCGGCGGGTGATAGTGGCGCTTCGTCGGATTTGGCTCCGAAGGATGCAAAGCTACGATTTCCTGGCGCCCAAACCCTTCCACTTGGCCTTGGACCAGGTAACACCGAACCATTCCTTCAGGCAGGCGGGACTGCCACGCCTGATCGATCATGCGGCCTTCGCCATTCAGCGCATTGAAGTACGGAAGACACCGCTCCAAAAAATCATCCAGACGAATGACCTCTTCTACGCAGTCTGATTTCGCGTGACGGACCCTAAGGAGCGACTTGCCGTCCACAACTCCTTGAGCGGCTTCCCGTTCGACACGCCAGATGCCAATCCCGCTGTGACCCCGGTACTGCTTCAGGACACGAACTTCGCCGCGCGACAGCCGTGCCGGAAGCTCTTCTCGCATTTGACCCAAGCTCGAGTAGCGGTGCGTGTCTGATCCCCATCCGAGCTCGCGTGTCTGATACACAACATCTTTGGTCCCGAGCTTCAGGATCGTATCGGGGTGAGTACTCACATAGACGCCTGCCGCCGCCACTTCTCGAAGCATCGAGTCGAGCTTGGAACGATCTCGGCCTTCTACGATCGGATTCACCCAGACCAGGACTGCATCCAGCTTCAACAGCTGCTGTATGACCTCATCACTGAAGTCGTCGTGGTAAATCGCAGGCTCGGCAGCGGCACCCAAGCTTTCCAGCGCGTCGAACGCCAGGGGCAGCTTCCGATTCTCACGGTTCACGCTTCTTCTTTCTTCCAAACTCCCCGGATAAAGGATGCCCACTCGGATGGGATTCGATCGGTTCATCAAGTGTCGACCTCGGTATTTTGAGCTTCGGTTGATTGATCTTCGCAACAGGCCAGGGTGAGTCCTTCGCTTGGAGGGCTTAAACTTCGGTTCAAACACTCCACCCACCTTGACCCAAACGGCGCAACTGCTTACCTGGACGTGGAGCTACTCGCGGGCCTCGCCTTTTTCCTCGGCTCCCGACTTCTTCTCGAAAGCCTCGTGGGCCTCGTAACAAACCTGACTGAAGCCATCATTCTTCTTGTCGTGAGCCTCATGGGACTCCAGGCATTTGTGTGCCTCCTGCTCGGTCGCCGCTCCGCACTTGAAACTCTTCAACTCTTTCTTGCAGGCCACCCGAATCTCACCCGCCGCATGCGCGAATGGAATTCCCGCCACGACAGACAACCCCACCAGACCTGCCAAAATCGACTTAGTTTTCATCTGCCCCTCCTTGTTCAGTGTTTTTGCGTATCCAAAGCCGAACGGATCCCTTGAGCGAGCACCTGAGCTGGACCCACTCCCCAAAAATGTAAGAACATGATCCGGGGATTCTCCTCGGTCATGTGATTGTGGATCGCTACGACCAGGATTCCCGACTTGCGAAGAGCTTTGAGAACGCCCTGAAGCTCACTTTCGAGCATCGCAAAGTCTCCGTCCACCACGGCCTTTCCATCGCTGCCGATGAAAGCGGCCCAAGTGTTCACTCCCATCTCTTTACCGACCTCATGCCCACCCATCCGCGTCGTGCGGCCGATCGTCACCTTGTAAACTCCGTCCTTGAGCTCTCCGGACGAACCCAAGGCCACGTCGATCTTCTTTGAGTCAAGTGTCGACTGGGCGGGGTCGAGATCCGCCATGGCGGGCCTGGTGGGCTGGCTCGCTTCCTGGATCTTCTTGAACACGGCACCGACACTCGATGCAAGCTTCTGCTGATCCCCCATGCCCCCGATGTGCATAAACATGATCTTGGGCGAGTCCCAGAAGAAGTGATTATGAAGCGCCGTCACTTCGAGGCCCTGCTCCAAAGCGACACTCATCACCGGGTTGACCTGATCCTCGAGGAGGACCATGTCCCCCATCACCATCAGATGATCGCCGGCAGGAGTGAAGGCGGCCCAAGCCGTGAGCCCGATTCCGGGCGTTGCTTTGACTCCCGCGATCTTGGCTTGAATGTCCTTTCGCGGCAGGCTGACCTTGAAGACGTTTTCCTTCTCATTCAATTTGCCCTTGAGCCCAGTGAGCTCCTCAAGCTTCGCAGGATCGAGCTTCGCTCCCTGGGCTTGGGCCACCTGCCCGCCCAAAGCTACGGCACACAGCATCATCAATAAGGTGATTCTCAATTTGGCCTCCTGGAATGTCGGTAGAGGGATTCCCACACGCAAGGCATGAGATCACCTAAACTTTTTGTCAGACTGAGACGTAATAGCACCGCAGGGTCTAAGGTGGGCGCCAACCCGGACGGACATACCCGACCGCATCAAAAGTGAAACTTTGGCCCAACTCCGTTCAATTGAGCATAAGAAAGTAAGCTTGGACCCGTGAAAATCCTGTTCGTCGAAGATGAACACAAAGTTGCTAGGACTCTCTAGTCAGTCCTGACTGCTAAGGGCTCCCACGTGACTCTTTCCCCGAATGGAGTGGATAGATTTTTTCGCGCCACTTCTGAACCCTTCAACGTGGTGCTTCAAAACGTCATGCTTCCACGAAGGGTCCGGCCTAAAGATTCTTTCGGCCCTTCGCGACCAAAGCCAGCGATCGTCAGTCCACCTTTTGACTTTTGACTGCGCGCACTTCGACTCAAGACCGATTGGCGAGCGGGTTAATGGTTTGGACCGCATGCGGCTACCCCCGAATCAATCGGACCGGCCACCTACCAACGAGGCGAGTAGTTTGCGCTGCCAACACTTCTGTCACGTTCGGACTTGCCCATGATCTGATACCCCCCTATGTCAGGAAAGATGTCGCACCTAGAAAGTTAAGAAACCCAGGGGCGACAGGACAATTTTCCGATGATTATTCGTTCAGAAGAGTTTCGAAGG
>JAYVNB010000210.1:0-4499 GCA_043759365.1 Bacteriovoracaceae bacterium | reverse complement strand
TCTCCGTGGAGTCCTTGAGCGGGAGAAAGCGCGACATTCTTCGGAACTTACTCGTTCGGTTGGAGTTTGACCAGACTTGGACCGGATTCAACCCCAACCCGGGGGCTAAGCGCATCGGGGGCACCACGATCGACTTGCCGTTAGACCTGGGTGACTTTCAAGAAGAAGGTCAGGGGGCTGCACTCGCACGGATGATCGAGCATGTGTGGAGCAATGACGCGAACCAGGTTCACATCCATTGGTCGGAGCCCGCACAGGCGCCGGAGTTGTTCAGGCTTTTCAACCTTCCGGGAATGGGCGGCCGGTCTTATGTCGATAGAAGCCAACATCGCGTCGCGCTGGCACCCATGGTCCGGGACCGATCCATCGCACACGAGGTCGGCCATGTTCTGGGATTCGGCGATCACTATTACACCGTCTGGAACCCGGAGAATTGCGCCTACCAGACCCAAACCCTCGATGTCGACCTCATGTCCAATACAAATACAGGGCAGGTCGTGCCGGAGGAGTGGAGTCAGTTGAAATCGAGTTACCCGGTGACCGGAAGCTAACCGGGCAGTCGACCGCGCGTGACCTTCAGTCGAAGCGAAAACACTTCGTTGTTGTGCTCGGGCAGGACTTCTTCAGAAGTCTTGATCAAGTCGAAGATGAGCTCGCAATGTTTACGGATCAGCTCGAACTGACGGGGAGAGGTTCGGCGCAAAAACATCTTCGCCATTTCCTCGCTGAAACCGAGATCGCCATCGAACTCGTGGTCCCACTCGTCAAGCCGCTTGTAGATTTCCTTCAAGGCAGGAGTATCCGCTTTAGGAAACCGGAACTCGTTGGAAAGGGACTCTACTTTGTCCGGCCCCAGCATACGGACGAGACCGACTTCCAGGAATCCCTCGATCACTTGGAAAACGGCGGTCCCGCCGAAGCGCGCGTGAAGCTCGGCGATCTCGATGGGTTCGCGGGCGAGCGTCAGGACTAAAAACACGAAATAGCTTTGGCGATCGGCTGCGATCCGAGCGATCTGGCGCGCACTCAGTTCTTCTTGGCGGGAAAGTGTGGTTCCGGGAGATCGCAAGGCGTTGGCTCGGGATGGGGGAGGGACTAAAGCAGCGATCTGGCGCTCGAAAAAACCCGTTCGTTCAGGGAAAATCGATGCGCAGTAGGCGAGGATGAGTGAAGTTGCCTCCCGTTCGGGAAGGCGGCTGGCGACCTTTTGCACCGCTTTCGCGGAGGGTAGGGTTCGTGCTCCTTCCAGTCTCATGTAATAGGAATAGTTGAATCCAGCGCCGCCGCGCTCTTCGAGGAACTGAAAGAATTTTCGTGCGCTGGTGAATCCCAGGCTCTCCCGAACCTGCTTGAGGGATTCAGAGAACAGATTGCCCATGTGTACTCTTCGTACACTTTGATTAAATACTAAACTTTCGCTGCGCCGCATTGCGGGTTAGAAGACGGGGGTCGGGTCCTACGCTACGGAGAACATCGTGAAGAATCTTAGTAATATCATCATTTGGACGGTCTTGATGGGGGCCGCGATGGCTCAGACGGCTTTGCCGGTTGCTGCCGACGAGGTGACTCCCTCCACTCCTATCGCTGAGATCGGAGCTCAAGTGAACGGGGGAGTGGAGCGAATCCTGGGCCTGTTTCAGGCGGGGACTCCCGCATCGGCGGATTGGGATCCCCGCATCGTCATTGAAACCGAAAATCTTCGCCAAGTGGTCCGCGATTGCCGATCTCGCATCGGGACAGAAGCCTGCGTCCAGTCGATCGATGGGCAGATTCGCACATTCGATCAGAGATTCGCTGCTCAAGATCTCGACCTCTCGCCTCAGCATGATCTTGCATTGACGGTACTTCACGAGATTCGCCTCACCGCTTACGGCGTCGAGCGGCACGGCATTGAACGTCACGGAGTCGAGCGCTGATTCGAAGATCCCGTTTGATCTCTGTCGCCAAATCCCCCCCCCCCGTTGGCGACAGAACTGCAAGAGCCCCAGGGTCCCCTCCCTGGGGCTTCCGCACTTCCAAGGACTAAAAGGCCTGAAACTGGATCCGATGTGCACTTTCAGGACACTGGCTAGAAACATGAAACTTACGAGGCGGATTGGACTTGGGTAAAAGGGATTCACAAGAAGACGGTGATGAAAATCGACCAGCCTGAATGAAAAGCCAAGTAAGAATTCCGCCGGAACCCCCTCCCTACCCCTGAGCCGGCGGGAAAAAGAGAAAGCCCCAGGAGCCCCCCTCCCTGGGGCTTTTTTTCGTTCGAAAATCGATTTCGGACTGGATTGGGGGATCGGTTTAGACCTGCTTTCAGAGTATCCTGTACGATCATGGTCCTGGGGTACTTGGCTTACGTCGGTCTGATGCGCCGTTGGGGAGTCACTTTGTGAAAGGTCATGACTGAAAGCTGGGTGGAGAAGCACAAGATCGTCGTGAGGGTTCAAGAACAGGAGGCCGACCTTTTCCTGGGGACGGTTTTGCTCAGGACCTATCCGGTTTCAACGGGAGCCAGTGGCTTGAGCTGTGAAGCGGGGAGTGGCGGCACTCCGATCGGGCAGTTCCGCGTGGCGATGAAGTTCGGGGACGGCCAGGCTGCGGGCACCGTCTTTCGAAGCCGTGTTGTCACGGGAGAACTTTGGACGAGTGATCCGTCTTCCCCCCTCTTTGCGACTCGTGAGGATCTGGTCCTAAGCCGAATTCTGTGGCTCGAAGGCTGCGAGCCGCACAATGCTAATACCCTCGAGCGCTACATCTACTTTCACGGCACGAACCAGGAGCATTTGCTCGGGACCCCCGCCTCCCACGGCTGCATCCGACTGGCCAATGCCGACGTCATCGACCTGTTTGACCAGGTAACTGAAGGCACGGAAGTCGAAATCATCGGTTGAAAGCGCAAGGGCTTCGCTTCGACCTTGGAAAGCAGAAGGGGCGGAGACCCTTTCGGGTTTCCGCCCCTGAATTCCGGCTCGGACCCCAGGGGTCCGGAGGACATCCCGCTTATGGGAACAGACCGCGGAGAAGCATCGCTTTGTTCAAGCGATCCACCCCTGCGATGAGGGCGGCAGTTTTCATCCCGCACTTGTAGCGCTGCTGGATATCGACGACTTTCTTGAACGCGTTTGCCATGACTTCAGCCAGTTTGGCGTTCACTTCGTTCTCGCTCCAGAAAAAGTTCTGGATGCCTTGGACCCATTCAAAATAAGACACGATGACGCCGCCTGCGTTGGCCAGGATGTCGGGCACGATGAAGACGCCCCGCTCTTCGAGATCCCGAAGGGCTTCGGTGGTGATCGGCCCGTTGGCACCTTCGGCAATGATCTTGGCTTTGACCTTCGAGACGTTTTTCTCGGTGATCACGCCGTCGATCGCAGCGGGTATCAGCACGTCGACCGGGAGCGCGAGGAGATCCTCATTGGAGATTCCTTCGGCTTCCGGGTAGCCGGTTAAGGTACGCTCTTTGTCGAAGTACGAGATGACTGCGGGGACGTTCAAGCCATTCTTGTTGTACAGGCCCCCTGTGACATCGCTCACTGCGATGACTTTGCAGCCAAGGTTGTATATCTCGAGGGCGGCAACCGCTCCGACCTTGCCGAAACCATGGACTGCGACGGTCGTCGATCCGTCGATTTTCGGCGCTGGACGTCCAATCGAGGCCATATGCTTGGCTGCGTGCTGGACGCAGTACACTGTCCCGCGTCCCGTGGATTCGTTGCGGCCGAGGGAGCCGCCGATCTCGATGGGTTTGCCAGTGACTACACCTGGAATGGCGAAGCCACGCTCCTGCGAGAAGGTGTCCATCATCCATGCCATGTGCTGGGAGTCTGTTCCAACGTCGGGAGCGGGAATGTCCTTGTCCGGTCCGATGATCATGTTGATCTCGGTAGTGTAACGACGCATGAGCGCTTGGCTCTCCTGGCGGGAGAGCTGGCGCGGATCGACGCGGATGCCCCCTTTTGCGCCGCCGAGGGGTAAGCCGACGAGGGAGCATTTGAAAGTCATCAACATCGCGAGGCCGGCGACTTCAGAGAGGTTCACGTCTTGGTGGAATCGAATCCCTCCTTTGCCGGGTCCCAGGGTCATGTTGTGTTGAACGCGGTAACCTTCGAACACCTTGATCGTCCCGTCATCGAGCCGGATGGGCACGCTGACGATTAGGGCGCGTTTCGGAACCTTCAGCCGCTCGGCGATGTTCCGGTCGAGCTTCATGGTGTCTGCTGCTTCTTGAAGTTGCGTGACCGCGTTCCGATAAAGGTCGCTCGTGTCCCAGAGATGCGAGCTTAGTGAGCCTTCGCTGTGCATAAGGTAACTCCTTGTGAGGGTGCGAGCTTACTCATGATTTTTTTCTTGGGCAACCTTGCTGTGAGTTCCGAACTCAAGCGGGGGTGAAAAGAATCAAGCGGTCATCCTGGAAGCGGGTCCAGCCGGGTGAGTTTGGGCCAACTTCCCGCTCTGCTGGCTCCATCGGCTTCTGTTTCCTCAATGACCTCATGGGCTTTTGGTTGCTA
>JAYVNB010000209.1:0-4511 GCA_043759365.1 Bacteriovoracaceae bacterium | reverse complement strand
CAGATGCAGAAGGCCGCCCGCACGGGCGATCTCACTCCGGTCTCGTTTCGGAAACGCGACTTTTTCCAGGGCCTCGCCCAAGACTACAATCAGCTCCTGCAGCGTTGGAAATGAAAAAAAATAAGCTGCTGTGCAACCTGGGAGCGTGCGCTTTCAAGATGTACCCGATTTGAGACTGCGTTGATGAAATCGCGCTGTTTTCAGATTTGACAACGAGCAATTTTGGCGATGCCCCAATGAACGCTTTTCGCAATTGCTCTGTAAGCGACTATCTCCGAGTAGATGGACCATTTGCCTACCGGGAAATCCCTGTTTTGAGTTGCCTCGCAAAGCTGCGGCCAGAGCGGTTCTATTTTCAGCTGTAGTGCAGTTCCGGAATCAAGAGATTGCGGGGCACAGTTCGATAGCTTTGGACATTCTCCTCGGCGCCCTATGATGGGCCTTCCCTGAGTGGCGGGAGATACGAACCTAGCTTTACTTCATTTTATCCGCGGTTTGGACCGCGACCCAAGGGAGCCTGGGTTAGCCTTCAGATGGACTCGTCGGGTTAATCTCCGGAACGTTCGAACCACTTCTTCTCGGCGTTCGAATGCGCACGTGGACCCGTGACTTTAGGCTCATTTCCAAGAAGCTCGTCGAATGGTTCGTCGCTGAAGTCTGCGCGAAGGATCCTTTCGAGGAAATCATCGGCCGTGACGGTCAGATGTACTCAGTGTTGCCTATGTAGTTCTTCTGCGTGTGGATGGGCTTGAATCCATACCGCCGAAACAATTGCGCCCCACGGCATCGGCCTCGATGACGAGGGTCTTCACTTCCCCCATCCCGTCGAGGGTTGCGGCGATTTCCTGAAGTATGCGGGGACTGGGGTGAAAACTTATCGAGCGTCGACATCAAAAAGTATTTCGCGCGCTGATTGCGTCACTTCTTAACCCAAAAGTGGCAAAACCCATTCTATCTCAAGCTATTGATTATGTAGGATATTCGTCATTGCGAATAGTAAAGTCCGACAAATACAGGCTTAAACCCTTTCCAGGTCTTTTCCTGATTAAATCTCCTGCGCTCCAGGACGGGGAAAACCATGCTCTCAGTTCGAGGCCGTACCCACCGATAAGACAAGTAATGCTCGTGTTTCGCCACATCGCAACTCTGACTCTTTTCCTCGCCACTTCCGTCCCGGCGCGCGCGGACTGGAGGTTGTTCGAAAAATGCGTTTCGAGCCACTTTGAGCGCGCACTCCTTGAGTCGCCCGAAAAGGCCTACCGCTTATCATTTGGTCAGGGCACTCTCAACGACGGGAGGTGGGTGGTCGAAGGCAACGGCCGCCTTACCCATCTCTCTGCCAAGCGGGGAGACTTCGAGATCCGCTTCATAAACGGCGGCAAGAAAGACGTCGGTCTTCTTGCCGATGCCAAGGTGATTGACGGTGGCAAAACTTTGTTGCTCGATAACATCTCGATCTTCGTTGACGGCGCGGCCGGCAACGAAGAGAAGGCTGGTTATATGCGACACGTGATCGCCGGCAAAGGAATGATCGAGTACTGGGCGAAGGCTATGGGATTCTCGACTCTCGAGATGAAGGGTCGCCGAATCCTCAGCAGCAGCTCGGCGAATCCTGGCCATGGGCTAGATTGGAAGATCGACCTTGCAACCGGAGCGACTTCTCGGGGTACCCCAGCCAGGCGCGACGAAGGGCGCTGAGCCACTGATTCTGGAACTTCCGGATTCAGATCAGTTAACAGGCCGTTGATAAAGTCCGCTGGATCAATATTTTCAGTCGATGCGCGGACGAAATACCCGCCTCGATGAGTCGTACCATCATGGCAATGCATGGGGAGCTCGGGAGACCCTCGGGCTTGCCTGAGCAGCTCCTGAAGGCCCAACTCCTGATTGCGCTCTACACCGTTCGTTCGGATCGTCAGTTTTGCGAGAAGCTGGATCACGACCTGCTTTCCCTCTGGTTTTTAGACATGGATCTCGACGCACCGTCAATTGATCACTCGACGTTTTCCAGGAACCGTGAGCGGCTGCTTGAGCATGAAGTGGCCCGGAAGTGCTTTGAGAAGGTCGTGGAGTTCGCGCGCTCCGAGAAGTTATTATCGCACGTGCACTTCACGGTGGACGGCCGTTCTGAAGGTCCTCAACGTCACGCCTCACGTAGCTCAGAACACCAAACAAAAAGGCGGGAGCGCTACTGACTCGCGCAAAACGCGCCACGAGGGCTACCTGGTCAGTCAGCGAAAGAGGAAGGAAACGACTCGAATTTTGGTTCCAGTTTTCGGTTGCCGCCTACAAACTTGTGCGGATCCGTAACCTACAGGCGGTGGCGGCGTGAAAATGAACCGAAAGATGAAGCTCGACGTGGGCGAGCGATTTTCTCGGTCCTCGGCACGCCAAAAACTTGAAACCGCGATCTGAAAAATGTGCCAGAGGCGAGTTTTCAGAAGCCTGCCATAGAAACCACTCCATACAATTCTCCCGTTTCTACAGGACTCGAGATCGGTCGATCACCACTCCAGGACGAGTCGTCCATCGGCACCATTGCCACCATGCCCATGGTTGGAACCGCCCCCTCCGCCACCGCCCGGATATTTGCCGTCGGTGGCATCGGGTTGACCACAGCGATCACAGCCGGGATCCCCGCCCACACCACCGAAACCACCCGAGCCGCCGCGCCCTCCGGCGTAGTCCCCATTGTTGCCGGACCAAGAGTCGCTTCCATCCGGATTATGACCGTTGTTTCCGCCTCGCTGGCCTTGGAGGTTGACCACGACGTTCATGTCCATCTGCGTGAAACCCGAGAAACCGGCGCCGGGAGGGCCGCCCTGCTTGTCGCCGCCCCCGCCTCCATCTTCACCCTTTTTTCCGCCGCGGGCGCAGACGCCCACGTTTGAAGTACAATCGGCGGTTCCGAAAAACGTATCTCCGCCGTCTTGGCCACCAGCGCCATCACGGCCTCCTGCTCCGCCCTTTCCTTTCCGATACAGGCACTCGTCGGAAGGTTCCACGTTCAGAACCGCCTCGCTGAAACCGCCTCCCGCCCCAGCTGCGCCGTCGCGCGTTTTGTTGCCGACGCCCCCGTGGCCCCCTCCACCTCCGGCCCCCCAAGCGTAGATCTTGATTTTATGGACGTAGGGCAGGAATTTCGCGACTTGCAGGAGCGTGTACGAACCGGACGCTAAGTGGGTGGTCGCCCCCGCACAACGGTAATCATGACCGGCCGACTCGGTCACCACGAGTGGGGTAGGATCCGGAACCGAGGAAGGGACCGGAACCGCCACCGCATATCCACCGGAAGGTCCATTGCCATAATACTCTTGGGTGGACTTTTGGGTGTGGAAGAGATCCGCGAGCGCGGTTCGAGCCAACCCCAAGGAAAAGGTCCCCCCGATCAGAACTAAGATCCCGACTCCGCTGATTGTCATTCCACATTCGGATTTATCGAATTTCATGATTCCCCCGGTATCCTTTCAGAGAACTGTTGATCCGCCCGAGTATCCAGCCGATCCACCCGCACCACCCGCACCACCCGCACCACCCGCACCACCCGCACCACCCGCACCGCCCGCACCACCAGCACCACCCGTGAAGGCGGACTGGTTGGAACAAGCCACAATTGCGTGGGTGACAGGATCAGTGCTGATACTCAACATGAAAGGCACTCTTTGGACGACATCTTGTTGCCCGAACAGACGCCCCTGCCCCAAACTATCGCGTTTAGTCATCGGGACCTTGAGCTGGACCAGGTAGTCGCTCAAACCGGTTACAGTATTGGGAATGGCCGCACCTCCAGCCAGTACGATCTGCCCGGTCTCCAAAAACCCAGGATACCTCTTGTTGGATTCGACGATGACGCTGGCCAAGGCGCCGGTCACCGGATGGCGAAGTTCAATCTGGGACAGATTCACATCAACACCCGTATAGGAGATCACCGACCTCGTGGCATCCATCCCCCGAAGCGCTTGTGAGCAGAAATCGTCCCGCCCGAGGACCAGCCTCAAATTGTCCTGGATCGTGGCCGCATCCTGCACAACCCGGAAGCTCGTCTGTGACTTGACCATGGTCGAGGTCATCTGCATCATCGCGGCCATCACGAACATGGACAGGCCCATTCCGATCATCACTTCCAGCAGCGTGAAGCCACCCTCGCCCGTCCGATCGACTAATTTTTCCGTCGATTGTCGCATATGCATTCCCAGTCCCCGATATCGGCGAATCCTGACCGACCCGCTCTCTATTATTCAATATTAAATGGGGAACCAGAATTTGGAAATGTGTCTTTTGGGACCCGTCTTGCAATCGCGTTGACTAAAATTAAAGGCTCTACCGGGACTTGAGTGGGTAGAGGTCGAGCCGGCCGCAAGAGAATATAATTGCGGTCCGATATTTCTCGAAATTGCGAAAAACCCGGGCGTTGGCCTTGATCAGCTGGATCTTGGAGTTCATGCCTTCGGCCACCGCGTTTGTGATGCGGTGATTGCAGTAGTTAAGTAGCCCCGGCAGGTGGCGCTTAA
>JAYVNB010000208.1:0-13599 GCA_043759365.1 Bacteriovoracaceae bacterium | reverse complement strand
TGCGTGTTGACCGGGTCCAGGCCCGCGGTAGGCTCGTCGAAGAGGATGATGTGGGGATCGAGGATGGTGGCGCGCGCCAGTCCGGCGCGTTTCTGCATACCGCCCGAAAGCTCTCCGGGAAGAAGTTCGTTCGAGCCCTTCATGTCGATAAGGGCGAGCATGGCATTGACCTTGGCCAGGATCTCGTGATCCTGCAGTTTCGTATGTTCTTTGAGGGGGTACGCCAGGTTCTCCTCGACGGTCAGCGAGTCGAAGAGCGCGCCGTTTTGGAACACGTAGGCGATCTGCGTGCGAGGCCTCATCATCTCCCGTTCCGACAGCTTCACGAGGTCCTTGCCTTGGAACAGGATTTGGCCCGAGTCAGGCTTCTCGAGGCCGATGATCGAGCGTAGGATCACGCTTTTTCCGGTTCCCGATCCGCCGAAGAGTCCCAGTACTTCGCCTTCGATGAGCGCGAAGCTCACGCCTTGGTGCACGAGTTTCTCACCGAAGGCCTTGTGGATGTCGCGGAGCTCGAGAGCGGTCTTTTTCGGAGTGGTTTCCATCAGTATTTCGGGAAGACCGCTATGAGGAAGAATTTGGTGAGGAAGAAGTCGCTGATCATGATGAAGATCGAAGACGCCACGACGACCCAAGTGGTGGTGTTACCGACTCCTTGAGTGCCGCCCTCGGTGTTCAGACCCTTCCAGCAGGCGGTTACCGAGATGAAGTAGGCGAATACGACGGTCTTGGCGAGGCCGGTGATCAGATCCTGGATGATCAAGGTGTCGATGACTTTGGTCAGGAAGAACTGGGAATTGATGTTGAGTTCGGTCTGGGAAACCAGCATCGCGCCGAAGAGTCCGACGAAGTCGGCGAAGAGAGTCAAAATCGGCAGGGCGATCAACGTCGCAAGCACGCGCGGGATGACGATCCGCTTGACCGGGCTCGTGCCCAAGGCGCGGATGGCATCGATCTGCTGGGTCACCTTCATCGAGGCGACTTCGGCCGCGATGCCGGATCCGATTCGGCCCGCGACCAAGAGGCTCGTGAACACCGGCCCCATCTCCCGGAGGATGGTGAGTGCGGCGATCTTGGGAACGTAAAGGGTCCCGCCGAAGCGGGCCAGGCCATAGCCGAACTGAAGTGCCATGACCGATCCGGTGGCGAGTCCGGTCACAGCGACCAAGAAAAAGGAGCGGTTTCCGATGAGGAAGACCTGCTCCAGCGTGAGTCGGAAATAAAAGGGGGGAGTGAGGAGCTCCTTGAAGATCTGGACCGAAAGCATCGCGAAGCCGCCCGCGAAGCGGAGGGACGCGAGGACTTGGTCTCCTAGCTTCTGCGCGAATGAAGGGAGGACCCCCGCCTGTGATCCCGACTGTGACATGGAAGGCCTATCTTAGCTTAAGAGAGGAGACAAAGCGGGTGAAATCCTCTTCGCGTTCGGAGAACCGCTCCGGGCGGGCGATGTACATCAGGTCGTACACGCAACCGGCCTTGCGGACCACCACGGTGCGGAGCTTAGTCGTTTCTCCGTTGAGCTTCCCTTCGAGAGTGGTCTGGAGAGCGGGGACATGGTCGACTTCCGCTTTGCGCTCCTCTTTTTGGGTCACTTCGGTGATGCCCAGAAACAGAAGGCGGCTAAATTCCTGGAGGTTCTCGCTTTGCTCCTGATTTTCGGGGCGACAGGCTGAGTTGAGCGAAATGATCGACGAGGTCAGTTTGGATTGGTAACTGAGGTCAGCGGAAGAATCGCTGGTGCCCTTGTCGCCGCCACCTTCGGGCGCGGTCGAGTTCGCCAGCTTCATCCAATCACCGCCGAGCTTTGACAAGTCAGTGATCCGGTAGTTTTCGGATTTTTCCTCGACCGGCTTGACGTTCCCGATCAGCACGCTGCAGCCGGAAATCAGCGGAAGAGTGAGCAAACAGGCGGCTAGGAGGATGCGCGGGCTGGGGGGCATGGCCCGATTATACCGAAAAGTCGTTTCAAAACAATCGACTCAATCGATCCTTCAACTCGGGAAACCGGCTGACGCCGTCATGCATCAGGTTTTCAGCCAAGGACTGAGCCTTCACTTCGAGGGCGCGCGTCACCAGAATCTCGAAAAGGCGGGGGCTGACGACGTTTTCGGCCACCAATTTGCGACCTTGATCGATGATGGCGGGGGCCGCCAGCAGGCCATTCCGAACTTCGAGTTCGAGGAGGCGGAACTCGGGGTTTTGACGTTGGTCGAGGGGGTAGCGACCCAAAAACTTCTCCGCTTCTCCGGCAATTTTCGCGTCCAAAAGGGTGAGGACGATCTCGCGGATGATTTTTTCCTTACCTGCGCTGGTAGCGGCGGCTTTTTGGCAAAGCTCAAGAGCCCGGGATCGATTTCCGGTTTGGAAGTAGTATTTGGCGCAAACCACCAGGGCGGCACAGATGTAATTGACTAGGATATCGTTGCGGGTGTCGATGTCGCAGAACACTTGATAGTAGCGCTCGACGTCGTCGTACTTCTTGTTGATGATCGCGAGTCTCAGCACTTCGGTCAGTCGTTTCGGGTTGGCGGGGAAGTAGCGGGAGATCTTCTGCACGATTTCGTAGGCTGGACCATGGAGCTTCAAGCTCATCAACAGTTCATAGAGCCCGACCATGCACTTGTAGTGGATCCGGTTGAACTGCAGCCCCTTCTCGTATTCGGCTTGGGAGATCTCAGTCATCTTGCGAAGGAAGTGGACTTGGCCCAGGTAGAATAGGGCTAGGGAAGGCTTTGGGTCGAGGTCGACGGCCTTACCGAAAACCTTCTCGGCCTCCTCTAGGCTTCCTTCCACCAGAAGCGCTTTCCCCTGTTCGATGACTTTGATGTATTCGGGGGGGTTGAGCTTGAAGATTGCAGTCCGAATCAGGGTGGACCTGAGCACTTCTGGAGTGAATGGCTTCAGAATGAAAGCGTCGATGTCCTCCTCAGCTGCCCGCGCGACCGCGGTCTGGGAGCCGTTGGAGGTCAAGAGCACGAAGAGGGTTTTTTGGACGTCGGGATTGGCTTCGCGCTGGGATTGAAGCAGTTCCAAGCCGCTCGACTTCCCTAAATTGTATTCGGCGATCACGATGTCGGGCTGTTTCTCGACAATCGCCTGGGCGGCTTCCGAGAAACTGCTCGCCAAGGTGATCTGAGTCATCTTGACCCCGAGCTGCATGAAGATCTGGGTGATCCCGGCACGCGAGGATGAGCCCTCGTCGGCAATCAGGATTTTTCGGGTCGAGAGGTACTTTTGGAAGGCCTGGACTTCTTTTTCGCTAGCCGACATTGCGTCAATATCCCCTTGCTGCCTGGAGGAACGTATTGATCTCGCCCTGACGGGATGCATAGAGTTCGAGAAGCCTTTTCCAGCTTCCTTCGTCGATCTGAACGAGCTGCACGCGCACGCGATCGGCATCGGAGCCGGCCGACTCCCGCAGGATCACCGTGCTTGTGCAGGAGAACTTGAAGCAATGAATCGGTTTCGGGTGCACCACTTGGAGATCGATCAGGAGACTGTGGCCGAGTGCGCAGGATCGGGGCGGAAGTTGGAGGGCTAGGTAATGGTCTTCGATCTCCGTCAGCTGGACGAGCTCGTTTTCGGGCACCTGGGTGCGCGAAGTGACATTTTGAACTTTAAGTTTGACCTCGAAGGTATCGAACTGATCGTGAGCAAAAAGATCCTCGATGTCACCCATGTCCCACCAGAGTATCAAGTTCGATGGACGCGGCAAGAGCCTACCGGTATTCTACTTGGAGTGTTCCAAGCATTGTTGATCGAGGCCGATCCCGAGATTCGTGAGCTGATCGCAAGCTCCCTGGAAATTCGTTTCGATTCTCGCCCACTGGTGGCGGCGACCGGGGAGGAGGGCGTTCGCCTCATGCTGGAATCGCCGACGCAGATCGATGCTGTGATCTGCGAATGCGATGGGGTTCGGAATCCTGAAAGAGCGATCCTCCAGCATCTGAGGGATACTGGATCAGGGACGCCGCTCTTGCTCCTAGGGACAGCGAATCCCGACTCGACCGATCTGAAAGAGATCCGGTACTTGGGCTTCATCGAGAAGCCCTGGATCCTCGAGCCGCTTCTTCGCATCCTAGCACCCCTGACGACCACGGCTTCGGCCGGCAACGGAGCCCCAGCGCCAAAGTTCTGCCGGGTTCCACCGAGCAGCTTGGCCCTGTTTCAGACGGCTCCCTGCGACCTTTGGATTGCGAGCGGAAAGGTCCATGAGAAGCGCCTTCTCAAGGGCCAAGTTCTCGCCATGCGCGCCCCGCAGAGCTTGTTTGTGAAGGCGGAGGATACGGAGGTATTTCTCGGAGCGATAGCGGGCCAAGTGCCCGATCTCGCGACACTAGGAGACCTACGTTCGCAGGATCCGGGAGCGGCACTGGCAATTGCCCAGACGACCCTCGACTCGATTCGGTTCGTGAGCCAGAAGCTTGGCGTGACGCCGGCGGTTCGAGAGACTGCTGAACAGGCGATCCGTCTAGTGGTGACCACCATCCGCCGGAACCCGGATTTTGCAGGCCTTTTGAAACGGATCGAAATGGGTAAGCCGGGCTTCCTTTCGTCCCACAGCGTGATGCTCTCGCATCTGGCTCCCGGCATCGCCGCCAAATTGGGCTGGAGCTCGGAGCTCATCGCCTACAAGCTGGCGCTTGCCGCTTTTTTCCATGACATCACGCTCGCAACCGACGAGCTCGCCCGCCTGCGCAGGCTGGATGAGATGAGTGGTCAGGATGCTTTCATTTCCTTCTCGTTCGAAGAGCTTCAAGCATTCGAACGACATCCCCGGGATGCTGCGATCCTCCTCGAGCGGAGTCCCAGCATTCCCCGGGACGTATTGACGATCCTTCGCCAGCACCACGAGCGTCCAGAGGGGGGTGGAATTCCTTCGGGCCTCAAGGCTTCCGCGATCTTCCCTTTGGCCTGCGTGTTCATCGTCACCGAGGATCTCATTCACTTCGCCGACGGACGCGGACCGGGGTGGACGATGCGGGAGTTTCTCGACTTCAACCGCGCTCGATATTCGAATGGATTTTTCGCTCAAATCCTCAGAAATCTGGACGAGTCAGCCTCCTGATTCTCGTCAACGCTTCATCGTAAATCGTTGCCCTCTCTGACGGAGGGTCAAAAAAGCGTAGCTTTCGGTGCCCATGGGAAAAGCTCGCCGAGAGCGAATTGCCCAAGCCTCACGGCATGTTCTGCCGATATGGAGGAGAGCTCCAAAGTTGGCACCGGCCTTGCTTCATGGAAATGAAACAAAGCTCGTCATGATGACGGGCAGGATGGCGAAATTGATCTACGAGCAGGATGCTCCGATACGAGTCGCGCTTCGACGAATGCTGGGAATCCTAGCGTTCGCTTCGACGATCCATTCGCCTGCGGCTTGGGCCGGGGGTGCCGAATTGATCCACCTCCAGACGTTCAAGACCCATTCGCGACTCTCGATCCGCTTGGACGAAGGCGTCGAGGCCCGCTGGAAGGGGACCACCGCAGGCTTCGAGCTCCTTCTCAAGGGGATAGGACTAGCGGATCTCGGTGCTCCCGTCGGGGGTGAGAAGGAGTGGTTGGCTCACCTTTCGAGTCCGCGGGATTCCCGCCTGGACGGACTCCGATTCGTCGAAACTCCCGAAGGCGTGAAAGTCGTTGGGCAGTGGAGTTTTCCGAAGGGTGAGATGGCTCCGGCGAATCCGAAGATGGAGAAGTTCGACTTCCGGGAGAAGTCACCCGCTCAGTACGTGGTCGACTTCTGGCCTGTCCGGAGTTTGACGATGGGGGAGAGCAAAGCCCTCAACCGGCGCACCACGCGCGAGAACGAGATTCGCAAGCAAAAGGAGCTGGCGCACGCGCGCGAGTCCCGCAAGCAAAAGGTCGCCCAGGCGCGGGTCGAAGCCGAGGACGTGGGACGATTCTGTCGCGAACCGCTCTCGGAACATTCGGACGTCATCCTTCCTTTCGTGCCGGTGCACGAAAAAGTCGACTTTGCCCGCTGGTTTCAGGTCACGACTCCCGACAACGGCTACACCTACCTCGAACCCAAGGGGGGGGAGCAGGACGCCGAGTACGTCCGGCTTGCCTTGAAGCTCTATCGGGAGGGCAACCTCGCCCTGGTCGTGAAGACCCTCGACTTTCTCGAAACCGAATACCCGCGCTCGACCTATCGCTATGAAATGCGGTTTTTGCGAGCGAACTCCCTGATCAAACTCGGCATGAGCGAACTGGCGCTTCCGATCCTGACCGAGCTTCGAGTGACCTCCGGCGACGGTCCAGTCGGGCTGCAGGCCGGCCTGTTCACCGCGATCCGCGGGATTGACCGGGGTGAGTACCTGGCCTCCCTCGAGGGATTCCTTTGGCTAATCCAGCGATATCCCGAGCATCGCTTGGCCTGGGTCTTTCATCTGGGGGCGGCAGAAGCTTCCTACGCGCTCAAACAGACCGAACGGTCTGCGATCGAGTACCAGTGGGTGATGGACAACGCCCCTGATCGGCGTAGCCAATCGGAAGCAGCGTTCCGGATGGGCGACTTGTACATGACCCGAGGACAGTATGAGCAAGGATTGGCTGCCTACTTCCAGGCGCTCAGCCGATTCAAGGCTGAAAGCGATTTCTTTCCAGCTCTTCACTTGAATCGCGCCGAGGCTCTCTACTGGCTCGGTCAATACGAAGCATCCCAGGCGACGTTCGAGGGATTCCTCGAGAAGTTTTCTTCGCATCCCGCGGGATGGCGGGCAACCTTCCGCTTGGGCGAGATCGCGGCGAGGAAAAACAGTCCGGAGTCGCGGCTCGCGGCGCGCGTCCGTTACGGCGAGACCATCAATCGCTATCCTTTCAGTCCCGGAGCGACTCTCGGCCGGATCCGGCTGCTTCCTTGCGAGGATCACGGAGGCTTCGACGCCGGTTCGGCTGACAAGTTCTTTTCCGGAGAGGCTCTGCGGTTTGACGGAGGCGGCGAGATCGGGATGGAGCGTTATCGCGAGTTTCGCGGGCTCTCCCGGATCCGCAGCCTGATCACTTTGGGAGCGGTTGACCGCGGAATCGATGTGGCAATCCAGGAGCTTCAGGGCAATCCCCAGTCCCAAGCCAGGGTCCTGTTCGGTTCTACGCTCCGCGCCCTGTTCCGCAAATCGATCCTGGCCAAGTTGGACAGTGGCAAAGGATTTGAAGCCCTGAGTTTCTACCAGGCCAAGATTGACCAGATTCCCCGTACGAACGGGCCGGTTTCCATCGAGGAAGCTGACTACTTGCTCAAGCTCTCCCGTGCTGCTTCGGATCTCGGACTCGGGACCGTGGCAGGTCGCATCTCCGAGACTTACCAGAAGTCGGTTCACGACGAAGGCGCTCGAGCACTGGCGGCAAATCCGATCCTGGAAGATCGCTTGCAGGCGGCCGAAGTGAAGTTCACGCAGGCCAAAGCACTTTGGACGAAGTCGGGTGCCAAAGAGGAGTCCAAAATCACCGAGCTCCTGGGATCGGTGAATCAAGAAAGTGCCCATTCACACGAGCGAGAAATCATCTTGGGATTATTGGCCGATACGGCCGGAAAAAGCGCGACTGCTTTGTCTCATGCGCTGAATGCTCAGCTTCTGGCGCCCCGGCCGACGAGCCCGCGCCTGCTCGCCTGGATCGCCATCCTCCAGGCCAAGGCGGGCGATCCGAGAGCCGCGGTCACCCTGCTCACCGAACTGGAGTCGGAGCCTAAACAGGCTGACAGCGAGCAGGATTTCACTTCGGTTCTGGGTTTGGGGACGGTCCCGGACCGGGAAAAGCTCATCCTGACGCAAGGAGAGCTTCTGTCCAAGCTCGGCAAATGGGGTGAAGCAGCCAAGGCCTACGCCCGGGCAGTCGAAGCCGGCTTAGGCGGAAACCAGGCACTCTACGAATACTCGCATACTTTGGCTCGGACGGGCGCCCAGGGTGACTCCGAGAAGTCGCGCAAAGTCCTTGAGAAGCTCGCGCAGAGCGAAAAAGACGATTTTTGGAGAAAACTGGCCAGGCAGTCGAGCCCGGTCGGAAAAGCCAACAGCAACGCTAATGTCAGCAGAAACAACGCCAAGGAGGGCGGCAAATGAGGGATATCATCACGTCGGATCGCAGGATGCGGGAGCTCATCGGGTTGGCCAAGACGGTCGCCCAGAGCAAGGCCACGGTCTTGATCCAAGGGGAGAGCGGCACGGGCAAAGAGCTCATCGCGAGCCTCGTCCATGAAAACAGCACCCGTGCCTCCCGTCCCTTCGTAGCGATCAATTGCGCCGCGATCCCAGAAAACCTCTTGGAGAGCGAGCTTTTCGGTTACGAGCGCGGAGCTTTCACCGGCGCCGTGCAGGCTAAGTCGGGAAAGTTCGAAATTGCCAACGGCGGAACCATTCTGCTGGACGAGATTTCAGAAATGGATATCCGCCTCCAGGCCAAGCTTCTGCGCGTGATCCAGGAAGGGGAGGTCGACCGCATCGGCGGGCGCCGTCCGATCCCGGTCGATGTGCGCATCATCGCCACGACCAATCGCAATCTCTCGGACTGCGTGAAGGAAGGGAGCTTTCGCGAGGACCTCTTCTACCGGTTGAACGTGGTCAACCTCACGCCGCCCCCCCTGCGCGAGCGTTTGGGTGACGTCCGCATCCTGAGCCACTTTTTCATGGAGTTCTACGGTGCCCGCAACGGCAAGCAAATGATCCGGGTCTCCGAGGACGCCAGCCGCCTTCTGGAAAGCCATACTTGGCCTGGTAACGTGCGTGAACTCGAGAATGTCGTGGAGCGAGCGGTGTTGACCGCCATCGGCGGCACTCTTGAGGCCACCGACGTGCACATCAGCGCGGGTGGGCGGACTTTGGAAGGGGCGCCCATGGGAGCCGACTTCGGCGAACGCGCTTCGTGGAAGCCCGGGACTACCTTGGACGACATCGAGAAAAGCGTGATCCTGGAAGCGCTCCAGTACCATTCAGGAAACCGCACCCATACGGCGCGTGCGCTCGGCATCTCGATCCGGACCTTGCGGAACAAGCTCGCCGACTACCGTCGCATCGGCATTCACGTCTGAGCTCGGTCGATTCGTCCTAGGGAAGGTTCCAGCCCGGCGGGAATTGCCGGGCGGAACCTGAGTCCGGGTACCACGATGTCGGGATTCTAAAGGGTTTTCCGCATCGGTCGCCAGGGCACGGGACTTGAACAGTAAGTGTTGGACAAGTCGGATCGAAGGACCAGGAAGGTCCGGGGAGTGGTTCAAGGAATGAGCAGTGGTTTTGATCCCATCATCGGTGCGCTGAACACTTCGCTCAACCTGCGGTTGGCGAACCAGAACGTGATCAGCTCGAACATCGCGAACGCGGACACGCCCGGATACAAGTCCAAGGCGATGGAGTTCGAGGGCGCGCTTCGCGAAGCCTTGCACGCGGGTGACGGGATCAAGGCAGTGAAGACCCAGCCCGGCCACGCGGGCCTGGAGATCACGGATCCAATCCATCCCGAAGTCTATGACGATCCTAATGGCGTGGAGTCGCTCGATGGAAATACCGTCGATCGCTCCGCCGAAATGGCGAAGATGGCCGAAAACCAGCTCCTTTACGACGCTTCAGCCGAGATGTTGAAGCGCAAGCTCGGGATGCTCAAGTACGCCATCACTGAAGGCGGAGGTAACAGGTAATGGATTTTTTTTCGGCTATGAGGGTATCGGCCTCGGGTTTGGATGCGCAGATGAAGCGCATGAACACGATCAACAGCAACATCGCCAATGCCGAGACTACGCAGAATGCGGATGGTACCGGGCCCTATCGCAAGAAGGACGCGGTCATGGCGGCCCAGGTCGATCGCGAGAGTTTCGGGGAGATCCTGTCCAACCAGATGGACGAAGCGGTTCAAGGCGTGCAGGTGACGGAGATCCGCGAAGACGATCGACCGCCGCGCATGGTCTACAATCCATCGCATCCCCAAGCGAACGCCGACGGCTACGTGGCGATGCCCAACGTGAATCCGGTCGAGGAGATGGCCAACATGATCTCGGCCCAGCGTTCCTACGAGGCGAACGTGACCGCCATGGGAGCGGCGAAGTCCATGGCGGCCAAAGCCTTGGAGATCGGCCGCTAAGGCGGCGGGAGTAGACTATGGCGACGAACCTCGGAATCGAAAATCTCTCGAAGCAGCTCCAAATCGACGGGATCGGTGGCAGTTTCGGTGGACTGGACACCGGAAAAGGAATCGCGTCCGAATCGCGCACTATCCAAGAGATGGGCGTTCAGGGTCTTGAGATCCCGAGTACCGGTACCAATGGCACGACACCGACCTTCGCCAAAATATTCTCCGAATCGGTGGGGAAGGTGAATGAGATGCAGGTCCAGTCCGATACCGCGATCAAGGAGCTCGTCGCGGGTCGTTCGAAGAACATCCACGAAACGATGCTCACGATCGAGCGCGCCGATACTTCCCTGAAACTGATGATGCAGGTCCGCAACAAGGTGCTCGACGCCTATCGCGAGATCATGCGGATGCAAGTCTAGTGTTTGACCCGTGTTTGAAAGGATGAACTGTGGCTGATTACCTGAAGAAAGTCTTCTCCCAGATATTCGACTTCATCGGAGGCCTCAGCGCTTCGCGTAAGCTCGCGCTTTTCGCCACTTCCGGCGTGGTGGTGGCCGGCATCGCGGCGCTGTTCATCTGGGCGGGGGACAAGACCTTCGTGCTCCTGATGGGTAATCTGTCGTCCGAGGACGCCGCGAACATCTCCCGTGTAATCGGCGAGAAGAAGATCCCGTTCCGCATGGACTCGACTGGGAAGAACATTTCGGTTCCCCCGGAAAATCTCGACTCCCTCCGGCTCGAACTGGCGACCCTGGGTTTGCCCCAATCGGGTGCAGTCGGTTACGAAGTGTTCGACAAGCAGAGTTTGGGGACCACTAGCTTCGTCCAGAAAATCAACCAAAAGCGCGCACTCGAAGGCGAGCTGATGCGCACGATCGGGACCATCAAGGGTGTAAAGCGCTCACGCGTCCATCTGGCGATCCCCCAGAAGAGTACTTTCGTTGAAGATCAGAAGAAGGCGACGGCTTCGGTCGTCCTCGATCTCATGCCGGGCACCCAGCTCTCCGAGAAGCAGATTTTCGGAATGCAGAACCTGGTGTCCCGAGCAGTCGAAGGGATGGATGTCTCGGACGTCGTGATCGTGGACAGCCAAGGAAAAACGCTCTCCAAGAATTCATCGGATCCGCTCGCGGCAGCGACCGCCACGCAGCTGGACTTCCGCCAGAAGTTCGAAGGCGAGCTCGAGAAACGGATCGAAGCCATGCTCTCCCGCGTGGTGGGCGAGGGCAAGGTGGTCGCGCGTGTCTCGGCTGATCTCGATTTCTCCCAAGTCAATGAGACCCAGACCATCTTCGACGCGGATGGATCGGCGGTCCGATCGGTGTCCAAGAACACCGAGACCATGCAAGGAAGCCGTCCGGGTCCGCAAGGTCCTGCCGGAGCGACCTCCAACCTTCCCGGGCAACCGCCGGCTCCTGCGCAGGGCACCCGGACCGATACCAATCACAACAACGAGGTCACCAATTACGAAGTGCCTCAAACAGTCCGCAAGACTCTGCGTCCCTCGGGTGGAGTGAAGCGTCTCTCGGTCGCAGTCATGGTGGACGGCAAGCCCGTGCGCACCGTCGGTGCCGACGGTGTCGCCAAGATCGAGACCCAAGCTTGGTCGGTCGAGAAGATGGCCGAGCTCGAGGCGATTGTTTCGTCAGCTGTCGGGATCGACAAGAAGCGGGGCGATATCCTCGAGATCAAGGGAATGGAGTTCACGCACGAGGACCTGGAGGAGGCGAGTCGCCTGATCGCTGAGACCGAACGCAAGGGTTACATCCAGAACATCATCCTTTACGGAGTCGTCGGTCTGACGATCATGCTCTTCTTTCTGTTCGTCGTACGTCCTTTCATCAAGTGGGTGACCGAGAACACGATCGAAGGCGTGGAGACCTACTTGCCCCAGACCATCGAGGAGCTCGAGAGACTCAACAGAAACTCCTCGTTGCCAGGCCTTGAAGAGGCGATACCGATGATCTCCGACAAGATCGACCCAGAAAAAGTCGAGGGAGAGATGATCAAGGAAAAAATCATCACACTCATCGAAGCGAACCCCCACAAGGCTTCGCTCATCCTCCGTGACTGGCTTCATGGGCAGGAGCGAAAGAAGACGGACGAAAAGGCGACCGGAGCGGGCGCTGCGGGCGGCAAGGGAAAGTCGGCTTGAAGTCATGGGTCGCGTTCTGCCTCCTCGGAGGGAGCGTCGCGCACGCCACTCTTCGCGAAGTCCAATCGTGCGTCGATGCGAAGCTCGCTCGGTTCCTTTCCCGGGCCTCGCCCGTGGATGCGGAGCGGGAGTTTCACGTAGCGGTTCCTCGAGCGGTTCACCGCCTGGATGACGTCCAGAAGGCGGCCTTGGGTGCCAAGTTGCTCGGACATAGCTTTCGGGGGAAGCCTTTGGAGTTGTCAGTGGTTTCTCCCGATGAGTTCCTCGCGGTCTTCGGAAAGCTTCGCGGAAAGGGTTTTTGGATCCTCATGACTCCTGCGGAGCCGGGTGCCCGGGCCGCAGCCGGCCACGCGTGGATTGCCGCGGGCGACTCCTTTTTCGATCGGTATGGTCCCTGGATCGTGCGATCCCAGGATGCTCGTCACCTCGCTTCGGGAGGCGAGCCCCGGGTCTCCATCGAGCGGGCCTATGCGACCGCGCAATTTTTCGAAGTGAGCGAGGGTTCTCTGAACCAGCTCGATCGCTTCATGCATGACCGCGTTTGGCAGTTCAATGCGGGAGTGGGCTCCTATCAGCCTCAATTCACCGAGCGTCCCCTGAGCCACCCGCACTCGGGTCGGTGGGAAGAGAATTGCTTGGTCTTCGCCTATTCCTGGCTGTTCCCGGAGTGGAAATCGCTCCGACCTGAAGTTGAAGGAGTTCAAGCCGAGTTCGGTGACGTTCGATTGTCCGAAGTTCCGAGCCAGCAGATTTTCCTGAATGCCGAAGTGCCCTCCTACCGAGGGACGCTTTTGATCTCCGGACATCCGGAACAGGCGTTGCGTCACCTTCTCGAGGACGGTTGGAATCGCGACGAGGCAGGGCGACAACTCTTGTTCGCGGAGCCACTGACTCCAATCGGGCACTGAGGTCGCTGCGGGAGTCCTCAACGCTTTTCAGGAGTTGAGTTCGTTGTGGAGGTGCCACTATGCTGAAGGTCGATGAAATCACCACGTGGATGCACCTTCTGGATATTTGTAACCAGCGTACTTTCGATGCTGGGAGCACCGTCGCGGAAATTAATCGACTGATGACAGAGGGGGCGCTCCAGTTGGTGGATTCCGGATTTCCTGTGCGGTGGGACACGAACGTGGGCCCACCTGCCCAGTTGAGATCAGGCTGGACTACCCGAGTTCACCAGATCGCTGTCTATGCAGGTCATGCGATCCAGTGCGTCGACCGTTGGTTGGGCCAGTTGCTGCAGACTTAGACTCGGAAGCGCTTGATCCCCTGAAATTCGTTGCATTCACTCTCCATCACGCCTCTACTCTTTGGCTCCGGGGGAATCCGAACATGCCACGCCCATCGCCTTCCTTTTCATTGCTGATTTTTTCGCAGTCGCCGTCGTT
>JAYVNB010000207.1:0-4516 GCA_043759365.1 Bacteriovoracaceae bacterium | reverse complement strand
ACTCGGAAAGGCCCGCCAGGAGCTCGAGAAGAAAGCGCCCGCACTCATGGGCCTGATCTTGGCGCAGCCTCCCGCGGAACCGCCTCAACCCCGGTTCTCGGACCCACCTCCACCGGGGATCCAAGATGCTCGAGAACGACCATTCCTCGCCAATCTTCCTGGAGTCAGTCCTTCGGGTCAGGTCAGCACCCCTCCCCTCATGCCCGCGAACCCCGAATCGTCCCTTTCGAGTTCCACGTCACCGCCGCCCCCACCTGCCGCCCCTGCTCCCGACTCGCCCTCCGGCGCTCTCGGCAGTTCGGCCCCGATACCTCCCGCTGCCTTGGCCAAGTTACAGGACACCCTCCGCTCGATCGAGCCAGCTCGTCTCCCGAGTTCACCGGCCGATCGTCAGGAGATGCAGCGACAGCTGGATCTCCTGTTGGCTCACGCACCCAAGATCGAGGATGCTCCAGCGCTTCAAAACGAGCTCGAGAAAGCCATTGCCCAGCTCGGAACGACCCAAGCTCGGTCGTCGGATGCGAATGCGCTTCAAGAAGCCGTGAAGCAGCTCTCGCAGATCACCCAAAAGTCCCACGACGACGCCTCCGCTCGCGCACCTGCAGCAGAGAGTCCGTCCACTCCACCCCCGAAACCCGAGTCCAAGTCCGATGAGGCCAAAAGGCCAGAGCTGAAAAAGTCCGAACCGAACCAGCCTGAGAAGAAAAAAATCGAGGAACCCAAACCCTTGGTGCCCGAAGACTTCCTCGATCAGCTCTGGGCGTTCCTCCTCACCGTTTGGAAGCCCGTCCTGCTGCTCATCGGTTTTCTAGTCATTCGCCTGCTCCTCAGGCGCCGCGACCCCCATTCTCTCGAGAAACGCCGTAGACCCAAGATCGAGGCCAAACTCAAACGACGACTCCGGCTCGCGGCCCGCGAAATTGGTCGCCTCGGACTCTCACCCGCCGAAGAGGTCGTTCGGCGCTACCATCTGTTTCTCGAGATGATGGCCGCAGTGGAGCACGAACGTCCCTTGTTCCTCCCCCCCTTTGAGTTTCATCAGCAGCTCCGCCGTTTTTTCCCCTGGCTGGATCTTCCGATGAAGAACCTCACTGAGACGTTTTGCGACGTCTACTACGGCGAACTCGAAATCCCCTTGGAACAAGTGAAGCGCTTCCGATCGTGCTTCAATGAAGTCACCCGCAATTTTCTGTAGCGCCCGGCTGGATGCTTCATGATCATCAGCGAAGCTTGGCTAGGCTTGCCAATTGCCGGAACTGCTCCGCGTGGTTGAGGAGTCCTGCTCCCGCACCGACGGTTCCGGCGAAGGTGAGTAAAAGAAGGGACAGGAAGAGCAGACTTTCGATCTCAATTTTTCGGAACATGGTTTCCTCTCGATCGGCTTGGCCGACGTAGACCCCTGAGAGCAACGCCCGTGCCACGCCGCGTTAACTAATCTCGCTCGTGAGCCCGCATGCTGAAATGCTTATTATATCTAGACCATAGACTAAATGAGACCGCGCAGCGGCTGCACTTCCGATTGCTGGCGCCTGGTGCCAGCCCGTATCCGGTGTCAGACAGATCCCGGTGCAGAAACGGGGATTCCAGGTACAATTGAGGAATCGCACCATCGAAGATCAAACTCATCATCAGCGATCTCCACCTCTCGCGCGGCAAATGGCTCCCCGATGGGCGCCGCAATCCGCTCGAGGACTTCCACCAAGACGAGAAACTCCGTGAGTTTCTCGAGCACTATAGCACTGGGCCGTTCGAGTCGACCGAGGTCGAACTGATCGTGAACGGGGACTTCTTCGATCCCCTGGCCGTGATCCCCCTACCCGAGGAGCGGCGCCGCAAGTCCAGGCCAGAACGCGAGTTTCCGATCGAAGTCGAGGAAAACGCGGCAGTCCGGCAGTTCAAGCGTATTGTCGAAGGACACCCTCTGAGCATGATGGCCCTCCGCGACTTCCTCCGCCGCGGAAAACGGATCGTCTTTCGCTGGGGCAACCACGACGCTTCGATCCTTTGGCCCGAGGTCCAGAGCTTCTTGAGGGCGGAGCTCGTGCCGCCAGAGCCGGCGCAACTCGAGTTCCAGTTGAAACCTTATGTCTTTGACCGGATCTGCGTGGATCACGGCCACCAGCTTGAGATCGCCAACCACTTCGACGAGAGCAACCTGTTCATCGAGCGCAAAACCCGATCGGGAGAGCGCATCCTCATCCAGAACCTCCCTTTCGGTAGTTTCTTCGTCATGGGCCTCATCAACCGCTTTAAGCTCCGTCGCAGCTACATCAACCAAGTCCAGCCCTTTCGGACCTACCTTCGGGTCGCATTCTTCCTCGACCCGCTGTTCTTCATCCTGGGCGGACTCCGCACGGCATATTTTTTCGTCAAGATGCGCTTCATCACCCACCCCATGCGGTTCGCGCGCTTTCGAAAAACCCTGCTCCTGATGATGGAGATCTTCAGGCGAACTTCGCTTGAGCGGGAGGCCGAAAAGATATTGACGGGTCCGGGCTTTGAAAATCTCCCGTACGATACGCTGATCTTGGGTCATAATCATCAGGCGACCCAACGGAATTTCCCTAGTGGGAAACAGTATATCAACACGGGCACCTGGATCCCGATTACCAGCTTGAACATGTCGACTCTCGGTCATCGTATCCTGCGGACCTACGCGCTGGTCGAGTACCTGGATGGCAAGCCTCGGGCGAGTTTGAAGATCTGGAACGGGCAGCCGCAAGTCACGGAAGATTTCGCATGATCGATCCGCAAACCCTCCTTAGTAATGCTCCAGCCATCGTGAAGGCGATGACCGCCCTGAGCCACCTGCCTCCGGCCGAAGCCCACGCCCAAGCTCTCGCCAGCCTCGCTGACACCCCCGCCCCCCTCGTTTCTCACTTGCGACAAGTCTGCGGGGCCACGCTCCTAATCGCGCTCCAAACCGGCGCCCCGTCTTTGGACGAGCTCATGGAGCTAGCGCAATCCGCCCTCCTCCATGACCTGGGCATGAGCAAAGTCCCCAGGCCTTTTTTGATGAGGTACCTGCGAGGCGAAGTCGCGACTTTCAATTCGGATGAGGCCAGGGTTTTCCATGAGCATACCGACATGTCGGCCGAACTGATCAAACGAGCCGGGATCGCGCTCTCCCCCATGGTCCTCCGCACCATGGAGCACCACCACGAAAACTGGGATGGAAGTGGCCCTCGGAAGAAGTCGGAGCGTGAGATTTTTCGCCACGCGCGCATCCTCCGAATCGCCGACGAGTTGGTCGCCCTCATGGTCCGCGCCGAGCAACCCCTCTCCTACGGAGCCGCCATTGCCCGATTGCGCGAAACCCGGGGACGAACCTTCAAGGATCTGTACGACCCCGAGATCCTGGCGAAGCTCTTCGTAAAGTTGTCGCCACCAAAACAGTCAAAACCAGAAGGAGCGCCGAAACCGCGTTAATCTCCCGACTGACGCCGAATTTGACCATGGAATAGATCTTGAGCGGCAACGTGTCCGACCCGACGCCCGAGTTGAAAAAAGTGATGAGGAAGTCGTCGAAGGAAAGCGTGAATGCCATCAAGGACCCCGAGTAAACCGCGGGCCAGATCAACGGTAGCGTCACTCTGCGGAACACCTGCCAACGGCCGGCGCCCAAGTCGGCTGCCGCCTCCTCCAACGCGACATCGAAATCCTCGAGCCGGCTCTGCACAGTTAGGATCACGTAGGAGACGCTGAAAGTGACATGGGCGATGATCACGGTGACCAATCCCAGCTCGACTCCCAGACGGACGAACCAAATCAACAGAGAGAGACCCAGCACGATCTCCGGCATGATGAGCGGGACCGTCACCGCGGCCTGAAACACCTTTCGTCCCGGAAAATAGCCTCGCACGATCGCGAACGCTGCGGAGGTCCCAAGCCCCCCAGCCAAGATCAGTGTCGCGGTCCCAGTGATCAGGCTGTTCTTGAGGGCAGAAAGGATCTGGGGATTGCTGAAAGCGCGCCGATACCACTCGATTCCCCAGCCTTCAGGCGTCATGAACGACTGGATCACGAGCACCCCCAAGGGAACATGCAGGAGGAGCAGAGCGAACGATCCGACGACCGCCACTGCAAGCGGTGAAGCAGGTCGACTTCCGAGCGATGCCATCCTGAAGTCGCGGCTCCCGGATCCCTGGCGGAGGTAAAGCACAAGACTGGCCACCACGGTCAGGATCAAAAGCACCGAGAGGGACGAACCGAAAGGCCAATCGCGCGTCTTGAGGAACTGATCGGTGATGAGGTTTCCCATCAGGATTGTACGGGCTCCCCCCAAAAGATCCGGAATCACGAACTCACCCAGCGCCGGAGTGAATACGAAAATCGCGCCGGTCACCGAACCGGCGAGCGTCAAGGGAAGGAGGATCTTGAAGATGACTTTCCGCGGGGCAGCACCCAGATCGCGTGCCGCTTCGATCAAGCTGAAATCAAATTTCTCAAGCGCGACGAAGATGGGAAGTACCATAAACGGCAGGTAGTTGGTCACCATCCCGAGCCAAACAGCAAA
>JAYVNB010000206.1:0-13628 GCA_043759365.1 Bacteriovoracaceae bacterium | reverse complement strand
GAAGCCCTCAAGAACCTCCTGCAGACGGCTTTCGGAAGCGGCGCCGAGGGATTTTTTGCGGGCGCCCAGAATTCGAAGCGCTAAAACGAAGCGCGCCGCCTGGAACCGTTCGCGCCAGCTCGGAAAGTCGAATCGCACGCCCAAGCCATGAGGTTGTGAAGTCCTCCCGTGCATCACGGTGCCTGGAAATACGAAAAAAATTCCGCCGAGCGCGACTTCAATTCGGAGACGGGTTTGGGCTTCCGGCGCGCTTTTCTTCGAATCCCAGCGGGCGAACACCCCTCCCAGGCTTTTTCGCTCGTCTTTACCGCTCGGCAACGCCTTGAGAGTGGGAGTGGTGAGCTCGACTCAAAAACTGGGTATCTCCGGAATCTCCGCCTACTTGGCACGCAATACTTGTTCAGCCGCAGTGACGGTCCGAGCTTTGGGATGGATCCAATTCCCCGATCACCGTAGCTTCGGTCTTGACCGTATCCCTGGGCGGCACAGGCACGACTCTTTACTCCTCGTCCGCAGGTTGCGGCGGAGCGCCAATAGGTTCAGTTGCGATCGCAGCCGGGCAAAGTCAGGCAAACCTCTCCATCCGGGATACGGCTGCCGAATCGCAAGTTGTATCCGTCGCATCGGCAGGGTGGACTTCGGGAAGCCTGACCCTCACGGTATACGGAGCGCTCACGATCTCCCCTGCTGCGCAAACGATCGCCATCAATGCAGGTGTTACTTTTTCGGGTTCAGGAGGAGCGTCGCCTTATGCTTATGCAGTTTTCGCAGGGGGTGGGTCCTTTACTTCCGACACCGGGATATTTGCGGCACCGGGGGCTCCCGCCACAGTGACGGTGCGAGTAACCGACAATCTCGGAGCGACGAGCAACGCGGTCGTTACCGTCATGCCGCAGGCTTTGGTCGAACTTCACTTCGAGGAAAACTCCAACAACTGGACTTGGAGCTCGGGATCCAGCAACAGCACCCACACTCGGGCGGTGCTGAGTCCTCGTGCATTTCCGGTCTTCAACTTGGGTCACCCGGCTGGAACGAGAAGTTTGGCATCTGTGGACTTCGGTGATGGCACGGGTTGGGGCGCGGACCTGGACGGTGCGATTGATCTGGTCTCGCCAGGGGGATTGCAGGCCGACTTCTATGACAACACAGCGTTGACGCCTCCATTGGCGATCCAGCGCATCGAGAGCCCGATCCTGAGCTGTGGGCTAACGGGTTTTAAAATGCAACTGCCAACAACTCGTTCCGATCCGGACGTTACATCGAGTATGTCCTGAGCCCATCGGCCGATACGTACACTGTTGATTTCGTCACCGCAACGAACTCGAGAACGGGTAATGTCATTCACTGGCCGGCGATCAACTGGCGTAAAGGGTGAACAACAACTCGGGTGGAGGAGCAACGGTCACCCAGGCGTTGGGTGCGGTTCCGGCCAATCGAATGCACAGTTTCCGCAGAGAAGTGAACGGTTCTACCTGCGGGAGTTGCGGCGGAAACTACGCTGCGAACTGGGGCACTTCGGCAGGAGGACTCTATCCTGCCGCGACCAACATCGCCTCCTTTTACATGTATGCTCCCACCACCCCCGCCGGACTTAGTGGCCTGACGAGCTTCACAGTGGCACCGGCGGAGTCGAGCTTCGCTACCGCAGCAAAGGCAGTCTCGCCTCGCTTGATTCAACGGTTGCGTATGCTGCAGGCGCAGTCGGGGCTAGCACTTCCGGCCTCAGTCTGGTCAATCTCAACGCGAGCTTCTTGTCGAATCGGGATGCCGGGAGCAACGTGTATCGCGGTCTTATGGACGACGTCCGGATCTACGGGTCGGTGCTCACGCCCGGCCAAATCCAGGCGGTTCAGGGATACTTAGAAGTTGGCGCGTGGAAATGCGTGATCGAGCTTCTTGCGGATCTTCTGTTTCGGAAGCCCTGGGGAGTTTGAGGCCCTGGGGTATTTAGTACTTAACTAAAATGGTAAAGAATGAACGAAGGCCAGCGCTCAGAGTGTTGAGCGGAAGTCCTTTGCATGAAGGCTATTCTGTTTTCTGGTCGGCACAATCGCAGTCCTTTCGACTTTGGCTCATGCCGATGCCCACCCCGATGATCGTCCGAACGATCTTCGGTTCATGGGTGCCGCCTTGGTTTGCAGAGGCGAGAGCGGCTTGGACGAATTCGCGCTTTCGATCCACTCTCCCCGGTCTGCGTATGATTCCTCCGTTGGAATCCAAGTCGAGCGTGATATCCGGATGGGGCTCGGAACCTACGCTGCATTCTCTCCCAGAGGTCGGTGGCCTTGGCCGTATGGATGGTCGCATCGGAGCATTCCCTTCCCTCGGAGCTGAAGGTCAGTCTCAACACGGGGACCCAGTCCATCGATCTGTCGCGCCAGTTCAAGTGCGAAGAGCTTCGCTGATTTGCTTCAGTGACCCGTTATCGAGTAGGCTGACTCCATGAGAATCTTGGTCGTCGAAGACCAGCGGAAGATGGCGAGCTTCCTCAAGAAGGGGTTGGGCGAAGCCGGCTATTCGGTGGATCTCGCCGAAACAGGTGAGGGGGCGGAGTCGTTGGCGGCCGAAGCGACCTACGACCTCATCATCCTGGATGTGATGTTGCCAGATCAAAACGGGCTCGATACGGCCAGGCACCTCCGTCGCGACGGCTATCAAGGCCCGATCCTGATGCTCACCGCTTTGTCGGGCACCAAGGACAAGGTCCATGGCTTGGACGCGGGTGCGGACGATTACCTCACCAAGCCCTTTGCTTTTGAAGAGCTCTTAGCCCGGGCGAGGGCCTTGCTCAGGCGCCCTGGATCAGGGGGGTCGTCTCCATCCCAGCAGTCGATCCTGCGTTTCGCCGACGTCGAAATGAACCTCGTGAATCGGCGGGTGACCCGCGCGGGCAAGGAACTTCATCTCACGGCCAAGGAGTTCTCCCTCCTCGAGTTCTTTCTTAGGAACCCCGATCGGCCGTTGAGTCGGACGATGATCGGCGAGCACGTTTGGGATGTCCATTTCGACAGCGATAGCAACGTCATCGACGTCTACATCAACTTATTGCGCAAGAAGATCGACCTTCCGTTCAATGAGCGTCTCATCCAGACGGTGATCGGTGTGGGGTATGTCCTCAAGCAGGGTTGAATCGGTGCTTCCCGCGAAAGCTTCCGGGCGCGTCCGCGCGTTCTTCTTTTATCGGAGCATCCGGTTCCGGCTGGCTTCGATCTTCGTTGCCATCTTCGGGACGACACTCGTTCTTTTCAGCGTGCTGCTCTATCAGGTCTACGTCCGGTCCCATCAGAACGACTTCGACGCCGCTCTCTTCAACCACGCGGTCGACGTCGCGCGCGCGGTGGACATCGATTTTTTCGGGGATCTCTCAGTCCAGAGCGAGCGGCTCGCCACCGGTTCCAAGATTTTCCCGTTCTCCCTGGGAAGGGCGTTTCTCCAGATCCGGAATCTCGACGGACGCGTGATGGGACGTTCGGCTAACCTGGGGCGCGCGCAGCTTCCATTTCTTCCAGAAGACGAGCAGGTGGCTTCGATGCGCGGAGCCTTGTTCCGCACGATCGATCCGGTGGGACTCCCGGGAGCCGCGAACGACGATGCCTCGTCCTATCGGATGATCAATTACCTGATCGATCGTCCGCAGTTTCCGAAGTTGATCCTCCAGATCGCAGTACCCATGACGTTTCTGGATCGTGATCGCGCTAGCCTTCTCACTTTTCTCCTCGTCAACATTCCCTTGACCCTCATCGTGGCGATGCTCGGGGGACTGTTTCTGTCCAGACGGGCATTGGGTCCGGTCAGCGGCATCATCGAGAAGGCGCAGGCGATCGGAGCGACTCAACTTTCCGAGCGGGTGCCCGTACCTCCAGTGCGTGACGAGATCCAGGCGCTTGCACTGACCTTGAACGATCTCCTCGACCGACTTCAGCGGGCCTTCGAGAGTCAGGAGCGGTTCGTGGCCGATGCCTCCCATCAGCTCAAGACCCCGCTGTCGATTTTACGAGGAGAGATCGACCTGATGCGTTCGCGGGATCGGACTCCTGAGGAGATCAGGGAGTTCATGGCGAGCGCTTCCCAGGAAATCGACCATCTCTCCAAGACGGTGCAGGATCTCCTCATCCTCGCGCGCGTCGATGCGGGCAATGCAGCGCTTTCCATCCAGAAGGTCCGCCTTGACGAAGTGGTCCTTGAGGAGGTTTCGCGATTGGAACGCCTGGCGTTCCAGCGCGGGATCCGGATCCGGATCCATCTGGGCGAAGAACGGATTGAGCGGAGTCATATCGGGTCGGGTGGAGTCGAGCTTCGAGGTTTCGAGATGCAAGGCGATCCCGATCTACTGGGAGCGCTGTTTCATAACCTCATCGAGAACGCGATCAAGTATTCAAGTGATGGGGGCAACGTGAACATCTCCGTCGAGGAAATCGAAAAAGAGAGCATGAGTGAGCTCGAAGTCTGGGTTGAGGACGATGGTCCGGGGATTCCTGAGTCGGATTTGGAGAAAGTGTTCCATCGGTTCTATCGCGTCAGTTCTTCGAAGTCGGCTACGCCCGGTGCTGGCTTGGGTCTCGCAATCGCGCGGCGGATCGCAGAAGTGCATGGAGGCTCGATCTTGGCTGCCAATATCGGCACGAAGCCCTCAGGTGCGCGATTCACCGTGCGCATTAAAAAGGTTTAATTCCGATTTAATCGGGGATTTAGGACTGACCGCTAACCTGGATGGATGTTCGGAACATTACGAAACATGTATCCGATGGTGATCTGGACTTCGCTGACCCTTTTGCTCCTGGGTTCGCGTTTTTTGGGAGGTCATGAGCCATGGAAAAGCCCGTATCTGGAACGATCGAATTCGAAGGTGTCACTTATTCTCGCGCAATCCAGCGATTCGTGGAAAAGCGCATCCACAAATGGCTATCCACTCAGCTGGCCGCCGGCGATGCTCGAAAGGCCGGTGATGGTTTTGATTCCGCGCAGGCTTCCGAGAAACCGAAATACCTCGTCACTTTCCGCAGGCAGGGCCCGGGGCATACCATTAACTGCAACCTCGAGATTCGGATGGGCGAGGAGACTTGGGTGAGCTTTCGCTACGGCTCCGGTCCTCATCAGGCATTGGCTCAATGCCTCGAACACCTCTCAAGAACGCGTGGCCGCTCGGTGGCCTACACTTTTGCTCCGGATGCGTTTGAAGTGCGCCGACGCAAAGTAGTGTTGATCCCCGCTCTCCTCTGAGTCAGTCGTCCAGCCCGCTTTGCGTCCGTGAAACGCGAAGCGGGCTTTGGAGGGAGTCTGTCTCTTTGACTCATCCTCCCCGTGTAAGAAGAGCGGCGCCACTTAGGGACTCTTCATGGGTTTAGCTGACCAACTCAAATGGTCAAGAACCGGTGTCGAATCGTCCTTCTTCCACACAAGCACTAGAATCCTATCTCGATTTAGGTTGTCCGGGAGTGTCTGTCCGAAACGGTCTAGCGGGCGTGGTTCTTGCTGCTTGCAGGGCACTGTTCGAAATTTTTTTAACCTTTGGAGAAGTCACATGAACTTTCAATTGAAAGCTCTTTTGTCCCTGACGGTGGCTCTCGCGGTCTCGCCGATCGCGAAAGCGGATTACCTGGATGGGAACATGGGAGCGATCCAATCCCTGGCGCAGCAGATGAACTACCAGACGACACAAGTCCGGCAGGATTCGGAAGGCTACGCCAACTATAACGACTACGCAGAGCAAGACGCGCTCAACCGCCTTCGCCAGCTCGAGACTTCGGCCGAAAATTTCGCGCGCTCGGTCGACAACAACTACTACAACCCGAGCTACACGGTCTATGAGTACAACCAGCTCAGCAACGACTACCAGTCGGCGCAAGGCATGTTCTCTCGTCTCACCGCGTACCGTTACGTCCTGAACGAGTTCAACGCTCTTCAGAACACGATGCAGTCGATCCGGTACTACTACAACGGTCAAGGCACTCCTTACCCGACCCCCTATCCGGTTCCGGCTCCTTACCCGCGTCCGGTTCCGTACCCTCCCTATAACCCGTACCCGCCGCGCCCCTATCCAGGTCCGGTCTATCCAGGACCCGTTTACCCAGGCCCAGTCTACCCAGGCAACCCAGGTCACTATCCAGGGCAACCGAATCCTCCTGCGCACCCTGTGTATCCAGGACCCTCTTACCCAGGTCCTTCTTATCCAGGCCCAAGCTATCCAGGTCCGACCCCAGGTCGACCAGCTCCGGGCAATCCAGGCCATTTTCCTGGACAGCCGAACCCACCGGCTCGTCCGGTCGGTCCAGGCCGCCCGTGAACTGACTCTCGAGATCGAGTCTGATTGAATGAAAGGGGAGAGTCCTTTGCGGGACTCTCCCCTTTTTCGAATTCAGCCTCCGAGCAGGAACCGGAGCGGAATCGCTGCCCGCGCCGCCCAGTCCGCCTCCGAATGCTGTTGATACGGATAGACTGTGAACTGGAAGGACGGCTCACTCCAACCCAAAGCGCGCAGCTTCCCGGCGAACTCGTTGGCGGGCGCAGCGTAGCTGCCGTCCAGGCCACCCGTGCCATGATCCATGTAGAATCGGACCGGGAGCGTCGGGGGCGGGGTCTCGGCAATGATCTTGAAGGCTTCGTGGCTTTGATCGGGACCCTGGGTGGGAAACGACAGTCCCGCAGCTGCAGAGAAAACATCGGGCCGTTTCCAGAGCATGCTGAAGGAGATCATGGCCCCAAAACTCGACCCCATGATGAAGGTATGGTCGCGGTCGGACCGGGTGCGGTAGTTGCGATCGATGAAGGGCTTTACGGTGTCCGTCACGAACTTCGAGTAAAGCGCGCCCTTTCGCGACCAAGTGTACTCCGCGGTGCGGTCTTGATCGTTGCTGTCGATGGCGACGACGATCGGATCGGGGATACCCGTCAGGGGCAATGTCTCGTCGATCCCCCAGTCGACTCCGAGTGTGCTGCGGGCCGGGTCGAAGACATTTTGCCCGTCATGCATGTAGATGACCGGGTAGCGTTGATCCGGATGGAGACCGTAATCGCGAGGGAGGCGGACGGAAAGGGTTCGGGAGTTGCCCAGCTCAGGTGAGTAAAAGTCCCTGTAGAGTTCAACTTGACCCGTCACGCCCAGCGGAGGCAAGTCGCTCCAGTGATGCAAGGACAGGATCGTGGGCTCGGCGCAGGGCACCTGGACCTTGAAATTGGCCACGGGGCGGCTTCGGCCATCTGCGGCTTCTTGCTCCCAGCTTCCCCGAGTGATCTTGAATTCGACGTCGCGTGCTGCCCCGTCCAAGTCGACGGTGGCGTGGTAGGTGGCGATCCCGATCTTTTTCAGGGGAATGCACTTCGGGTTCCACGAGCAAAGTTCAGGTGAATCTCCGGTCAGATAGAGCTGGGAACCCGCTGGAGTTCCCGGAGGAGCAATCACGACAACATCGAGCTGATTGGGCGGGGCGATTGTGCTCATGGGAACTCCCCCGGCCCATGCCTCTCCCGCGCGCAAAGCGATCCATCCTACGATCCATGCTTGGCTGACGAGCCTCGATGCCCGATGCATTTTTTCGTGATGCATTTGTCCTCCTGACGATGCTGAAAGGAGCGTATTGCAACTTCCACTCTCGCACAAGTGGGGCAGGACGATTCAGTTGCGCAGCCTTTTTTCCGCCTGGGGCTTCGGTATCCACCAGTTTTGGCTCTTTCATAGGGAGTTTACCCCACTCTTGGCTCAAGGTGGGGCGTTCCCGCTTCGTGGTCCTGGGCAGGGATACGGGGCCCCGAGTCCGTTGAAATTCGGAAATCGCCTGGATGATGCGAATGTCGGCCCAGCCCTCCAGACCGGAGGGTTCCGGGCTTTTATCGAGGAGGATGCAGACTGAGAAGTACTCGAGCTCGGGTGCGAATTGATCGCGGGCGGCGAATTCGCGCACTTTCGGTTTCTTGCCAACAATGTTCAAGATCAACTTCTTCGGACCCGCATACTCGTAGGCATTGTCGATGCGAAGGCAGCCTTCATTTCCAATGACCTCAAAGCTTCCGATGCTGACTCTTCCAAAAGTGCAGGTGAAGGAGGCGGGCTTTTCATCCGGGAAACGAAGGATTCCGCTGACGGTTTCCGGGATGTCTTGAAACCTTTTTTATGGCGGGCGACGTTGATGCAATAGATTCCGATATCGTAAATGGGACCTCCGCCTTGATCTTCGGGAGACAGGCGGATCCCTGGGTCGGTGACAAGCATCGAGAAAGTCGAATTGAAAATCCGCGGTTCGCCGATTTTTCCGGTTCGCACCAATTCGACCGCGCGCAGATTGGTCTCCTCGAAATGGAGTCGGTAGGCGATCATGAGCTTGACCCGCGCGGAGTCCGAGGAGCGAATCATGGTTTCGGAGTCCTCGACAGTGATGGCCATGGGCTTTTCACAGAGTACGTGGATACCGGCGGCTGCCGCAGGTTCTGCGTACTCGCGGAGTTGAGCGTTGGTGAGCGTTGGTGAGCGCGATGTAAATGGCGTCGATCAGTCCGCTGCGAAGGCAGTCCTCGAATTGATCGTACGAGTAGAGGTTCACAACTCGATGACGCCGGCCCAGGGTTTTGAGCTGCTTCGAATCGCTCGAAACCAGTGCGGTCAATTTCGAGCGGGGTGCCCGGGCGAACGCGGGCAGCACGGCAACTTGGGAGATGTGGCCAAGTCCAACCACGGCGTAACGAATGGTACTGGCTGCATGCGATGTCCGTTTTTGGCAGGAGCGCAAGTGGCGACGACTGGTCTTCATCGGTTGGTCTCTCCTGTTCTTGAGGAGAGGGGAAGCAAGCTTCGTGCTTCAGTTGGCAGTCGCGAATTCCATACTATTTTAGTCTTACTTCTAGGAACTGGGGATGCGCCAGAACTCGGATTCGAAGCGCATCGCGATCCGTGAGGACCGGCTCACCCCAGGGAAAGGGTCGATCCGATTTTCCGAGCTTCTCCAGCCATCGATGGGTCAGTGGATTTTTGATCCGGTGAGGATCGATCGCGGCCACAGTGGTTTCGTTTTTGGCATCGGTACTGGCCCCATATCCCACGAAAAAGCCCGCGAGTAGGAAAGCCACGCGGACAGGGGTCGCAGCGCTATAGGTGTAGAGATCGCAGGCGAATCCGGGTGGGGCAGTCTCCAGCGCCTCCCTGAGCTGTCTCAGCCGGGGCACGCTCCAGAGATCGGGGCAGGATCGAGGCGCATAGAAGTCGTAAAAAACGATTTCGGGTCGATCAAAAGGCGACAAGAGTGAAAAGAAATCGCCTTTCCGAAGCTCCCAGACCACTTCTCCGCTGGAAGAGTTCCAATGGCCGGAATCGATCAGGGATTTTAGCGAGGAGGCGGCGCGACTCAAATAGCCGAAACCGTCGGGTTGCTTCAGGGCGACCTCGAGACCCGCCAGCTCGTTCTCGAAACTGATGATTTTCAGGGGGCGCGCCGGCACTCCTGCTTCACTCAGGGCGAGTCTAGCTTCGATCGCCGCCCATGCATTGGCTGCGATCCCCATTCCGACGTCATAAACGACCAAGGGCCCGGCGGTCGGGGAGTCACGAAGGCGCTCGCTCAAACAGGATTGACGGACATACAGGGTTTGTGCCTCATCCCAGGGTCCAATGCGTGAGTGCATGACCTCGCCGTTGACGGTATCGCGGATCGTAAAGCTTCCGTTCGGGTATTCCAGGATTTCGAAGTGAGTCACTGAGTCAGCATTGCCCATTGTCTTGAGAGTTTTCAATAACTCAGGTATCCCCAACCTACATGCGAAAGCGGGATTGGGTCATTCTTTCTGGGAACGCGAATCGCCCATTGGCTGAGCGGATTTGCGAGAAACTGGGCAAGCCCTTGGGACATGCGGAGTCTCGCAGATTCAGCGATGGGGAGATCTTCGTTGAAGTCGGTGAGAATGTCCGGGGTCGCGACGTCTACTTGATCCAAAGCACCTGCCGGCCTGTCAACGACACCTTGATGGAGTTGTTGATCATGATCGATGCCCTCAAACGGGCAAGTGCCAAGGAGATCACTGCAGTGGTCCCTTATTACGGTTACGCCCGTCAGGATCGCAAGGTGGCGCCTCGCACCCCGATCTCCGCAAAGCTGGTTGCAGACCTGATGACCGCCGCAGGAGCGACCCGGGTGGTCTCAATGGACCTCCACGCCGGCCAAATCCAGGGTTTTTTCAACATCCCTTTTGACAATCTCTTCTCCTCGCCGGTGATTCACGACTATATCAAGGCCCACATCTCGTCCTTGGGTCAGGTCGTGATGGTGAGTCCGGACGCAGGTGGCGTCGAACGCGCCCGAGCCTACGCCAAGCGCCTGGATGCGGGTGTCGCGATGATCGACAAACGTCGGACCGGGCCGAACGTCGCGAAAGCGATGAACATCGTGGGCGACGTCGAAGGAAAAGTGGTAGTGATCTTGGACGACATGATCGACACTGCAGGCACTTTGACCGAGGCCGCGCGCGCAGTCTTGGATCATGGGGCTACCCAGGTTTTCGCTGCCGCCACCCACGGAGTCCTCTCGGGTCCTGCAGTTGAACGCATCCAGAATTCGAAGATCGAGAAAGTGATCGTGACCGACACGATTCCTCTTTCGAAGGAAGCCGCAGATTGCCCGAAGATCGTTCAGCTTTCGGTGGCCGAGATCCTGGCCGAGGCGATCTTCCGCATCCACAACTACGACAGCGTCAGTAGCCTTTTTATTTAAACTGAAAATCTGAACTGAAAATTTGAAATGAAAATCGTGGTCGGTCTCGGCAATCCTGGTCCCAAGTACGAGACGACCCGTCACAACGTGGGGTTCCTCGCGGTTGACCGCCTCGTGGAGCGTTGGAAAGCTGGCAGCCCTTCGAACAAGCACCACGCGGAGATTTTTTCCGCCGGCTTCGGAGGGGAGAAGGTCACGCTGGTGAAGCCGGAGACGTTCATGAACCTCAGTGGTCGGAGCGTGGCTCCCCTTTTCACCTTTTACAAGTGTACGCCTGAAGATGTGGTCGTCATCCACGACGAACTGGATCTCAAGCCAGTCAGCTTCCGCCTGAAGACCGGCGGCGGCACTGGGGGGCACAACGGACTCAAGTCGATCGACGAGTGCCTCGGCGCGGCTCAAAACGGCTATCATCGCGTCCGAATCGGGATCGGCCATCCGGCTGCACTTGGCCTCCGCCAGCAGCCGGTCGATTACGTGTTGGGACAGTTTTCGGATCAAGAGCTGGCCGAGCTCGATCCGCTATTCGACCGCGTGGCGGAAGCGATCGAGATGATCGTCCGCGGAGACGCCAAAGCGGCGATGAACAAGTTCAATCAGAAAGATCTGAAGGAGAAGTGAGAAATGGGTTTTCAATGTGGCATCGTCGGTCTTCCCAACGTCGGCAAATCGACGATCTTCAACGCGCTCACTTCGGCCAAGGCTGAAGCAGCCAATTATCCTTTCTGCACGATCGATCCCAATACCGGGATCGTGAAGGTTCCAGACCCGCGTCTGAACAAGATCGCCGAGTATATCCCCCCTCAAAAGCTCGTACCGGCCAGCATGACTTTCGTCGACATCGCGGGCTTGGTCAAAGGCGCCTCGAAAGGGGAAGGCTTGGGCAACCAGTTCCTGGGTCACATCCGGGAGACCAATGCCATCGCACACGTGGTCCGCTGTTTCTCGGACCCGAACGTGATTCACGTCGACGGATCGGTCGATCCGCTGCGCGACATCGGAGTGATCGATATCGAGTTGATGCTGGCTGACCTCGATAGCGTGACCAAACGCTACAACCAGCTCGAAAAGACCTCGAAACAGGGAGATAAGCGCTCTCAGGCGGTCTTGGGCGTGATTCAGCCCGTGCGCAAAGCGCTCGAGGACGGAAGACCTGTTCGCTCGATGGGATTAACCGAGGAGCAGCTCGAGTTGATTCACGACTATCACCTGATCACCGCCAAAAAAGTCATGTACGTCGCCAACGTGGACGACAATGACATCGGTAAATCCGAGCCTAACGAGTACGTCAAGCGGGTCATCGAACACGCGAAGACCGAGGGCGCTCCGGTCGTCCAGATCTGCGGCAAGATCGAGTCCGAGATTTCCGAGATGGCCGAGGATGAAAAGGCGGGTTTTCTCGCCGAGATGGGCATGGCGGAGCCGGGATTGAATCGGGTGATCCGCGCGGGATATCAGTTGCTCGGCCTGCAGACCTATTTCACGGCGGGTGAGACGGAGGTTCGCGCTTGGACCATCGAGAAGGGTTGCAAGGCTCCCCAAGCAGCGGGGGTGATCCACACTGATTTCGAAAAGGGATTCATCAAGGCTGAAGTTTACCACTACGATGATTTGATGAAATTCAAGAGCGAGCAGGCCATCAAGGATGCGGGCGTGATGAAGCTCGAGGGCAAGGAGTACGTAGTACGGGATGGGGACATCATGCACTTCCGATTCGCGGTGTGATGGGGACGGGTGAATTACTTGAGCAGGAGCATGCGCGCCTTGACTCCGTAATGGTCTGAAAGTGTCGTCGGAACTCCGCTTAGGCGCAAATGCGAGAAACGCTCTTTGAAGACAAGCTTACTGCCAGCGACTTTCCAATGCATCCCGTCCTTGCCTTGGCGGCTGAAAATGTGGTCGATAACGCAGGCGTGCTCTTGGGGAAAGAGTCCGAACTTAACTTCCGGATTGGCCGGATCCCAACTGGCTTCTGCTCCATTGTAGGCATCTTTGAATCGATAGTGGTCAGTCATGAGTCGGTAGTTTTCGTCGATGTAATTTCGACCGACGTTGAAATCACCGACAATCAGGCTCGGCAATCGACCCTGGAAAGTCCAATCGTAAATGACTTGGCGTATCTGTTTCTCCTGAGCCTGATCGATTTCAACCTGAGTTTGATTCGAATGGATTCCCGCATTTGTATCCAATGTCTGTGTGTGCGTAGCAATGAGGGCGAACACTGATCTTGCACTCGATTGAGTGGACACGGTTTTGAGTTAAACTGTAAACCGTGGAGACTGAATGGTGAGCTCGGTTCGTATCGCGCGCCCTCCTGGCAGTTCCGGTACGTCAGCAGCGCCGACGCCAACAGAGCTCGAAAGCGAAGTACGCAGGCTCAAAAAGGAGCTCGAGCACGAGCGCAAAGTAAACCAAATCCTAAAGGCAGCGACCGCGTTTTTTTCTCAGGACCCTCTCAAGTGAAGTTCGGGATGGTCCTAAAACTCGATCACCAATCTCAGGCCGATGTGATGCGTTCATGCGAGGTCCTCGGCGTCAGCAGAAGCGGGTATTACGCCTGGAGGGATCGGCCGGAGGCCGATCGCACAAAAGAGAATCGCAATCTCGTTGAGAAGATGAAGGCAATTCACACTGAGAGCCGGGGAACTTAAGGAGCGCCCCGGCTTCAGGACCGGCTCAAGGTAGTCGAGATTTCTGGAGTCGCCAAAACACGCTATCGCGTACCTGCCCACCGATGAAGGCTGGTTGGAACTCACGATCCAACTGGACGTTTTCACTCGGAAAGTCGTGGGCTACGAAATGACAGACCATCTAGGCACGGAAGCCATTTCAGAGGCACTTCGTGCCGCTTTACTCGCTCAGGGTCTCAACCCTCGAGACCGCCTCATCGCCCATTCGGACCGTGGCTGCCAATACGCATCCGATGCTTACCGAGCG
>JAYVNB010000205.1:0-13662 GCA_043759365.1 Bacteriovoracaceae bacterium | reverse complement strand
TCGCCACACTGATCGGCTCGCGGTGGGCCGACGGTTCGATCGCCGCGATCGAGGCATACCTCAAAATTTTCAAACTCGAAACCCAAGTTCTCGACGAAGAGTACGTGAGGATTCGTCCCAGCCTCCTCCTGGCGGCAAGCCCCCTCGAGGGTGACGTCTACGTCCGCTTGAACGCAGAAAAGCTCGTGAAACTGTTCCGGGCCGGAGACCCCTTTGATCCCAGCGACTATGAAAAATATGTCGATCAGCGTGGTATCGAATTCCTGTTCCTGCGCAAAGAAGATGTGAATAACTTCGTCGCCCGTCTTCAGATCGCCCTGGCCCAGATTTTGGCCTCCGAACCGTTCAACACGAAAGTCGCATCTGAAATGTCGATGAACCTCCATCAAACGGTTTGCGAACTGATCAACGAGATCGGTCCGACGGTCGAGGTCCAGTCCCTGGTCAAGACCAATATGCAGCTCACAACGCGTGCGATCGGGCGGAATCCGAGACTCAAAACCTTGATCTCCAAAATCACTGAAGATCCCCAGAACTATATTTCCTCGCATAGCGTCGCTCTCACCCACCTCGCCTGCGCGATGGCCTGTGCGATGGAGTGGGGATCCGAAACCACTTTCCAAAAACTGAATATGGCCGCGTTCCTTCACGATATAACTCTATCGAACCCGATCTTGGCTCGAATCCACTCGTTACCGGACCTGGACGCGCGAAAAACCGAATTCACCGCTGCCGAAGTCGACGGCTATCCCAAACACCCGATCAAGGCCGCCGAACTTGCCCGGCGCTTTGAGGAAATTCCCACCGACGCGGACACCATCATCCTCCAGCATCACGAGCTGCCGGAAGGCAATGGTTTCCCCCGGGGGCTCGGGCATCGTTCGATCGCCCCACTGTCCGCGCTTTTCATCATCGCCCACGATCTGGTTCACGTCATTTACGAGGAAGGTAAAGCCTTCAAACTCGAGGACTACGTCGAGCGAAGCAAGGATCGATTCGGTTCCGGGCCATTTCGAAAAATCCTGGCCTGTTTGTCGAAAATAAAAGACTAAAACTTGCCCAGTTTCACGATTCCCACGGGCTTGTACTCGCCGGGTTTGTCCCACTTCTTATAGAAGGTGCCGACCAATTGGCGTGTCGACTCGAGGTGGTAGAGTTGGAAATATCGGGTCGCCTCCCGATCTCCCAACACGTAAATGGCCTGACTTCCCGTTGCCAGCGTGCTGAAGATCTCACCCGGTTTCGAGGTGCCCGAAAAGTCCGTCTTAAAGGTCGTGTTGTCCTCGATCAGGATTTTGAAGTCCACTTTGTCCCCGTTCATGAAGAAAGTCATGGCGACCGGAAGTCGACGATGGTCCTCCACTGAGAGCCGGATCTCCCCACCGAACCTTCCGATGAAGTCCTCCATCCGACCTTTGAGGAAAGGCACCGGGGTCATGGACGGAAGAACCGCCGAAAGGTCGTAGAGACGGGTCCGCTCGACGAACTGATCGATCTCCTCCTCAGTTTGTGCGGACTTCAGGCCAGCCTCGACGACGCTCCATTGCGGAATTTCTTTGGAGTTGCCAAATACATCGACCTCGGGACGCGGACTCTCCGGAACGATCCGGACCTGCAGAGCAGGAGGTGTGAAAACGGACAAAGGAGCCGACTCCATCCGAACCGGCGACGGTACGGGACTGGTTACGACGCGCAGTCCATATCCCGCGCAAGCTCCGAAGGCGAAAGCGATAGCGACCCAGTTCATGTCTTTCATCGGCACCTAGTCTATCCGAGACTCTTCGAACTCTGCGTTAAAATCCGGGGGCGACGACCCTTCCTTGGAGAGCAACCCTCTTCACCCACTCCGGGGTTTACTTCGGAATCAAGTCAGTTCATATTCCGATAGTTATACGAAAGGTAACCCTTGAGAATCCGAACCCGCCTTGCAACGAGCTTCGGCAGTGTCCTTATCCTGTTGCTGGGTGTCGTCCTCGTTGCCGAGAACGAGGCTTCCAAAGCAACCCGGATGCAATTTGAAACCCATATTTCGCATCGCAAGCTGGGATCGGAAACCTTTCTCCGTGCCGCTGTCCGCCAGCAGCTTTTGCTGGCGCACCAACACCTACTCTACCCGCGACCCAGGGATTCTGAACGAATGAAGACTGCAGCTCGAGAAACACAGGTGAAGTTCCGTGAAATGGAACAACTGCTCTCCGAGGAGAGCCGCTTTTTTTCCGGGCAAGGCAGGACGAGCTCCTCGCTCAGCGACTCGAGGGTCTTGACCGCTCTCCAACATCAGCACGCCAAAATCGAAGCGGGAATCGATCGCGCCACGCAGGAATTCCAATCTGGAAACACAGCTCTCGCGAAACACGATCTAGCACTCACCACCCAAAGCGGATTCGAAGCAGAATTTCTGCCGGCCATCGGCAAACTCGTTCGCGAAGAGATGGCAGAATCGGACTGGGCAGATCAACACTTTGAGAAGATGCTGCACCGCCAGGAGCAGCTCCTCTGGATGCTCAGCGGCATCGCGACTTTCTGGGTTTTTCTCTTAGCCGCCGGTCTCAACCGTTTTTTCCTTAAAAGACTCACCTCGCTCGGCATCCACCATCGCAGGATCGCCGGAGGGGACTTCAAGACAACCGTCATCGAAGTCGGAAATGATGAGTTGACGGACCTCGCGCACTCCGCCAATCAAATGGCCCGCTCGCTCCATGAAGCCCATGAACGCCTTGTCTTGCAGCAAAATCAACTCACAGTCTCAGCCAAGATGGCAGCACTCGGGGAAATGGCAGGCAGCATCGCTCACGAGATCAATAGCCCCCTCGCCGTGGTGACCGTCAGTACTTCCCTGATGCAGGAGCTGCTCGGGCGCGATCGCTTGGATCGAATCCTGCTCAAGAACATTGCGCTCAAGGTCGAGCGGACCGCGCAACGGATCGCCAAGATCGTGACCGGTCTCCGTTCGTTCTCCCGCGATGGAAGCACGGAACCCTGTACGGGACTTCGGGCATCGAGCCTGCTCGAAGAGACGCTGGCGTTCTGTGGGGATCGGTTCCGCATCCACGGTATCGAGATCCGCTTGGTTTCCGGACTCGATCAAATCCAATTTGAAGGCCACGCGATCGAACTCTCCCAGGTATTGCTCAATCTCCTCAATAATGCCTACGACGCCGTCGAAACCCTGGACGAGAAATGGGTGGAGATTTCCGGAGAGGACTTGGGTGACTCGATTCAGCTTTCCGTCAAGGACAGTGGCTCAGGAGTTCCCCCTGAACAGGCCAGTAAACTTTTTGAGCCTTTCTACACCACTAAAGGCCAAGGTAAAGGAACTGGATTGGGTCTCAGCATCTCAGCGGGGATCGTCCGCTCCCACGGTGGCGAGATTCGCCTGGATCGCGAATGCCCCAATACTCGCTTTGTGATCCGGCTCCCGAAACACCAGCACCTATTGCGAATGGCGTAACTCTCAGGTCATTGACTGACGGGCCGCTTCCCGATCATAGGCCAGTCGTACATTGTGTACAAACAGCAGACCGACCACCCTTCGTTCGTCATCGATCACGGGGATGCACGGATACTCCTCGAACATCGACTGCGCCAACGATAGAGAGTCGTGGGCATTGACCGTGGGAGCCTTGACCTTGGAGCGGTAGAGAAGATCCTTGGCCTCCAGCAACTTCGAAAGCGGCGAATGCGACGCATCCGGGGTGTCCGAATGCCAGGCGTCCTCGACCATTTCCACTGTCAGGAGTCCCGCGTACTTGCCTTGCGCACTGACTACCGGCAGGAACGGATATCGCGAGTGGATCAGGCGCGAATGGAGATCGTTCACGGGCTCGTGCTCCAGGACACTCTGATGATCGGTGACCATCGCTTCTCGAACGGCCAAGCGCTTGAGGATATCCAAAGAGCGGCCATGAACTGTTTGCAACCCTCTGTCCTCCAACTCCTGTTCGATCAAGCTTCGGGTCCGCAGGCCTTTGCGGATTTGGACAGCACCGAAGGAAGCCAAGAGGCACGGAAGCAGGATGTTGGTGTTTCCGGTCAACTCATACGCGAGTAGTGAGCCGGCGAGGGGCGCCCCCAGCACGGCGCCCAGCATGGCCGAGGCGCCGACTATTCCAGCAACGCTCGAATGCCCGGGCAAAAGGGCCAATAGCCACTGATCGACGAGTATCGAGAGGACTCCCCCGAGGACGAAAACCGGCCAGATGACTCCACTGCTCCCGAAAGCGGAGAGCACCAAGGCCAACGTGAGACTCAGAGAAAAGACCAAGAGGCCACACTCGAGAGGAGCTTTCCTGTCCCAAAGCACAGCCTCCAAAAGGACCTGCGGAGCTTCATGTCCGCCTTTGTAAACGAGCATGACCAGAAAAAGCATGAATCCGACCCCGAGCAACTTCATCCAGGGAGCCCCATGGAACAGTTCGCTCACGCGCTCCTTGCAGTAGCGGATGAATCGGATCAGACCGGTTGCGAACAATCCGATGACGAGAGTCACGGCGAGCACGCCGATCCAATCGCGGGCGCCCCTCAAGCGGAACGGGAAAAGCACTCCCGTGATGTCGAAATGCTCGGCGCTGAGGCCATTTGGAACCCAGCCTTCGAAGAAACGCTGGGTATCGAAGAACTTAAGCCAAAAAAACGCGCTGACCGAAGCGATCACCGTATCGAAGGCGCTTCCGCCCAATCCAAGTTCGATCGGCATCACCACGGCCGCAAACGGGGCGGCAAAGGCGGCTGAGATGCCGGTAGCCAAAGCGACGGCGGCGTCCGTCCTCCGGCGGTTCCCTGACCTACGCGAGGTTTTTGAGGCCATTCGCAAAAGTAAAGACTTCGAGAATTCGATCGCTGCGCCCTCGGTTCCCACGTTCGCACCGAAAAGCGCGAGACCGAAGGAGACCATGCTGCGAAACGCCCACAGGATCGAGGACTCCGGATTGGCGGGCAAATGGACATGGATGAACAAGTCCGGAAGGCCGTCATACCTGCCGAGAGGACCTTTTCGACGTACCAAAAGGTGTTGGAAAAATGCGACAAGAAACGTGAAACCCAAGAGAATGACTGCAAGGAACCACGGAAAGCCCGGCAGGATGCCGCGAAGGAACCGCGGGAGCAGCACCATGATCGCGCCCATGAGCCCGATCAAGGCCGGACCGATGAATCCCGTCATTCGACGGTCACGCTCTTGGCCAAGTTTCTGGGCTTGTCGACATCGGTACCTTTAAGACAGGCCAACTCATAGCTGAACAACTGGATGACCGGAGTCAGAATGAATGGCAGGAGACTTTCATCCATCGCTTGGATCATCTGCGGCAGCGCGATCCAGTGCTCGCACAGTCCTTTGAGCGAAGCGTCTGCTTCGCTACCGACGCCAAGGATCCGTGCGCCTCGCGCTTTCACTTCCTCGAGGTTCGACACGGTCTTATCTCGCCAACTGTCTTGGGGGGCCAAAACCACCACCGCCATATTGTCGTCGATCATCGCGATCGGACCATGCTTGAGTTCGCCGGCGGCATAACCCTCGGCATGCACATAAGCGATCTCCTTGAGCTTGAGCGCCGCCTCGAGCGCGATCGGAAAAGAAAAGCCCCGACCGATGAAGAAGAAACCTTTGGCGTTCTGCAGACCACGAGCGGCCTTCTTGATCTGGGCGACCATTTCGCCCGCTTCATCGAAACTCGCCTCGAGCAGATGCGGCAGCTTGACGATCTGCTTGAAGAGTTCTTCAAGCTGGGCTTGGCTTCGCCCCTGCCGCTTCAATCCGAGGTACCCTGCCCATAGGAGCTGGGTCACGAGCTGGGTGGTGAAGGCTTTGGTCGAAGCCACCCCGATTTCTGGCCCCGCCGAAGTGTAGAAAATTGCATCGGCTTCGCGCGATATCGTGCTTCCACGGACGTTGGTGATGCCGATCGTCGGGATCCCTCGCTTGCGCACTTCCCGGATTGCGGCCAAAGTGTCAGCGGTCTCCCCGCTCTGGGTGACACCGACCACCACCGCGCCCTTCCCGATGACAGGATCTCGGTAACGAAACTCGCTGGCGAGCTCGACGCTGCATGGGATGCGTGCCCAACGCTCCAGCCAATACTTGCCGAGGAGCGCCGAATGCCAAGAAGTCCCGCAGGCGACGAATACGATCTCTTGGGCGTTCTCCAGGAGCTTCACTCCCGGCTGGGCGGCCAGCGGAAACGGATCCGTGTGCGCGCGATCCAGTAGGCCGTTCAACGTATCGACCATGGCGGCCGGCTGCTCGAAGATCTCCTTGAGCATGTAGTGAGGATAGCCCTGCTTGTCCATTTTTTCAGGGGACCAATCCAGGTGGGTAGAGGGTCGGTCGATCGTCAGCCCCGTGTGGATATCGAAGACTTCGAGATGCGAAGCCTGCCCTACCGCCATGTCCCCATTTTCTAAAAACAGAACGTCTTTGGCGTACTCGAGGATCGGCTGAGCATCGCTCGCGAAGATCGCCCCTCCTTCGGGATCCCGGGCCACGACCAGCGGGGAGCCGTTCCGGACACCGACGATCGTACCGGGCTCGCGCTCAGACATGACCACCACGCTGCAGGCTCCATGCAGCTTCAAGAAAGCCTTTCGCACTCCCTCGACCAGTCCAGCTCCCCGGTCCATTTCCTCCAGTACCAAGAACCCGAAAAGTTCGCTGTCCGTTTCAGACTGAGGTTGATGACCGCGGGCGATGAGGTCTTTCTTGATCTCTTGGTAGTTTTCAATGATCCCGTTGTGAACCAGAACCACATGGTCGACGCGGTGAGGATGCGCGTTCTGCGTCGTGGGCTTGCCGTGGGTGGCCCAGCGCGTATGCCCGATCCCGCAGCGCGCTCCGATGAACTGCACCTCTTTTCCATTCAAAAGCTTCTCGACGTTTTCCAGCTTCCCTTCGGACTTGTGGATGGAGAGCTTGTCGTGATCGAAGAAAGCGACACCCGCCGAGTCGTAACCCCGGTATTCGAGACGCTTGAGGCCTCTGAGCAGGAGATCGACCACTGGGCGGCTTCCTACGTAACCGACGATTCCACACATATTCAACTCCTGAGCTTTTTGGCGTAACCGGGCTTGTTGGTCTGCCGCGACCTCGCGATGGCGAGCGCCCCGCTTTCGACATCCTCGGTGATCGTTGAGCCGGAAGCAACGTAGGCTCCCTTTCCAATGCTCACTGGCGCCACTGCCTGGCAATCGCTCCCGATGAAAGCATCGTCCCCGATGTGGGTACGGTGCTTCCGGCTTCCGTTCAATACTCGACCGTCGAAGTTGCAGGTGACGAAGCCGCAGCCGATATTGACCCGTTCGCCGACCTCCGCGTCCCCGATGTAGGATAGATGCGCGATACTGCTTCCGGCCCCGATCCGCGCCTTTTTGAGTTCTACGAAGTTCCCGATCTTAGCTTTCGGCCCTACTTCCGACTCCGGCCGCAGATGGGCGTAGGGACCGATCTGGGCCCCAGCTCCGATCACTGAGTCCTCGGCCACGGTTCCGACCTTGAGATTTGCATCTGGGCCAACCACGACGTTCCTGAGAACCACCCCTGGACCGATCGTGGCGCCTTGTGCGACTCGAGTTCTTCCCGAAAGGATCGCACCCGGATGGATAGTGACTCCTTCGCTCAGCTCCACCGTGGAATCCAACTGCACGCTCCAAGGATCCACGAAACGCACGCCATGGGACTGCGCCCACCTCCGAGTCTGCCGCTCGCCCAGAATGCGACCGGCCAGAGCCAACTCCCAAGGATCATTTACGCCGCGAAGGTCTTCGGCCTCGGGCCACTGAAGCACGTCAATTTTCTTCTTGCTGGCTGCGGCTTTCGCGACCACGTCGGTGAGGTAATACTCACCCTGGGCATTTTTGTCGGAGAGCTTGTGCAACGAAGTCTTCAAAAAGCCGGAGTGAAACAGATAGATGGAGGCAGCCACCTCATGAATCGCTTTTTCGCGAAGACTCGCGTCTTTCTCTTCAGCGATACGCAGGACAGCGCCCAGCTTGCCGCGTCTCACGACCCGACCATAGCCCTTGGGATCAGGTAGCTTGCAGGTCAGGAGCCTAAGGCCGGCGGAGGGGCCGATCGGCTCCAGCATGGCTTCGACCAGTGCCCCGGGCATCAGAGGAAGATCGCCTGGAAGGATCAGAACGGGCAGCTTTCGCCGGGCGACTGACTCTCCCCACTCCGAATCCATGGCGCAGCGGGCGGCATGACCGGTTCCTCTTTGTTCAGGTTGATGGATGAACCGGATCGAAAGGCTTTTGAACTGGGACGCATTCCGAACAGCCTCTTCGACCCGCTCTCGCGCATGGCCGACGACAATAGCGATCTCGGCCGCTGGTGCGACCGCCAAGACGCCGTCCAGGATGTGGAACAGGAGAGACTGTCCACCGATCTCATGAAGCACCTTGGGCAAGGGGGAGCGCATGCGCTTTCCAAGGCCCGCCGCCAGAATCACCACTCCACACGGGTCTGAAATCAACAGTCTTCCCTTTCTGTTTGCGGTCGGTTCAATGCCTGGGACGCCTTCAACCCAATCCCATCGCTTCCGGAAAATCCATGCCCCAGATCCTCAGTTCCCTTCCATTCACCGCTTTTTAAGACGAAATTTTGCGCCGAGACAAAAACCGACCCGATATCGGGAAAGTTCTGCCGACTCGGACTGCGAAACGCAATCCCGGTCGAGCGGTCAGTGCCCGAACGGATCCCCCCAGATACCATCCGTAACGCAAAATCTCGGGATCTATGGGTTTTATCGGATCCCAAGATTCCCCGTCAAGTGCCGATACGATGGGTTAATTCGGGCAGGATCTCCTGGAAAACGGGGCTCTCAACCGAAGACCAACCTGAGAATCGTGCATTTTAAAATTCTTTTAGTTGATCTTCCTTAGAAGTCCTTATAAAAACCTTGAGGTCGCCGGGGATGGCGATACAATCGTCAGTCACAGTCCGAGAGAACTGTGTTTGGGGGAAAAGTATGGAAGCGAAGACATTAGCCCGGTTTAGAAAAGCTCTCCTGGAAGAGAAGCAACGGCTCTTGAACAATTCGAAGAACGCGCTCAAGACCGATTTGGCGCTCTCTCCGGATGACCTACCTGACGAAACCGACCTGGCCGCGAACGAGATCAGCCAAAACCTGATCTTCAAGCTCCGGGACCGCGAGCGACAACTCCTGCAGAAGATCGGAGAAGCCTTGGCCCGCATGGACGAAGGCTCTTTCGGAACCTGCGAGGACTGCGAAGAACCGATCGAACCGCGCCGCTTGGAAGCGCGCCCGGTTTCCACTCTCTGCATCGCCTGCAAAGAGAAACAGGAACACAAAGAAAAGATTTACGCTTAAGCCCTGAGTCCGAAGGACCTGGGCTTTTTTGTTTTCGGGAGAAGCCTGACATTCACGGTGTCAGGCTTTTTCCGTTTGCGCGCCCCTGACAACCGACTAGGGTGAAACTCGATGAAATATGAAAAAACCGTGGATCAGGGGCCGCAATCCAGGTCTCCGACGCCAAACTCGAGGAACTGACTCTAAAAGTCAGGACGCTCGGCTACCCGACCCAAGACGTGAAAGGAGTTCCGCAGCCCGCGGCTTCGAAAAAAACGCCTTAGAAGGTCGGCGACTTCGGTCATGGAAATGATCCAGCGCGATTCGTTGGCGCCCTGGACCCCCGAGCAAATGCGCGCCAATCCCGAAGTTCGCCACTTCATTGGCGCCTCCACGCGGTAGAAGCTGCAGCCCAAAACACCCACCAAAACAGGCGTTTTACCGCGCCCAGAGCGGGTTCCAAGCATCAACCGGCTTGGCTTAAAGCACGTTCCGAGCAACGCGCTCCGGCAATTTACCGGCGTCGAAAACCCCTGTCCGTCCGCTATGGTGGCCGTTTTCAAGGTTTCCAAAAACTCCTCAAGGGAACCACCCCATCCACCGAACTGAACTGTAAGAGCTAATCATCTCGGAGGCGAGGAATGGTAACTAATTACGACGGCGAGCAGATTGAAATCCCTGAAACTCTACCGATGCTGCCGGTCAGAGATATCGTGGTATTCCCTTACATGATCATTCCCCTCTTCGTGGGGCGTGATTCTTCCATCAAAAGTGTGGAAGAAGCATTGGCCCGCACGGATCGCCTGATCCTGTTGGCCTCGCAGAAAGACATCAGCGACGAGCATCCCTCTCCCGAGGGGATTTATAAAACCGGCACGGTCTCCATGATCATGCGCATGCGAAAACTCCCAGACGGCCGCATCAAGATCCTGACTCAGGGTCTCTGCAAAGCGACCATCCGGGAGTTCAGCCAAACGAACCCCTTCTACGAAGTGAAGATCGACCGCTGCCTGGACAAGGGCTTGGCCGTGCAACCCGAGGCCGAGGCGCTGATGCGCACCGTCCGCGAACAGCTCGAACGGGTCATCTCGCTCGGAAAGATCCTGACCCCGGACATCCTCATGGTCCTCGACGACATCACTGACCCCGGCCGCTTGGCCGATCTGGTGGCGTCGAACCTGGGACTGAAGGTTTCCGAGGCCCAGGCGATCCTCGAAGTGCTCGACAGCCATGAGCGCTTGAAGAAGATCCATGACATCCTGATCAAGGAAATCGAAGTCCTCTCCCTGCAAGCCAAGATCCGCTCGCAGGCCAAGGACGAGATGACCAAATCCCAGAAGGAGTATTTCCTCCGAGAGCAGATTCGGGCCATCAAGTCCGAGCTCGGGGACAATGACTCCAAAGGGGAGGAAATGAGTGACCTCAAAGAAAAAATGTTGGCCTGCAAGATGCCTCCGGAAGTCGAAACCGAGGCACTCAAGCAACTAGCCCGCCTGGAACGCATGCACCCGGACGCTTCGGAGGCCTCGATGCTCCGGACCTACATCGACTGGCTGCTGGAGACCCCTTGGTCAAAAGCCACCACCGATGTCCTGGACCTCAAGCATGCCAAGGCGATTCTGGATGAAGACCACTACAACCTGTCCAAGATCAAGGAGCGCATCCTCGAATACATGGCGGTGCGCAAGTTGAAGGACAAGATGAAGGGGCCGATCCTCTGCTTCGCCGGACCTCCCGGCGTCGGCAAGACGAGCTTGGGCAAGTCAATCGCACGAGCCATGGGCCGGGAATTCGTCCGGATCTCGTTGGGCGGCGTGAAAGACGAAGCCGAAATCCGCGGACACCGTCGCACCTACGTCGGGGCCCTCCCCGGCCGCGTGGTGCAAGGGTTGAAGCAAGCTGGAACGAACAACCCGATCTTCGTCCTGGACGAGATCGACAAGCTCGGTTCCGACTTCCGCGGCGATCCCTCGGCGGCGCTCCTCGAAGTGCTCGACCCGGAACAGAACAATTCGTTCCGCGACCACTACTTGAACGTCCCTTTCGATCTCTCGAACGTCATGTTCATCGCGACCTGCAACAACCTGGACACCATCCCATCGGCCCTTCGCGACCGCATGGAAGTGATCCAGCTCTCGGGCTACACCGAGGAGGAGAAGTACTTCATCTCGAAGCGCTACCTCATCAAGAAGCAGATCGCCGAAAACGGCCTGACCGACGCGAACATCGAAATCACCGACGACGCAGTCAGGACCGTGGTCGCCCAGTACACCCGTGAAGCTGGACTCCGCAACCTCGAGCGCTACGTGGCAACCCTCTGCCGCAAAACCGCTCGACTGGTGGCCGAAGGCAAGACCGAGAAGACAGTCGTCAACAAGGAAATGGTCTACAAGTTCCTTGGACCTGCCCCTTACATCCGCGAGGATGAACAGGAGCATGACGAAGTCGGCATCGCAACGGGCCTGGCTTGGACCTCGGTGGGTGGAGAGATTCTCTACGTCGAGACCAACACCATGCGCGGCAAAGGCGGCATCACACTCACCGGCATGCTCGGTGACGTGATGAAGGAATCCGGCCAAGCGGCGATGGGACTGATCCGGGCACGGGCGAAGGACTTCGGCATCGATGACGACGTCTTCACCAATACCGACATCCACGTCCATTTTCCGCAAGGCGCCATTCCGAAAGACGGCCCTTCGGCCGGGATCACCATGGCTACCGCGATCATCTCGCGGTTGACCGGGATTCCGATCCGCAAGGACGTGGCCATGACCGGTGAGATCACCCTCACCGGCAAGGTCCTTCCGATCGGAGGCCTGAAGGAGAAAGCCTTGGCCGCGATGAGACATGGCGTGAAAACCATCATCATCCCGGACAAGAACAAGAAGGACCTCGAGGACATCCCCGAGGAGTTCCGCAACAAGCTGACTTTCGTCCCGGTCAAGACCCTGGACGAAGTGCTTGCGGTGGCCCTGACCGAGAAATTGCCGACCCGTAAAGGCACGGGAGCAACCAGTGGTTCGGGTTCCGAGGAGCGCGGCGCGAAGGCCTCCCGGAAAAAGAGCGCTGGCCCTGGCAGCCCGGGTTACGACCGGGTGGCTTGACCGAGTCTTCGATCCAGTCCTCGCAAACGTCCTCGAAAGTGGTCCGTTCCTAATAACAACTAATTAGCTCAGGGGAAGCCTCGGGATGAAAATCGCGGGGCTTCTTCGTTCCTGCAAACGCAAAAGTCCTTCGCGAAAACGCGGATGCGACTCCTGTCAGCCGCGACACATTCATGGACCCCTAAAGTCGAGTTAAAATGAGGAGGCGGTAACCCGAGGTACGTTTCATGCGAGATTTCAAACGCATTTTCATAGTGCCCTACGTCCTACTGAACGCTTTGGGCGTATTGGTCCTGGGATGCGAGTACTCGATCGTCTCCCAAAATCGAGCGAAGCCCGCCACGGGTCCTTTACAAACGACTTTGATGAACGTGCTAGAAACACTCCGCACACCGGCCACCCCGTTGACTGCGATGATTTCCGGGCCAGCCACTTCCGCAGCAGGCAGCTACGGCTCAAGCCTAGCTGGGTCTTTCAACTATTCGCCCGGTAACCCCGCTACCTTGGACTATATCGCCGGGAGCAGTCCCGGGTGGTTTGATGTCGGCTACTTCCCCATTGATTCCAAGCTTTCATCAACCTGGGGCGCCCTCGACGAAGTCTCCGTCGACATTCGCCAAGTCGTCGGCACTGTGAACGCTACCACCGACTGCGGCTTGGGACTCGCCTTTGGAACAGCATCGGTGGGAACGCCCGCTGCACCCAATCTTTCCCGCAATCTTCGCTTGAACGGTCGAGACTGGAACACGTCTTCGAACTCCGATCACAATCCGCGCGATTTGATCAGAATTTTCTTCGAAGGAAATCCTGGCATCACTGACCAGGGAATCCACATCGACAATCTGATCAACGATTTCAACCTGGCGTCGGGTAATTCCTGGAACTCCGCGAACTGGAGCCGAGGCAATGGTTTTGACCCGATGCCTACAGTGGCAATGGTCAGCGCGGGCGACGAAGTCGACTACAACATGAAGCTCGTGTTCGATCATACGCTTCACCAGCTCAAGATCACGATCGGACCTCCCTCGACCAGCGGGTCATTCGTCGCCAGCCACCTCGGAGTTCCGATCAACACCAGCACTTGGAGTGCCCGGACAGGAGCCTGGGATCTCGTTCGCCCGCTGAACTACGTCAGTCCAAGCGGCGATGGGCAAGCAGGCTTGGACCTCGCCCAAGTGGGAGGAGCCGGATACGGTCTATCGGACTTCGAAAAAGAACCGCTCTCCATTGGATTCCTGACCAATTTGCCGACGGGAGCC
>JAYVNB010000204.1:0-4546 GCA_043759365.1 Bacteriovoracaceae bacterium | reverse complement strand
CCCGGTCCCGGGCGGGAGCCTTGAAGAAGTACTTCAAGAACGCTCCCAGGTTCGCGAGGATGAGGCGGATCATGGCGACTTCCGTGATGCGGGATTGGATGACCCCCGGTCCTTCGCCCGCAACCAGCAGCCAAGCCGCCACGTATTCGGGAAGAATCGCGATGGTCTTGGGGCCGATCCAGCCCCGGCGATTGGACTCTGCGAAGTATTGGTCCAGTTTCGTGAAAAACGCCTCTTCGGTCGAGTAATCGGGCACTTCCATGAAGGGCTGGATTCCCAAGAGATTTCCCTTTTGGGCGTCAGTGCCGTGCTCGACGCATTCCAGGAGGTCCGAACCGATGGAGATTGAGCTCATCAGGCTTGGGTAAACCGGAGGGCGCCCTGTGTCAACGGTGGCTCAATTGGGGAGTGGGCTGCAATCTGCGAAACTAGGGGGGTATGCGTAGGCGAGTCTCCCTTGAACTGCTTCTGTTCTTTTTCGCCTGGAATCTCATGTATTCCCGAGCTTGGGCTGACGAGTGCGTGTCTCAGGGCAAGATCCGCTTCCGAGAGGCTGCCCAAGTGAGAGTGGAGGCGGCCTCTTATTGTTTCGGTGAGGATGCGGAGTCGATTCGTTCAACCGACTGCACCGAGGGAGGTCGTTGCGGACTCCAAAAGGCCATTCTTACACGCTCGCTTAACAAAGCCCCTTTGCCGGAGACGGGTTCAGGACTTTGCGAGCAGGTCGGGGCGGTCCATCAGAGGATCGAATTCGAAGTTCACGGGCGGTGGTATGAAGTCTGCCGATGCTACTTCGAGAAAGATCGGTCGTTTTTGGATGTCACCCAAACGAGGGAGTTCCATCGGCTCAAACTCACTTCAGGGGTCCCGCTACCGCCTCGGTCCCGGTAGGGAGGGTTCTGCGGATCGAAGTGAGCGGGTATTTCACCATCAAGCAGGCATCATCACCTGGAGGCATGGATTCGCGCTCCAGCTGAATCGCTTTTCCACGAGCCACATCTTCTCGGATCGAAGTAAGCGCTCCCATCCGGTTGAACTGGATCGCAAAGAACTCGCGCGTCCCGGAAGGCTGGGCGAGCAAGGTGTAGTCCTGCGATTTCCCCATTCGAGCGAGTTGGATCTCAGCGGATTCCGTCGGACCGGGAACCACCAACTCGGAACCGCTCGGCGCATGTTGAGGCAGTTTGAGCAGCAGGCGAGGCACGCAGACCCCCCAGTAATCCCCCATATAGGCATCCGGACTGCGATCCCCCGCTAAGCGACTTTTGTAAACGTAAGAGTAGACTCCCCAGCCGGCATAAGACACGAGTCCGGAGACAACGCAAAGCAGGGTCGCCATCCAGCGAAAGCGGGGTGCGAACGCCTCCCATCCCAATCCCGCCCAAATCATCAACGGGGGGAACAGAAACAGCAGGTGTCGGTCTTCATCGTAAAGGACCGGGTGCATGGCGAGTACGGCCAGCCAGCCGAGAGCCGCGAATAGGCCGAGACAGGCGCGGAAAGAGAGCGAGATCGGGTAGCCTCCCGGAAGAACGAGGGGAAGATTTCCAGTCGGGGTGGCGCAAGCCGAAGGCAGCGCATGGCCGATGAGCCCGAGTCCTGCACAGAGAAACGCCAAGGGAGTCATGACGACGGGGAACCAGAGGAAAGCGTAGCTGCGGGGAAGCGACGTCGAAAGATGGGTGACTCCCCAGGCTCGGACAGGTCCGATCCAAGGGAAGCTCGCAAACTGTCGAAAGGAGTGTCCCCAGCCGCTGTACCCGCGCACCCAAAGCGAGGGCCATAGGAGGAAGCAGAGGGCCATGGCACCCAATAGGACCGCACCCGAGCGTGCCAAGCCGCTTTTCCAAGGTCGAGAGACTCCGTTCGGAAGTGGTATCCACGCGACGACTCCGAGCCAGATCACCAGGGGAAGGAGTACGGGAGGTCGGACCAGATACGGCGCCAGAACCCAGAATGTCGTGACCAGGAGTCGCCCCACTTGAGGCCGTGAATCTCCGGCAGCCTCGACGACTAGGATCCTGCGGGCTCCCAGCCAGATCGCAAATCCCGAGATCGTGTAAAAGGTCGCCAGAGGAGCGTCGGTGACATTGAGAAGCGAGTGTCCACCCAGGCGGATCAGGCAGAACACGAGTGATGCACACAGGAAGGATGTCGACTTCGAGTAACCCACGCGCCGAAGTAGGGTCACGATCAGGGCCAAGGTCACCGGAAACAAACTGAAGGTCATGGCGTGCCGAACCCAAGTCGGATCCTGCACGAAACTCAGGATTGTGGCACTTGAGAATCCGATCCAGAGCTCCCAGAGCGGGCCGTACCACATCAGGGTGTCGTTGATCCGGCCTTCATGGCCGTGGGTAGGGAGGCCGTACTTCCCGATCAGCCAATCGCCCCGAATCAAGTGCTGGAGAGAGTCCCAAGTGCTCACTCCCGTCCGTGTGAAAGCGAAGCCCAAGCTCAAGGAAAGTAGAAAAAAGGCGAGGCAGAGGAGAGGGCGGCGAACGCGCGCCGGGTCGATCATCCCATGAGTCTTCCTGGAAATGATCCAAGGATTCAACCCTGTTCGACCGCGGGGAGGCGTTCTTGAGGAACTGAATTGACGCATTGAGTCTAATTGAGTAAAAGCTTGCCGCATGAGAACTCCGATTTTCACTTTCGCCCTGGGAATGTTGCCTTGGGTGGCCCAAGCTGCCCCCGCTGTGCTCGACGCCGACTATCATCCCCAAGTTCAAGTGATTTCAGACTCCTCCGTACCTGCGTTGTCAGGCCTGCTCGGGTGTCCGATCCGCAAGGTCGTGGCTTCGGCTGCGGATCCCGTGACCGGGCTTCCCCAGAAGTTCTCCTTCTTTCGTTGGATTCCTCGCCATCCCGGCCACTATTTTGGAAAAGTCGTGATGGACCCTCCGACGGGAGGCGTGACTCCGCTCGATCGTGCGATGGCGTTCGCCCTGTGCAGTCAGGGGATGGAAGTGGCACTGATCGAGACCTGGGATGGGTATCAGGAAGCCGGCGTCCTGGACTTCGGACTTCATGAAAGGGCCTCCTTGCGTGCTATCGCGGCTGCACGAGGAGTGATCGAGTATTTGGGAACGCCGGTGGGAATTCTCGGGACCAGCCTGGGCTCAATCTACGCCTCTCTTACGATGGGGGCCGATCCCCGGGTGATGGCCGGCGTGTTCATCGTGGGGGGTGGCCCACTCCCTGAAATCCTGACCCAGAGCGATCAATCGGGTCTGGCTGCGCTCCGAAACGCCCGTTGCGAGCAGATGGGGATTTGTGACCCCGCTGCTTACCAAGCGGAACTCGAGCGAAATATCAGTACCAATCCTCTCGAACTCAGCGACGCCAACCGCGCCCAGGACGTATTCATGGTCATTGGCACCCGAGACAAAACGGTTCCGACCGCCAATCAAGAACAGCTTTGGGACGCCTGGGGGCAGCCTGAGGTGGTCCGGATCGACAAAGACCACGTAGGGACGATCCTCGAAACTTCGGTAACCCTGCAGAGTCGGATTGTCCGCTTCTTTTCACGCAAGCTTGAAACTTCAACGCCCTGACGAAGCCTCTCCACAGTCGGGCAGGTAGCCAAGTCATAAGTCAGGAGCGAGACGGCATGCCCTCAGGTTAGGCTAGATACGGTGCGCGAAACAAATAGGTTTGCGTTAGGGACCGGGCGATCCGGGTGTTAAGGTCGCGGCGCTTTGGAAACCTTCGAAATCGTTACACTGAAGACTGGCATCAAGAGCATGCGATGGCTCGAAAGAGGCGAGACCTTCCACCGTGAGGGGGGCCCGGCGATCGAAGCACGGCTCCTTCATGTCGAGCAGCAGCGCCTGATCGAGAGATCCGCGCGCGCCTTGGATGGTTTCGTCATCTGGGACGTCGGCTTCGGTGCCGGGGCCAACGCTTTAGCCGCAATCGAGGCTTTAGTGTCCGCTCGTCGAACGGCTCTGGTCGCGCAGCTCCAGCCAAAAATCCAGCTCCACAGCTTTGATCAGACCCTCGACCCGATTCGCTACGCCCTCTTGCACGCTTCTGACCTGGGATACTTGCAAGGGCACGAAGCACTGCTGGAAGAACTCCTTCGCCGGGGGCATGTAGTGCTCGAAGGAGCGGGCCTGGAGTGGACGCTGCATCTCGGGGACTTCCGGGACCTGTTGCTCAGCTCGACGCTTTCAGCACCGCAGGCGATCCTCTACGATCCCTATTCGCCCGTGGGAAATGCGGAAATGTGGACACTGGGGCATTTCGTGCAGATTCACCAAAAGCTCGACCCCGCGAAACCTTGCTGGCTCACTAACTACACTCGCTCGACTTCGATGAGGGTTGCCCTCGCTTTGGCGGGATTCCACGTAGGGATCGGGAGGTCCGTCGGAGAAAAGGCGGAAACCACCATCGCCACCAATCGGCTCGAAGATCTCGACCAGCCTTTGGGCAAGAAATGGCTGGAGCGGGTAAAAGCCTCAGGAAACTCGGCGCCCCTCCTTCAAGCCCCCTACTCGCAAGGCCGCATCAGCGATGCAGATTTCGAGCTCCTCGCGAGCAG
>JAYVNB010000203.1:0-4563 GCA_043759365.1 Bacteriovoracaceae bacterium | reverse complement strand
TTGAGTGCGCCCGCTTGGATCTGTGAAAGATCCATGAGGTCGTTGATGAGTCCGGCGAGGGAGTCGACTTGCCGATCTGAAGCATCGAGCATCCTTGCGATCTGGGCCCCCGACGCGTGACTTGGATCCGTGCCAACCCAATGCTTGGCCATCTCGAGTTGGAGTTTGAGAGCCGTCAAGGGTGTCTTGAGTTCATGGGAAACAATCGACAAGAACTCGTCGCGTACTCGAAGCGCTTCCATCAAGGCAGTGCTTTGCCTCTTTTGATCGTCGATATCGGTAGTGCTTCCGACCCATTTGATGATGGCGCCTTCTGTGGACCTCAATGGTTGCGCGCGGCTCAAATGCCATCGGTATTCGCCGTCGGAGATCCTTCGCAGGAGGTACTCACATTCATAGGCAGCTCCAGACGCGCAAGCTTTGCGCCAAGCGGCCCGCGCGAGCTCCCGGTGGTCCGGATGAATGCAATCCAGCCAAGCGGAGCCCTGAGTCTGGTCGGTGCGAAGTCCGGAGTATTCCGACCACCGGCGATTCGAAAAATCGGTGTTTCCCTGACGGTCCACGCTCCACACGATCTGAGGTACGGTCTCCGCCATCAAACGGAATCGCTCTTCACAGCTTCGAAGCTCGTCCTCAAGCTGCTTGCGCTGGAGTCGTTCACGCGTCAGGCCCCGAAGCTGCTCACAGGCCTGACTCAGCTCCTCCTGCAGGAGTGCATTCTCCTGTAAAAGCGCGAGGTATTCGTTGATAAAAGGAGCTCCGACGTGCATGGGCGAGTTCTTCGCACACAGACCAGTTTAGTCAAAATTGCATTTTTTTAACCAGTCGTTCTTTGTCGGAACCGGTCAAGCCCCGGTCGGCCATGTTTCAGGCATTTGCCGCGGCTCGAAGTCCTGCACCAGTGGCTCAAGCGCACGAGTACGATCATAAAAGAAAAATGCATCGTACCTTCGGGACAACGAAGTCGGGATGGAGTTGGTTCGCAATTCGTGCTCTGGATCGTAGACCACGCCGATGGCGCGCTGCCCTCGGATCACCGACCAAAAGCCTTCCGCCGCATGAGGATCGAAAATCCAAACGAGACGGGACGCCCCAGTTCCTTTTGCAGCAGCATGCATCAACGCTTCAACACTGCCCTCTTGGGCGGGCGGAACCGGGAAGACCTGGGTCGGACCGTCCCAGGCATGGGCTGCCACGACACTTCCTTCATAGGTACCGAAACCCACCAATGCCACCTGATCGGGCCCGAGCTTTTCCCGCGCCAATCCTCCCAGATTGACCCATCCGGTACGCGCCATACCCGTAGCCCGATAGTCGCCGATATGGGTGTTGTGGGCCCAAACGATGGCTTTGGAGCGGTCACCATAGGCCTCCAACAAATGCTCCAGGGTCTCCAACATATGCCGGTCGCGAACATTCCAGGACAACTCGTCCGCGTTCACAAGGGCGCGATAGTAGTTTTCCGCGTTCCGGATGACCCGACCATTTTGCTGCAGGTCAAAGACATCGAATCGTTCGCATCCAGGTGCCTCGGACCTCTTGGAGTCCAGCCGTACCTGGAGAAGCTCCTGAAGCATCTCCACCACTTCGTGCTCGCATCCCGGAAGACCTCGAAGCAGTCCACGGGCATAGGTTTTCTCGTTGCGTCCGGCCGAGTCAAAACAGGCGTACTGCTTTCTGGCTCTTCGCGCGAGAAACGGATTGAGATCCTCGAGTCGACTCAACACTACATCGATCGACTCGAAAAGAGAGTAAACATCCAAGCCGTGAAATCCGACCATTCGCGTCTCGGGAAGGCGGGAGTTGTGACTCTGCATCCATTCAGCCAGGCGAATCACCTCGGAGTTGGCCCAGATCCAAGTTGGCCACCGCTTGAATTCACGCAGCGCGCCCTTCGCGTCTCCCCGGACCGGAGAACGCACGAACCGATTGAGATGCTGGCAGGGAGGCCAGTCTCCTTCGACCGCGATGATCCGAAAGCCGTGTTTCACCACCAACCACTCCGAGATCATCCTTCGCCACTCGTAGAACTCATGGGTACCGTGGGTGGACTCTCCCAGCATGACGACGCGAGCTTTTGAAATTCGGTCAATCAACGGCTGCAGATCTTTGACGTCATTCACGGGAATCGCCTGATCAAGCGGCATGTCTCCTCCTTTCGACCATCGCAAAGGCGCGATCCAAGCCGCTAATTGTGTGTTCAATCACTTGCTCCATGGCACCTGGCTCCACGAAGAGATGGGTGGCGCCCGGTATCACCTTGAGCTCTCCCGCCGACAGGAGCGGGAGGGCATGCAGATTGAGGGCAAGCACCGATGGATCCCGACTTCCCACCAGGAGAAGCACGGGAACATGGACTCCGCTCAATTCGGTCAAAGCAAGATCCGGACGTCCTCCCCGCGAAACGACGGAAAAGATCTGGCCTGGATGGAGGGCAGCATATCGGAGGGCCGCCGCAGCTCCCGTGCTGGCCCCATACAGCGCGACTACCAGTGAACGGGTTTCCGGATTTCGTGAGCTCCATTGAACCGCCGCTTCCACACGCTCCGACAACAATCGAATATTGAAAACTTTTCCAGGATCCGCCGCTTCAGGGTCGTCGAGAAGATCAAAGAGGAGAGTGGCCCACCCCTTCCGCACCAGCCGATCCGCAACCGCTTGATTGCGTCGGCTCCGGCGACTGCTGCCGCTCCCATGAGCAAAGATGACGATTCCGCGAGGCGCTTCAGGTACCCTGAGAGTACCCCGCATACGAATTTTTCCGGCCGGGATCAGGACCTCCTTTCCATCGATCCTGAGATTGGCTGCCGCGATGAGTCTCTCCACCTGCTCCGCGTCCACGGGTTCGAAGTCCTCGTACCAAAGCCCCACCGACCAGAAACGCTCGGGCGTCCGGAGGCAAACCATCTCGTCGAATTGATGGCGAGCCATCTCAGCGCCCCCCCGAGAGCAGACCGGTACGGCCAAAACCAAATTCTTCGCGCCTTTGCTTCGCAGGTACTGGGCGGCGACTACCGCGGTCACTCCCGTTGCTAATCCGTCGTCCACCAACAGGATCGTTGAGCCCCGGAAGTGAGGCAATCGGCGACCACCCCGGAACCTACGCACGGCCTCGTCGACTTCAACTTGACGGGCGACCAAGATCTCGTTCAATTGCCGAGAAGTGAGTCCGTACTCGCGAGCCCCTTCAGGATCGATCCAAAAAAAACCTTCCTCCGCGATCGCACCGATTCCGAACTCCGGCGAGGCGGGCGGCGCAATCTTACGAATCCCCATCACAGTGAGGGGAGCGGCCAATCGTCGCGCGACTTCGGCTGCTACCGGTACCCCACCCCGCGGCAAGGCGATCACTTGCAGCGGCTGGGGCAGCATTTTGTCTCTCAAGCCAGAGAGTCGCTCAGCCAAGAGTTGCCCCGCTTCAATGCGGTTCCTGAAAATCCCGGAATCACTCATTCAACCCCGAATGCTGCAGCATCCGCACCAGCTGCGCCGGATCCTTGACGCAGGCAAAGAGGCGAAACTTGCGCTCCACATTCCGTCCTGATTTGCCGATCAGCCCGCATGTCCTCGTTTGAACACTACCGTCCAAAGCTCAAACCTTGCCTCATTCGCGGAGAAGGCTCCTACCTGGTCATCGAAGAGTGCGGGACGGGACGCCACTACGTCCTTTCCGCGGAGACGCTGTCGATCCTGGAACAACTCGACGGAAACCACTCGGTCAGCCAACTCGTCAGCGAGCTCCACGGGAGGCACGAGGTCTTTCGTTTCCGCACCTTGGTCGAGACTCTTCAAAAACTCCAGGAAGTCGGATTCTTCGAGGAGGACCCAAGCGCCCACTTGACCGATCCAGTGACGGGCGAGAAGCGGAACGTGTTCAATCGCATCCATCGGCGGCTGGCTCGACTCCGGATTTCCTACTTGATCCGAACCGATTGGGAAATGCGTTTCCGATCGACGCCCGCCTTCTATTTCATAGCCTTCGCCGTCATCGGATGCGGCTTGCTCTCGTTTGCCACGGACGCCTATTTCACTCCCTCCAACACCTTTGGAAGTGTTCATGGCTCCTCGTTGGCGGGGCTGGCGCTCCTGATCGGTGCGGCGTCCGCGCTGCTGAGCGTGAAAGCCATGCTCCAAGCGGTACTCCAGGTATTCGCAACCGGCAGAGTCTACAGTCCCTCCCTCCGCCTCGCGCGGTTCACCGTTCATTTCGGAGTCAGCGACGCTGCCATCTATCTTGCAACGGAGCGCGCCTATCAGGTTTTCTTCCACCTAGCCTCCCTCTCCTGCCTTTTCGCCATCGTTGGACTAGCGGAGCCGGTGCTCCGCCATCACTCGGGATTCAACGACATCAAAAGTCTGGCACTGTTCCTCACGCTCATGGACCTGAGTCCCTATCTTCAGGGTGAAGCTTTCAAGATCTTTCAACTTTTTCAGAGCGATGACATCAGCCGCCACCTGATTCCCTACCTGCGGAAGCGTTCCGTGCTCTCTCCTTTTGCGATCCGGGACCGGGTCCGAAACGAGTTGCCGCTGGCGCTCTACGCCAGCTTCGCGCTCGCTTGG
>JAYVNB010000202.1:0-13776 GCA_043759365.1 Bacteriovoracaceae bacterium | reverse complement strand
TGATCCAGCGCTTTCGCTGCACAGGCTGCCTGAGGAGCTTTTCTCGAGCGACCTTTCAAGCGGATTACCGCCAGAAGAAGCGAAGGCTCAATCACCGGGCCTCTCTGTACTTCGCCTCCCAGGTGAGCCAGAGGCGCGCAGCCGTCTTGCTCGGGGTCACCCGCGGCACGGCTGCTCGGAAGTTTCAGTACCTCGGGATGCTTTTCCTCCGGGAGAACCCCGTAGAATTGAGCACTCAGGCGCGTCCCTTGGACGAAATCCAGTTCGATGAGCTCGAGACGTTTGAGCACACGAAGATGAAGCCGCTCAGTGTGGCTATCGCAGTCGATGCAAACTCAAGGACTTTGCTTGGGATTCACGTGAGCCGCATGCCTGCGAAAGGACTCCTGGCCGAGCGCTCGAGAGCAAAATACGGAAGGAGACGAGACGAACGCTCCCTAGGGCTGAAAAACCTCATGAAGGACCTCGGGCCCTGGGTGGGACCCCAGACCCGCTTTCGATCCGACTCCAATCCGCATTACGCGCCTCTCGTGAAGCGCCATTTCCCGGACAATCCCCACACCCTTGAAATGTCCAGGACCGGACGATCCTCGGGCTTTGGGGAATTGAAGGTCGGGGGAAATGACCCCATCTTCTCGCTCAATCATACCTGCGCCATGCTTCGGGCGAATCTCAGTCGCCTGGCCAGACGAACCTGGTGCACGACGAAAAAGCCCGAGGGATTGGTCCATCATTTGGCGATCTATCAGCGCTTCCACAACCAGAGGCTAACTGAGATGACGAAACTGCCAGCGGATGCTCCGAGATCAACAGGCTAGGGAGTCAGTTAGCTCCCATTCCGATTTCATCGAAACGGATCACGCCGAACGGACTGACCTGGAACTTTTTCACTCGCGCGGAGACCGCGTGAATTTGGAGGTAGTGAAAGAGCGGTACGACGACGGCTTCCCGGTCCACCAAAAGTGACTGTGCTCGGTGAATGAGGTCGACGCGCGCGCTTCCACTCGGCATCGAGGCGATTTTGTCCACCAAGGCATCATAGGCGGTACTGGACCAGCCCGTGTAATTGTTCGGATTCCGGGAAGTGAAGACTTGCAGATGGGAGATCGGATCATTGAAAGCAGCCAACCAGCCGAAACGGTAAATCGGGGCCGGATCGACCGCGAGAGATTTCACGTAGCTTCGCCAATCCAGCGGATTCAGCGTGATTGCCAGATCCAGGTTTTTCTTCAAATCACTTTGTACTTTCTCGAGGATGAGAGTGTTGCGGGTGCTTCCGTCGAGCGAAGCGACGATCGAGCCTGCTTGGACCATCTTGTTTCCGACGTCGTGGCTGGCCCGATAGGCTTTGACCGAATCGGCGAACACCGGTGAAGGGTCTTCATACGGGACAGCCCCTTCGAGCGGCGCGGGTATCCAGCTTCGGGCCGGTTTTTCTCCCGTCCCCAGCACTTGCGTGATTTCTTCCCGACGGATCGAACCAGCAACCGCACGACGGGCTTGGAGTTCGTTGAACGGAGGCTTCCGGGTATTGAAGGCCAGATAATAGGTAGCGAGAAAGGGATCCACTCGAAGTTGCCCGGACTCCTTCAATCGCTTGAAGTCGAGAGCGGGGACCTTGGTTAGGATGTCGAGCTTGCCACTTTGAAAAAGACTGAGCGCCGTAGACTCGTCCGGAACCACCCTCAGCATCACAGGTCGATTGAAAACTTTATGATCGACCGGGCGACCCCAGTAGTAATCATTGGCTTCGAGGATCAGATGGTCGTCAATCCGATGATGGCCGATGCGATAGGCACCCGTGACGGGGGACTTCTCGGTCCAAGGCTCGCTGCGATAGGGACCGGCAAGGGGGAGTGTGAGAATTTCCGGAAAATAAGGAGTCGGCCTCTCCAGATCGATGATGAGCTTCTCCCCATCCGCCCTGACTCCGAGCGTTCCCATCGTGGCCTTGCGTTGATTGTAGGCTTGAGCTCCCTGGATTGGATAGAGCAAGGGCGCGAGCTTGGATCCTGTCGCTGGATCCAAAGTGTGGCGAAAGCCCGCCACGAAATGATCCGCAGTCACTTGGAGCCCATCGGACCAAGCCGCTTCAGGACGCAAAGTGAACTCGTAACGCTTCCCATCCGGAGAAATCTTGAAGGATTGGGCTAGGCAAGCCCGGAGTTTACCCTGTCCATCGTGGCACATGAGACCATCCATGACGTTGGCGAGGATCTTCATCGAAATCCCGTCCTCAGCGAGCGAAGGATCCAGAGTGACCGGCTCATTGGCCATCTGGACCTGAAGTGCGAATTTCGCATCCGCCCCAGGGCCCTTGCGGGTGCAGGCCGGCAGGAGGACCAGAGCAAGTAGAGCGAATCCGACTGTTTTTCTGGGGGTATTTCTCATGTGCAAGCGGCAAACTAGCAAACGCAAGAATGTCATGCTACCCCAATCCTATGGCCTTTTCCCCCCAAGCTCCGCGTCGGCTGACGCTGGTTTCGGTCCTCTCCTTGATCGGTGCTGGCTCGGCGATCTACTTGAGCCACCTCTATTACTCCCTTCGAGGCGGAACGGCAGGGTTCAAGTCCCTTTGCAACATCAACGATACGATGAATTGCAGTGCGGTCGCCTCTAGCTCCTACGCCGAACTGTTTCCCGGCCTTCCACTTTCGAGCCTAGCCGCAGGTGCGATGATCGCGATTTTCCTAGTCAGTCTCCTCGCCAGGAACTTCGATTGGCGCCGCGATGGGATCAGGACGGCATTCGCGCTCAGCCTGATCTCGACCGTGTTCTCCGTCCTTTACTTCGGTGTCATGGCGGCTGTCCTCAAGACGTTTTGCCTCTTTTGCGTATTTGTCGACCTGGCCAGCCTGGGATGCTTGATCACTCTGCTGACCCTCAAGCCCGAGCCTTTCAGTCGCGCGCCCTTCGACAAGGAGCAGATCACCACTTGGATCGGATTGCCGATCGGGGCCGTTTTGATCACCGTGGTCGCCTTAAAGGGTCTCGACGCCCTTTCGGTTCCGAACTCGAGCCTCGACGAAGTGGCGGTCAGCCTACTCCAGACTCCTCCAGTAGCCGTCAAGTCCGGTCCCGAGCTTCCTTCGCTCGGCGCCGATGCCTCTGCGCCCATCACGATCGTCGAGTTCAGTGACTTCCAATGCCCGCATTGTCGAAACGGGGCGATGATCCTGAACGCAGTCAAGTCCCGGTACCCGAGGCAGGTGCGGATCGTTTATCGCGGATATCCTTTGGACCCGAGCTGCAACCGAAAGATGCAGGCGGGCGGTGGGCATACGATCGCATGTGAAGCTGCACGCGCAGCGCTCTGCTCTCAAGCTCAGGGGAAGTTTGAGCCCTATTACGAAAAAACTTTCGAGAACCAGGACAGCATCGTCGCCGGGAAGCCGGTCGAGTATGCGAAATCGCTCGGCCTCGATCCGGCCGCATTCGATCGCTGCATGAGCTCCCCTGAAATCGCGACCCGGGTCACCCAAGATATCGAAGAAGGTATTCAGTTGGGCGTCGAGTCCACTCCGACCTTTTTCTTGAACGGTCGAAAAATCGATGGCGCCTACCCTGTTCCCGTTTGGAACCGGATGATCGATACCTTGCTGGCTTCACCCCCTTCAAAATGAACCCCGTGGAACTGATCGATTCCCATTGCCACCTGAACTACGACTACGCTCCGAAGTCGGAGGCCGACTTGATCCGGGAGGCCGGCGAAGCGGGCGTTTCGACCTTGATCACCATAGGCGTTGACCTCGACTCGATCGCGACGGTGCAAGCGATCTCGGACCGTCATCCGAACGTGTACCACACGGTCGGAGTCCATCCTCACGAGGCCATCTCGGTCCAGCCCGGCGACCTCGAACGAATCCGCAAAGCCGCTTTTCATCCGAAGTGCCGCGCGATCGGTGAAATCGGCTTGGATTACCACTACGACCATTCGCCACGCGACGTGCAACGCCGGATCCTCGAAGAGCAACTGATGCTTGCGCTTGAGTTAGGTCAGCCCGTGGTCATCCACTCTCGAGACGCCGAACCCGAGCTGCTGGAGTGCCTCACCCGCTACGCAAAGCTGGCTTCCGCTGAACGCATCCCCGGGGTGATCCATTGCTTCAGCGGCACCCAAGAGTTCGGCCAAAGCTGCATTGACCTCGGGTTCCTGATCTCTTTCTCGGGAATCCTCACTTTCAAAACCGCCGAGAGTCTGCGGGTGGCCGCGTGCGCTTTCCCTCTCGAGAGTCTCTTGGTCGAAACGGACTCCCCCTACTTGGCCCCCATTCCGTTCCGAGGGCGTAAATGCGAACCCGCCATGGTGAAACACACCGCTCAGAAAATCGCGGATCTCAAGGGGATTGAACTCGAAGCAGTCGCCCGCGCGACCACTGCCAACGCCAAACGGTTCTTTCGAATCTAGGCGTTCTTTTCCAGCAGGTTTTGATGAAGCGCGGAGATGATTTCGCGATCGTAGCCGAGGTAGTTCTCGTGGCTCAACGCGATCAGGGTATCCAGGAACCCGGCGGTCCACCCCTCGCGGCACATCCGACCCACGATATCATCAGCGATTCGAATGAACCGAGCGGGTCTTGGAATCGAGGCCCCCGCCAGGCCATGAGGCCCGCTACCGTCCCAGCACTCATGGTGCTCGGAAACGATCTCCACCACTCTCGGATTGAAAGTCGCTTGAAAGGTCAGCACCCGGTCCTGCGCCACTTCGAGATGCGCTCGCGTGGCGACCACTTCAGGGCGCGACATCCCGCCCACCACGTCCTCGAGATGCTTCCGCTGAATGGAGAGGGGAAGTTCTTCCAGACCCGCGTCGTGGACGAGGCCTGCAGTCCCGGCATCGACCAATTGCGCGGGGGTGCTCTTGCCTTCCGCCAGCATCAGGAGGACCGCTAGCGCGCTCACTTGGCGATTGTGGGTCTTCAGCGGGTCCTGGCTCCCGGACTTTAGCGCTTTCAAAAGTTCATCGTAGGACTCGGTGGAGGCATGGGCCCGCAATCGACTCACCATGTCCTCGACCAGCTCGGGAACCTTGCCAAAGAGGGAGAGCATGTCGCCTTCCATGCCCTGTAGGATCCCCAGGGAGGCGCGCTGGACGGCGGCAGCTTGGACCTGCCCTCTCATTAAATCCTCGTGAGCCTCGGCACAGCGCAAAGTCTGAAGGGTTTGATATTCCGATTTCAGCACCAACACGGAACGATCCGCGGTCCCATTGAGCCGCTCAACTTCTTCACGGGTGAGCATGTCTCCCCGGGAGCGGAAATGAAGGATGCTGCCGTTTGCCTTCATGTGCAGGTAGAAATCCATTTTCAACGGCTGATCCGGGATCAGGATCGAGGTGGAAACTCGAAGAAAGTCGGAGAGAAGCTTGGACATCGGTTCAGTTCGATCCGGGAGCAGGATCCTTCAGGACCACGTCTCCGGCTTGCGATTGGCTCTGATCCAGACCAGAGATGTCGAAAGAAGTCACGCGGTCATGGATCCAAGCGAAGATTTCGCCCCCCGTCCTCGAAACCCATTTGCGACCTTGGGTCGTCACTTTTCCTTCGGAAACTTGGGTGGAGCGGACCTCGACCCAACTGCAGGTGAACTTCTTCTTGAAGCCGATCTTCCAGGCAAGTCCCGACTTGTAACGGCCGACGTCCATCTCGAGGTTCTTGATGTTCCTGTCGCAACTCAAATCGCGCTTGCCACTCATGGAGGCCAGGAGCTTCTCGAGAACCTTGCCCGCGATCTCGGCTTCGCTCTTGCCGGGCAGTAATGTGACGGAGCGGGGACCGTCCACTACGGCGGCCATGAGCGAATCCTTTTCGTCACCGTGAATGATTCGAACAATCCAACCTTTGCGACCTTCGATGCTCGTCTTGCGGGCATCGCAGGAAACGATTTTTCCGCCCGGGAGCTGCTCGTTGGCGACTACCGCCTGCGCAGGTTCGGCACAATGACTGAGGGGGACGAATCGAGGTGCTGCACCGGTCTTGCTCGCTTCCGCCCAAGCCGGTGCCATTTGCGAAGCAGCGATCAAGAAGGCCCAGGCGAGTCCGACTCCCCTCATGGGTTTAAATCCGGGGCCGGAGCTTCGGGCTGAGCCCAGTCCGGCTTGAAGAAGAAGCGCTCGTACATCCGATTGAGTCCGGTCCAGCGACCCGGCGCCTGATCCGCCTCGATGAAGGTTCGAATCGCGTTCACTTTCGAATCCAGATCGTCGATGTAATGGACAATCAACGCTTCCAAGCACTTGGGGCGCTTCGGCGAGCCATACTCGAGCTGCCCGTGGTGTGCGAGAATCAAGTGTTTCACGAGAAGCTTCTTTTCCTCGGGAAACCGGTCGCCCGGAATTTTTCCCGCCTCCGCTTCGAGCTCGCGGATCTTTCGATCAACCAACTCCACTCCCATCACCAAGTGTCCAATCAGTTTGCCTTCGTCCGTGTAATCGGTCACTCGGTCGTAGGAAAGCTCCCAGAGTTTTCCGATGTCGTGGAAGAAGCCCCCCAGGAACAGCAAGTCGCGATCCAGGTACTTGCCGTAGTGATCCGCCAAATGATCGAGGATGCCCGTGATGGAGACGACGTGCTCGAGGAGACCGGTCTTGTACGCGTGGTGCACGCTTTTTGCGGCAGGCGCCCGCTTCACCCGATCGACGATGTCGGCATCGTCCCGAAGGACTGAGTAAGCCAGGGCCTTGTAATAGGGATCCTTCATGGTTTCAACGAAACCCATGAGCTGCGAGTAGAGCAGGTCGGGATCCAAGGTCCCTTCCGCGATGAATTCTTTCACATCGATTTCGTCCTCGCGCAGAACCTGCATCCGGTTGATCACGATCTGTTTGCGGCCCTGATAGGTCTGGCATCGGCCATCGACCCAGACGAAAGCGTCACGCACGGCTTGGCCAGCGTAATTCTGGACGTCTTCCCAGAGTCGCGCTTCGCACTCCCCGGATTTGTCCATCAGGACGAGGTTCATGTAGGGCTTGCCGTTTTTTCCTACCGCGACGGCACTGAATTTGATCAAGAAGGGAGAAGCGACGTTCTCCTTGTCCTTGAGGTCACGGAGGAACTGCGTTTTTTTTCCGGATTGCATCCGCCCAACTTAGCCGATGCGTTACTTCCATTCAAGCGTTCCCCTGGAAGCCTTTCGTGGGCTAAGCTCGCTTTTCATGAGTTTCACATACAAACCCTCTCCTCCTCTCCATTGGACCTGGCTTCGGATGACTGGGCCCGATGCGCAGGACTACCTCCATCGGATGACGACCGTGAATGCCCGCGAACTAGCCAGCGGCCACGGAACCCCGGGCTGTTTCCTGACGCCACAGGGCAAGATCCGATCTTCCTTCACGCTTTGGATGCTGGCGGAAGGGGACTATGCGTTCGAATTGGACTCCGGGTGCGAAGATCGATGGAAATCGGCCCTCATGACGGCCGTCGATCAGTTTCATTTCGGCGAACAGTTCGTCCTTCACGACCATCCCAAAGGGTTTGAATGCCTCTGGGTTTTTCCAGACGAGGTCACCGGAGAGTCTGTCCCTCAATCGGGTCATGAACCTCGATCTGGCCATGAAATAGATGAGGTCTCCGGTTGCCACGTTTTGCGCCAAAGCGGCCAGGAATACGGACGACCTTGGACCACCGTCTGGGGTACGGCTCCGCAACTGGAGGCCTGGCAAGCGAAAAGCCTGCCCACCTGCGAACCCATCGACTATGCCCGCATCGAAGCCTGGCGGATCGCTTCACTCCGCCCTCGTGTGGACGTCGAGCTCCGCGAGGACTCTATCCCGCTTGAGATCGGCCTGAAAGCGGCGATCGCCGACAACAAAGGATGCTACCCGGGACAGGAAGTGATCGAAAAAATTGTGGCTCTGGGTTCACCCGCGCGGCGTCTCGTCTTGATCGAAGGGGCGGTACCCGCACCTTCTCCCGGCGACAGGATCCACGGCGCAGTCGAATCGCATCCGGAAGTGGGTCAAGTGACTTCAGTGTCCGAGGAAGCCGGACGCTTCCGGGCTTTGGGAGTCCTCAGAAAAACGCATGCCAAGGAGGGATTGGAATTGAAAATGGGAACCGGGTCACACGGCATTGTCGTTCGAGTCGCTCCTTATGTTTAAACTCACATCGATACTTGGATGCGCCATCAGCGTGGCCGCGGCCACGCTCTCCTCGGGCGCCTTCGCACACGAGTTCCTCGACACCAGCCCCGCAGCAGGAGGCGACTCCAGGCTCGGAGTGGGTGAATCGATCGGAGTTTCTCCATTTTTGCACTATCAGGAGATCGAGACCGAGCACTTCCGGGTCACTTACCCCCCCGAGCTCGTGGACGCAGCCGATCGCGTGGCCACCTACCTCGAGCAGGCCCACACCCTCCTCACCCCGAAGCTCGGCTGGGAGCCGGTCCACAAGACCCAGATTCTCGTGATCGACAACGCGGATGCAGCCAACGGCATGGCTTCTCCCGTGCAACGCTTCGGCATCGTTCTTCAGGTCACGCCACCCGACAATTGGTTCAGCATCGGCTACTACGACGACTGGCTGCGGATCCTCTGTTTCCATGAGTACACCCATATCGTCAACATGGATACGACCGACGGCTGGTTCTACAATGGGCTGCGCGTCCTTTTCGGCGACGTGTTCCTCCCGAACACGACCCTGCCTCCCTGGATGCTCGAGGGCCTCGCGGTCTACATGGAAACCCGTCTCACGGGAGCCGGCCGCGGAAAAAGCCCCTATTACGAAATGGTCCTGAGAAGCGCGGTACAAAACGGTGTACTCGATCACTCCTCATTCATCACGCTCGACAAAGTCAACGGCACCAATCCCTATTATCCGGGAGGAGAGACGATCTATCTCTTTGGATACCATTTAACGAACGAAGTGGCCCGCACCGCGCCCCAAGGGGAGAGCGCGCTCGGGAATCTGTCGTTCGCTTCCGCGGGTCGGTTTCCCTACCTCATCAACGGTAACCTCGAAAACGTGACGGGTAAGGATTGGTACCAGACTTGGGACCATTGGACCGCGGATACCCGGACTCGAATCGGCAGCGACCTCGCCCGCCTGCGATCGGAGCCGCTGACTCCCGCACAACCACTCACGACACGCAGCTACTCCGTCCTGGGCAACGCGTCCTCGCCCGACGGAAAATGGCTCGCCTATACCCAGGAATCCCTCGATCTCAGGCAGAGTCTCTTCGTCCGTGACACCGCGACCGGAAGTACCCGTCGCTTCGGCGAGAAGTCCCTGGGGGTCGGCATGGCCTTCACTCCCGATTCGAAGTTCGTGGTCTACAGTTCGCTCCAGCGGACCGGGACCTACAATCTTTACAGCGATCTCGGCTATGCCGAAATCGCATCCGGCCGGATGCATTGGCTGAGCGACCACCTTCGGGCCCGCGACCCCGATGTCTCCCCGGATGGTCAGCAGGTCGTTTTCACTTTAACCGATCGAGGGACGACGTCCCTGGCGATCGCTCCGCTCGAGCGTGAGGGCGATGAGCTGAAGCTCGGAGCGGTGAAACCGGTTTTCACGCCCGAAAAATTCGGACGCGTCTCCAATCCCAAGTTCTTGCCCGGCGGGAAACACGCCGTGTTCTCGCTTCATGTGAATGGCCAGACCCAAGAGGACCTGATGGAGATCGACCTCACCCGTGGCAGCGTCCGCGCGCTGGTTCGCGACGGTCACTTCAACCGCTTTCCAGCCGTCGACGGCGAAGGGAAACTTCACTTCGTCTCCGATCGGACTGGAGTGGACAACCTGTTCCGGCGCGAAGGCGATCACTCCGTGCAAGTCACGAACACCCTCACCGGAATTTGGCTGCCCAGCTTCGGTCCCAGCGGGCTTTACGCAAGCCATTACTCCAACGAGGGTTGGGACCTCGCACGACTGACGATTTCTAAAGCGGGATACAACTCCGCGGCACTCACGATTCAAGGAGCCCCTGCACCTCACCCCACTCCCGGCGAAGTGGTCGAAAAGGCTTTCGAAGCCCATCCTTCGCGGGACTATTCGGCGTTTCCGAGCATTTGGCCGCGCCAATGGGCGCCGCTTCTTTACGGGACATCAGACGGAAAACTGGCATTCGGAGGGGAAGTTTTCGGTTTCGATGCCGTCGACCGCCATCGCTACCTCCTGGGTGCCCTTTACGATCCGCAGATTCGTCGCCCGAATTGGGTTCTCTATTATTCCAACCGACAGCTCGGCCCCTCGATCAATCTGTTCACTTCGGGCTACCAGTTTCTCCCAACGGACAGCACGGGGTTTTTGAAGCAGGAACTGAAGGCCACGGTCTCCGCCGACTTTCCGATCCGCTTCACCTATTCCACCCTGACTCCTTCCGCCCGTTTCAATACCGAGCGGAACGCTTACGTGACGGACAACGGCCGTGGCGATGCTTTTTCATCGTCCCTTGAACCCAGTTTCGACGCGCGGTTGATTTATGCGAACACCGAGAGTTCGCGGCTCGCTATCACTGCCGAAGAAGGTCGCTCGACCGAGCTTTCGGCCCGACATTATCTGCGCCCGGGATCGGAAGGCTACAAAGCCGTGCTCTCGGAGAGCGAGTATTTCCGGATCACGGACCATTCGATCCTCAACCCCCGCCTCCGGGGCTCGGTCTCGGACCGTCGGTTCCGGGGCGTGAATAGCTCCAATGTCCAAGTCCGGGGACTCAGTACCGGAGTTTTCGCCGGTACTCCCGACCTACTCGACAATCTTCCCTTGCGTGGATACCCGGGAGTGACTTTCCAGACGCGCGCGGCTTTCACCGGATCCATGGACTTCCGGTTTCCGCTTTGGAGGATATTTCGCGGCTGGGGAACGAATCCCCTCTTTCTCGAGAACCTCTCTGGCTTCGTCTTCGGCGAAAGCGCTTATTTTCCGAATGCGATCCTAGGGGAGCATTTCGTGCCTTCGGCGGGTGCAGGCGCCCGACTCGACCTCACGGCCCTGATCCTAGTCCCCATCTCGGCGACCGTTGAGTATCAAAAGGGCTTCAGGGAGCAGTTCGATGGAACCGGGGAAGTCGTTTTCAAGCTCGGCTTGACCGGACTCCCCTTCTAAAGAAATCCTCAGAAATGAATCTGGACCCCTGAGACTGGGCCCGCGAAGAAATCCACCGACCCCATCGACGAAAATTTGAGTCCGTCGAGGGAACGCTCCTCATCCGAGCGGGAAAACACGAAGTTGACTGCAGCCAACGCATTGATCCCACCGACGAAAAAGAGCGCGGTCTTCAGGTCTCGATTGCTCGCAGTGAACCCGTTCACGAGGTTCACGACCGCGGTCAAGCCGTGCGAGACCACGCGGATCTTGCGAACTTGCACGGCGCGCGCCGCGCCCTCCATCAAAAACGATCGAGCGAGCCCTTCGCGCTCCTCCGGCGCCAGTCCCGGGACACTGTCGAGGATCCGCTTGAACCGGGTCTCGTCGTCGTCGACCAAGACGAGGTAGGACCCATAGCCGACGGCTGCCACTCCCAAAGTTTCACCGACGCTGTAGACCGCTTTGGCGAAAGCGTCGTTGGACAAGTAGAAGCCTGGAAACGAAATCCCGAGCACTACGGCGCCGCTCGCGACGTAAGCCCAGCCGTTTGCATGGTTTTTACGAGCGAACTGATCCGATCGCGCCTCCAGCATCGCAACCGCGGAGCCGCCGCCGATCGAACCTGCCAAAGCGCCGGCCCACGCGCTTGAGGCGTCTCCGGCGAAAGCGAAACCGAGCGAAAGGGTCAGCGCCAAAGAGGTCGCCATCGTCCCCCAGGCGCCTTCAAAGCGAAATGGAGACTTCAGTCGCGATCCGGTCCTGAGCATGCGCACCTTCGAGATCCTTTCGCAGAAGTTCATAAACGATCCCCACCTGAACGATCTCGATTCCGAACTGCAGACCGAACGTCACGGCCTCGGCGTTCCAGCCCCCCATCGCCTCCAGGATCCCCAAGCGATAAGACACGCCGAGTTTGGGGCGTGAGGCGAGATCCGTCCCATGGATGAGATCCGTGAAATCCACTCCGAGCTTCAGACTCCCAAATCCGAGCGGAGGCTCCACTCCCACACCCGACTCGAGGTCGAACGGCTCCGGATAGAGCGCAGAATCGGGTCGATGAAGACCCAGGTTTCGCGCACTGAGGCTCGCCCGCAGCTTCCATTCAGAAACGCTCCTGACCCAACCGAGGACGGGATCCAAGAAAAGCACCCTCTGGGTCTGAACCGGCAGGAGGGCTCGAGGATCCTGGGTGATTGCATCGAAGAGGGTGAAGCTCCCGTGCACGAATTGCCGCTCCAATATCCGCAAGCGGACTCCAACGCTGAACGGCTCCCAGCCCTCTCCAGCTTCGGTGAGCGAGTATCCAGCCGATACCTGGAACGCGCGCTCCACGCTGGCATGGACAGCGACCACCGGAAAGTTCGGGTTGTGGACTTCCGAGAGGTACTGGATCCGATAAGGCGAAAATCCCGTCGAAAAATGTCGCGTGGTGAATACGAGGCCGGCGTGCGCTTCGAGCCCGGTGATGTTGCCTTTTTGAAACAGCTCCTGGAGGAACTCCTTGCTGATCGGCTTGAAAATGAATTGGTTGGCAGTCGAAATCGCAGCGTAGCCGTTACCGATGAAAACACGGCCCAAAAGCCTACTTTCCTCAACTTCGCCGAGAAATGCCGGGTTGCACACGGTCAAATCCGGGAACACCGCGCGGGAGAGGCAGGTCTCACCGAGAGCGCGCGAGCCAACGGTGAGTTCGCGAGTGTTGAACCGGGCAGGCACTTGGCTAAAAGCATTGGTCGTGGGGGCCGCCCAAGCACTCGAAGGGGGTGCCCATCCCCCGAGCAGACTCGCGAGCACTCCCCCGATCCATCCTGGAACTAGAGCGAGAGGGAGTCTTCGGATGGGGCTCGGGACTCGCCGGCAGGACATTGTAAGAGTCTGCCTAGGCCCTGCTCGGCCTGCAACAAACTTAAGCCTGTACCGGGGGGTGATTGTTCACGCGCCAAGGTCAACCCATCCAAGGAGGCCGCCAGATAGGAATGAATCCGGTTCAATGAGGAGGCTCGGTCCGGAAACACCTGGTTGAAGTCCGACGAAGCTTTGACGAGGTGACCGGTGACCCAGGTCAAGCCTTCTTGCAGGCCCGACAGATCCTGGCGACAGACCCAAGGACGGGTCCCGAGCTGGGAGTCGCGCAGGATGCGGACTTCGATGTAGGCCTTGAGCAAGACGACGCGGATGAAAACGCGGTAGAGTTTCACGTCCTTTCCTGAGTCCTGGAGTGGATCCAGCACTTCGAGGGCACGGATCATGTATGGCCACTTGACCTCGTCGACATGCGGAAACCGGTTGAGAAAAAGCGCGACTTTGCGAGACCGATTGAGAAGGTCATCGAGTTGGGAGAAGAGCGCCTGTGCAGGACCCTGAGTGGGAGGAGGAGGCGGCGGAAGTGCTTCGGGTTGCTCGAGCGCAGGTCGCGCGCCGCCCCCGAGAAAGCTGTTCTCCAAAGGATCGGCGAACAGGATGTCCTTGAAGGCGTCATGGAGCGAATAGATATCCACTCCGGCGGATCCCATGTAGGCCGAAGCGAGCAAAAGACTGGCTTCGGGATTGGTCGGATCCTCGCGCAGGGTGCGCTCCATCAAAAGCACCGCTTTCGCGTTCTCCCCCCGATCCATCAGAGTATAGGCCTCGTGAAGCGCGTTGCCGGGCGCCGCGGCTGGAGGAGCGCACGCCGGCAAGAGGAGGCACAAGAACCCCGCTTGGGTGAACTTCAGGAGGGACTTCATGGGAGTCGGAGCGAAAAATTGGCGGG
>JAYVNB010000201.1:0-13888 GCA_043759365.1 Bacteriovoracaceae bacterium | reverse complement strand
CTACACCGAAGCGAAGCTCTCCACGTTCCTGGCGGAGTTCCGCCTGGCGCGAAAACCGGGAACCCACTACGAATATTCGAACCTGGCGACGGGCTATCTCGGATATCGATTGGCGCAGCTCGAACGGATGCCCTATTCGCGTCTGCTCCGCGAAAAATGCCTAGAACCGCTGGGAATGAAAGACAGCGCGATCCAGCTGAGTCCGGATCAAAGGTCTCGACTCGCCCAAGGATACGATTGGAAAGGACAGGCGGCCCAGCCCTGGGACCGGGATGACCGTGCTGTATTGGCAGGCTCAGGCGCTCTTCGATCGACGGGTACGGATGTAGCCCAGTTCTTGCGGGTTACCTTGGGGCTCCGTCCCCATCCACTCTTTGCAGCGATTCGAAAAACCCTTGAGCCGCGTTTCAAGATCACCGAGAAACACTCCATCGGACTGGCCTGGGAGCTTCGCCCATGGAGAGAAAGAGCCTGGAAGAATGGCGCGACCGGAGGATTTTCCAGCTCGCTTTGGATCGATCCCCTCCATCAGGTCGGAGTGGCGCTTCTCTCCAACAGCTCACTCGATGGGGACGCGGCAGACGAGCTCGATCAAGCGGCTTCCGACATCCTCACTGGACTCCTTCCCTTCGGGAAACCGCAGTCTCCATGAGTGCTCACTCCCCCTCACTTCACGATCTGCTGGTCGAGGAGGCCGATGCCGAAGGGTTTCCACTGGCTGGCGGCGTGGATCTCGATCTCGCTTTCCAGGACCCCGAAGCTCGGTTCGCCCGGCAAGTGGAGGAGTATGACCAATGGTTGGCGAGGGGCTCGAGCGGAGCCATGTCCTATCTGGTCCGAGGACGGGATCGACGTGCCAACCCCCGTCTGGTTTTCACTCCTGCCGAAAGCGTGTTTTCGGTGGCGATTCCCTATCCCCGACGATCAGCCGGAGCAGCAGACTCCCTTCTCGGCCCTCGTTATGCCCGCTACCTCCAGGGCCCGGATTACCACCAGGACTTGGCAGCGCGCTTGGAGCGAGTGATGTCGCGTGCACGGGACCGGTGGTCCAGCGATGCCGCTTCTCCCGCCGTGGAATGGAAAATCTGCGTCGATTCAAGCGCAGTGCTCGAGCGGGCATGGGCTTGGCTTGCAGGGCTCGGCTGGATTGGCAAAAACACGATGCTGATCCATCCGCGCCACGGAAGCTATCTGTTCCTGGCCGAGGTCCTCATCTCCGTAAAGCTGGGCCAGGGCCCCCGGCCGATGAAGGATTACTGCGGACACTGCATTCGATGCTTGAAGTCATGTCCGACCGGAGCCCTGACGGCTCCGCGCACGCTCGACTCCAATCTCTGCATCAGCTACATGACGCTCGAGAAGCGTGGCAGCATGCCTTTAACGGGCGAGCATGCCCGCCGTTCCGGCGCTTGGATCGCGGGTTGCGACCTCTGTCAGGAGGCGTGCCCATTCAATCAGCGCCCGGTCAAAATCGAGCTGGGACTCCCTGCCTCCGAAGCGGTATTCCCCGATGCGAGATCAGGGGATGCGACTCTCAAACACGATTGGCTGTCATTGCTCGAAGAGGAGGAGGACGGCTACCGAGATCGCATCCAGAACTCCGCACTGGAGAGGATCAAGCCCGCCGACTTTCGGAGAAACCTGGCATGGACCCTTCGAAACTCCCTGGCGACAGCGAGCTCGAACGAACTTCTGAAACTGGATCCGCGGATCTATCGGGCGCTGAAAGAGAAACTCGCAGCCGAGAAGATGCCCGAGATCATCGAACTCTGGCGGGAGTCGCTTGAAAAGATCCGTCCGAATCCTTGAAGTCCCCTCCGTTCCCTGAGCATCTCAGGCCGGATCACTCGACTTTCAATCCGGGCAACGGTATCCATTTCTCCATGAATCGCTTCGCCCCTTCCACGAAACGCTTCGCTCTTCCGATTCTGGCCGTGATCTGGATTTTGGTCCTGGCAGGACTCCAGGGCTGCGCTTCTCCCAACTCCCCTTCTCATCCCGATGCTCCGTCGCGGGCATCGGGGATTGGCGGTTTTCAATTCCTGCGCGAGGGTCTTCAACGGTTTCGCCTCGAAGCAGTCGCAGGAGTTCAAGACTGCGATGATTTTGAGCCTGGACGATGCGGTGGCGATCGGAGCCACGGCCCCCGAATCCGATGAACTCCACGGCCTACTCCTCAAAAAGGGTGGCGGCAAAGACGCGGAAGCCCGGAGGACAAGCTTGCCTCGCCTGAAGTCTTGAGCGTGACGAGGACGTCGCGTCTGGACCCAGGCACTGGGTTTTTCGACAACAAGCCCACTCACCTCCCCATCCTCGAGGACCTCCTCCAGTTCCAGCTTGATGCACCCAGCTCCCGCAAGCTCGCACAGCTCACCCACTCCCATGTCGGGAGAAAACTGGCGATCCAGCTGGGTTCGAAACCGATCGCGATCCCGGTCGTCGAGCACGAGCTCACGGACGGGAGATTCATCCTTTCTCAACTGTACGACGGCGGAATTCCGAAAGCGATTTTCGAAGGTTTCTGTCCGCGCGATTCAGCGCTCTGTTTGCCGGCGGGCCTCTACTTGGAGTCCGCGAAGCGCAATCCATAGAGAGCTGCACCTGCGCGCTCAGCCTCCGGAAAACGAATCATGATCTCGCGCGCGCCCGTAGGCAGTTTTTTCAGGGCATAGTGGTTGCGGGGCAAAGTCACGTTGAGCCCGCTCAAACCCTGCTCCGTCCGTCCCAGATCGGGACCCCAGTGGGACTCACGCACTGACGAACCATCGAGCTCGATGGCGAGTTGCGCTGCTGCCCGAGCGGTATCGAGCGTCTCTGCGACGATGCCCAGTTCACTTCCCTGGCAATTGAACACGATGCTGGCCTTCGGATCCACGGTCGAGATCCGTTCGGCTTCACGTTTCCATTGCCCCTGAAAGTGCAGTCCCGAGAGCATCGGGGATTTCGAACGATCGCCGAAGTCGAAACCCCCTGCTTCCTTCAGATTCGAAGGACCCAGGCTGAATGGCGCGAACAGCGCGAGTCCACAATCGTTTTTCCGCAGGAAAGCCTGGATCCGAGCCTCGATCGAGTCCACCCAGGATCCCTGCGGCGCCTCGAGGTTCATGCTCCCTTTTTCGACGAGCAGCGCCCGGGGAGGCTCGGCCGCGCCAAATGCCTCAAAAGCACTTCCATCCGGGTCCACTCCCACCCTGAAGTCCAGACGCAACGGCTTCAACAGCGACTCGATCGACTGGGGTTGCTTGAGGAACCCGTAGGTCGCCCGCAGGAGCAGTAGAAAATCCAAGTGATGGGCGTGATAGCGGCGATGCAGATCCTTGAAGTGCTGAATATCGATCATGGCCGACAAGCAAGTCGGATCAATCAGGCCGACGATCCAGTTGCGCGCAGCGAACTCGGGATCCAAGGGATAAACGCTGGCGCCCTTCGGACTTCTGACTCCGGTAAAGAGCGCGGGACCGCCGAACCAAATCGGTGCCAGGTGACTTCGGGCCATCGCGACTGCTTCGTCGCGGGTGAGTTCACGCTCCTTAGGTTTTCGGGCCATGCACTTCCCAATCCGGAGAGTTGGGTCCCCCTTTTTTCCCGAACGAAGCGCACATTGCCAGGAAAGCGACCGAGCCCGCGAAAAAGAGAGTGAAATGCATCGCCGAGACGAAGTCCCCCGTGCCTTTCTGGCGCCAAGCGAAGATGCCCGTGGCCAGTCCGGTGCCGGTCACGAGTCCGAGGTTCCGAACCGTAGCGAGCAGAGCGGAAGCCACTCCGAGCTTGGCGACCGGGACGACGCCCATGATGGCGTTGTTATTGGGCGACTGAAAAAGCCCAGTCGCGAGCCCAATCGAGCACAGTCCTAGGATGACGGCCACACCGCTCACGTGCGCATGGACGCCCGCTCCGAAGGCTCCCGCCATGGCGAACAAGCCGATGGATCCGACCAGAGTACCGACGATGCTCAACTCCCGGCTTCCCAATCGATCCGACAGGCGGCCGCTGACCGGCGCCACTACGAAGATGGTGAGCGGGATCGCAGTCATGAAAAGCCCCGCCTTGTCGGGTGAGAATCCCATGACTTCCTCAAGAAAGAACGGCATCAGAACGGTCAACCCCGAATAGGCGACGAAGGTCAGGAAGCTCGCCAGGTTCGCGGTCCAGAAAGTCCGGATTTTCATGAGGGAGAGATCGAATAACGGAGCCTTGGCCTCGCTCTCGACTTTGATGAACAGGACGCTGAAGCCGATCGTGAGCAACCCCATCACCCAGCGCGACATCGGAAACGCCGCGCTTCCCGATATTGAGATGCTCGGGGGGTCCATCACCACGATGAACGACAGAAGAAGGATCAGTTGCAGGATCGCACCTGCCCAGTCAAAGGGAGCCAAAGTGCGCGACCTGGGGTCTGCCGGAATCGACTTCTGCGCGAGCGCGACTCCGAGGACCCCGATGGGAAGGTTGACGAGAAAAATACTGCGCCATCCCCACGCGGTGATCATGAGGCCGCCCAAACTGGGTCCAGTGACCAATCCCGCGCTCACGACCATCGCCAACGTGCCGAGCGCTTTGCCTCTCTCGCTCGACGGAAAAGTGGTGGTGATGATCGCCGGTCCGTTGGCCATCAACATCGACGCTCCGATCCCCTGAACGACTCGGGAGAAAAGGATCCAGTTCAGGCCTTGGGACATTCCACAAAGGAGTGAACCCAAAGTGAACAGACTGAAGCCCGCTTGAAATACCCGCTTGCGACCGTATTGGTCAGAGAGTCTTCCGAACGGAAGCAGCATGCACGTGATGACAAGCAGATAGATGATGACGACCCATTTGATCCGGTAAAGGTCGGTATCGAATTCTTTCGTCAACGTCGGCAAAGCGATGTTGACGATGCTGGAGTCCAAGGTGGCCATGAATGTGCCACAGGCCACCGCCGAGAGGACCCGCCATTTGCCAGACATATCCAATCAATTTAACAAGATTAGGCTTCCCGTCAAAGAGAGTTCTGGTAACACTTTGGGCACGAGGCACCCCTATGAACCTGGAATCCATTGCAAGCGAACTTCGAGTGTGGATCATCGAGATGCTGACGGAGGCCAAATCGGGTCATCCGGGCGGAAGTCTCTCGGCAATCGACCTGATCACTGCCCTTTGGTTCGGCGAAATGCAGGGTGTCGATCATCCCGATGCTCTCAGTCCGAATCGGGATCGATTCGTTCTTTCAAAAGGGCACGGAGTTCCAGCACTCTATGCTGCACTGGCTAAAAAGGGATTCATTCCGGTTGAAGAACTCAAGACGCTCCGTAAGACGGGGAGCCGCCTTCAAGGCCATCCCGACCGAGTGCGCCTTCCCATCATGGAAGCGTCCACCGGTTCTCTCGGTCAGGGGCTGTCCGTCGCTCAAGGGATGGCGATGGCCGCTCGGATGAACCATAGCCCGGCCCGGATCTACTGCTTGATGGGAGATGGAGAAATCCAAGAAGGACAAATCTGGGAAGCAGCGATGTCGGCGCCCAAGTTCGGCCTCTCCAACCTCGTGGCGATCCTGGATGCCAACAACGGTCAGATCGACGGCAAAGTGAGCGACGTGATGCCGCTTGAGCCGATCGCCGACAAATGGAAATCTTTCGGCTGGGACGTGCTTGAAATCGATGGGCACGACTTTCCAGCGATCCAGGGAGCCTTTCAAGACGCTCGCCTCCTTGAAAGGAAAGGGTCCAAAAAGCCGGTCTTCATCCTCGCCCGAACCATCAAAGGCAAAGGGGTGTCCTTCATGGAGAACCAGATCGGCTGGCATGGCGTAGTGCCGAAAAGTGATGAAGCCGCGAAAGCGATCGCCGAAATCCAGTCCGCGCGTCAACAAGGAGCCTCGAAATGAGCAACGGAAAAGCAACCCGGCAGGCATTCGGTGAATCGCTCGCGAAACTCGGCGAAAGCCATCCTGAAATCGTGGTCCTCGACGCCGACTTGGCCAAGTCCACCAAGTCCGAGATCTTCGCCAAGAAGTTCCCTGACCGCTTCTTCGAGATGGGCATCCAGGAGGCCAACATGATCGGTGTCGCCTCGGGAATGGCGTTCATGGGCAAACTCCCGTTCCTTTGCAGTTTCGGCGCATTCATCACTGGACGCTACGATACGATCCGATTGAGCGTGGCTTACGCGCAAGCCAATGTTCGTCTGATTGGAACCCATGCGGGCGTCGGCATCGGCGATGATGGCCATAGCCAAATGGGCCTCGAGGACATCAGCTTGATGCGAGCGCTCCCCACGATGGGAGTATTTCAACCGATGGATGCCCGCGAGACTGAGCTCGTGATGGAATACCTGGTGAATGAATGGGAGGGGCCCGCCTACCTGCGCCTGACCCGCCAAAGCCTACCCGACCTCTACCCGGCGGGTGCGGTATTCAAGCCGGGAAAGCTGATGCAGCTCCGGCTCCCTTCGACTTCCGCCACTTCGGCTTCAAGGGCCAGCGCAGCTGCCAAAAATGCGATTACGATCATCGGATCGGGTGCCGGTACCGCTGAAGCCATGAAAGCCGCCGAGCTCCTCGAGGGCCACGGTATTCCGACCGCGGTCTGGAACGCCCACTGCTTGAAGCCCTTTGACGACGACACCGCTTTGACGATCGCCCAGGGTTCCCGTCTGCTCGTCACGGTCGAGGATCACTCGGTCATCGGCGGGCTCGGAAGCTGTGTCGCTGAAGCCCTGGCCCGCAAGGGCGGGCAGCCGCCGGTACTCAAACTCGGGGTACAGGATCAGTTCGGCGAAAGTGGGGAAGCAGACGAGCTTTTCGACAAGCACGGAATTTCCGCCAAACAAGTGGCGGCTCGAGTGTTGGGCGCGCTCGCCGAGCTTCGCTGATTCCAGTTCCTCACGCTTGGGTTATTATTAGGGAATGCACAGTCAACGGACGGAAGGCAACGACCCCGCGGACATCATCGCCCAACATTTCGGCCTCTGCGGTATCTACAGCCGCGCCGCCACCAAGGCTACCCCGACTTCAAGGTTGTGAACGAGCTCACCAACCATAGAAACATGAACATCGGCTCCTGGTCCGGCAACAACGTCAAAGCCAGTTCGCAACTCGACCATACCTACGTAGCGAGTTTCGGCATAGCCCGGGGCTTTCACCATTGGGCGCCGAAAAATAGGCACGAACAAGGCTTCGACCACCTGCCGGTCGTCCTCAAGATCGATCTTGAGGGCCGCTTCAGGGCTCCAGCAGCAGATCGTTGACCTTCATTGAAACCGCACCGATGTAGGAGTCGCCGATCCCGTAATAGATGAACAGGCGTCCATCCTTCACCACTGCGCCCGAAGCGAAGTTCACTTTTTCGACCTGTTCGCTGGGTGGGCGATCCTTCTGCCACAAGAACGGAGCCTCGGCTTCGTAAATCGGTTTTCCGGCGGCGTCGTCCAGTCCGAAGATCGCGTACTTCACCGAATAACCGATCGGAGGTGCGTCGCCATGAAAGAATACGATAATCCCTTTGTCGCGCCCTGTGCGCTCCTTGAGCCATTTCGGAAGCTTGATCAGGAAGGGGCGGAATGCCGGTTCCACGAGTCCGTGGGTGACAGTGCCCGGCTTGGCTAAGATCGATGGCTTTTTGTTCTTCAGCCACTTCCATTTCAAAGCATTTCCCTTGGCCTTGAAAACCATGATGCCACCGTGGTGGGTGTTGCCCTCACCGCTCGCAACCCAGTTCACGACCTCACCTGGACCGCTACCCCCGCTAGGTTCGCGGTATTGTAGGATCGAGTCCGACTTGTTCCACTCCGGGTTTCCCGGAACGAGCGGATTCTCCCGAACTTCCTTGGGGTCGAACAGGAGCCCGATCTTCCGGATTTCATGCGGATTCTCATGGTTGAAAACGGCGTAGCCAACTCGAGCGGTCGAGCCATCGTAACCCGTGTAGACGATTGCACCATCGAAGCTCTTGCCGTCGCGCGAATCGATGTAGGGTTGGAGGCGAAGATCCGCATAGCGGCAATCTTCGATTCCCCCCGCTTTCTCGAAGGAGTCTGTCGGCTTGAACCAAGGCTCGAGCCCCAAGTTCTCGAAATGAACTCCGTCTTCGCTGACCGCCAGATAGGGAAGCGACATTCGCTTCCAAGTTGCGTCGGGCAGATTCTTCTCGCCTCGTTTCACCATGTAGATCTTTTGCTTCCCGTCCCTCGGATCCCGGGCGACGAAAGCAGTGGGATTGAATTGGGCGTCGAAATCGGAATCCGGTCCGAAAAGGCGCCCGTGATCGATGAAAGTCGCGGGGTCGACAAATGGTGGATATTCGGGCACGTAGTTCCCAACTTCCCGTAAGGGCTGACCAGCGGCTGCCATCGCTGAACGGTAAGCAGCAGGAGGCGAGAAACCTTCCACGGGGGGCATTCCTTCATGTCGGACGCTGGCGCGAGCGTTGCCGGGGAGCCACTCCTCTTCGACATGCTGGGTTGCCGGGTCAATGGCGCTCTTCAAGCAGGCTTCGACACTGCCACCGACATGGGCGCCGACTTGGGCAGCCAAGCTCAATCGGGATCCGGAGCCGAGAGTGAGCAGGATTGCGGTCCCGATGATTATGGATGAACGAAGCATGAAACCCATGGAGATGGATCGGCCGCTCAAGCTGTAAACTTCAATTGTTTCGCTTCAAGCGAGGTTTCAAGCCAGGGATGATCCACGCCGAACAGTGATTCAAGCCATGAACTACAACTTTTTCCTGATCGCGTTCTCAGCCCTTCTGGCACTCCCCTCCCCAGCCACGGCAGCAGGTCCCTTGAGCTGCGTGGAAGAAAGCGTGGCCCGATTCCTGTCAAAAGTATCCCGGACAGAGGCCCCCCTGTTGGTGGGTGGACCTCCCGAAAGTGGCTCACTTCGGAGGCGAGGCCTCGCTCTACGAGGACATTACTTCGCGGAGGTCCAGGGAGTGGATGCCAACGAAGGCACCTTGACCCTCGCGCCCCGAACCGGAACCGGGGTCATGCTGGGGACGGACGAGTACATCGAATTTCCCAACTCGGCAGCCGGGCAGACCGTCAATCCGCTGACCCACGTTCGCAATGAGTTCCTCCTGCCACGCGCCGTTCGCGCTTATTGGAACAAGGTCAACCTTCACGACGGCAGTCAGGCCCCCCAGGACTACGTGTCCGACGTACCGCTGATGACCCAGGACAGCGACGGGCACTTTCGGTTCAGACACATGATCCTTCGCTCGGCTCCCGAAAAGAAGTTCCTGTTCGAGGATCCTCGCCTCTCTAAAATCCTCGACGACAACGGCAAAGAAGTCCTTTTTCTGAGCGGAACCGACTACTCCCCTCACGTCCCGGGATCCGAGGATTCCGACATCATGAACCGGTACGTGGAACTCAGCCTGGACGAGAACGGCCTCCCTCGCGAAGTCCCGGTGGACCCGTCGACCCTTCGTCCCCAATTCCTCGATCTGAGTCCTGCCCCGTTTCGCGCGCCGGATGGCAGTTGGATCTTCGTCGATGCGAAGAACGCGAGTCTTACCCGGAACCAGGAGGGACAGGTGCTCGTCGATACGCGGCTCCGTCCCGACTTCAACCATCCCTACATCCAATCGCTTTTCGGTGAACTCCAATGGAAGTACGCGATGCAGACTTTCGCGTTCAAGAGTCTTGCGGAGCTGAAGGCCTACGATTGGCGCTGGTCGCTGGTGGACTTGGCGAGACCGGGAAACGCGGAGGGCCCTGCAGGGCGAGTGCGCCCCGTTTGGAGCAAGGTCCAGCTTCGCAATCAACAGATGCCTCAGCTTTTCCACGATCCTCGCGTCGTGGCCGCGAAGAGCGGTGGCGTGGGTTGGGGAAGCCAAGCCATCTGGGTCGAACGGCGAGGCAATGAGCTTTGGTTTGGTGAGCAGCCAGGGCAAGCCCTTCAAAAGGCGGGTCGAATCCGACCCTCTCTCCTCGAGCGGCATCGGCTTCAAGACGGAGAAGGAGAGCTATGGAGTTTCGGGCACTCCATCCTCTACTTCAAGGAAAACGGTTTCTTGATCCGCCACTACTCGACCCTGTTGGTGGTCCGGGACGGATCCGGAAAGTCGGTCAAAGCAGTTTTCGACAAGATTTCCCAGCCGATCCGCTTGTATGAGCGGGGCTATCCTAGCGGAATCGTCGACCTTCAGCACACCTACCCCATGGGCCGGACCCTCGATGTCCAAGAGAGCCGCGGAAAAGTCCGTTCGTACGAAGGAACTTCGGACGCCCATACGGCTCGCAAGGATTACGACATCCTGACCCTCGATGAAGAGATGCAACCGGGGTCCCCGAGATGGACCAGCGGGCAAATTTTCAAACCGTGACCACTCGGTGAGGGAAAACCGAAAAAGGGGCGGAAGCTTTCGCCTCCGCCCCCGAATACAAAACTGTCCGAGGCGAAAGCAGTACCTCAGAGCCGTTTCAGTTGAAACGGCTAGCGGACACCTACCTCCGCCTGGGGACTATGGTAATCAGTCATCCCACCACCTCCTTTCGAGGCCCATATAGGGCCTGAAAATATATTACATAAAATGAGTTAAAAAGTCACCGCCTCCGGGTAGTTTTTTCTATCTCGAAACCGTTTAAGTCGTCGAGATCCTCAAGACGCACGCTGACACAGTCTTGGCCCTGGAGTTGCATTGCAGAGGGTCTTATGACACCTCATCCGGAAAAAAAAACCATTCGCCGAAGCGATCCCCGCGAACAGCCCGGTCGCGACGAGCAGCCGACGCAGCAACCCCCGGATCACGAGGAAATCGGACCCGTGCAATCCCCTCATATCGATTTGCCACAGACCGACTCGCCAAGCGGTCCTCCCCCGACTTATCCGGAGCCGACTCCCATTCGATCCGAACGAGACGAGGGCCCGGCGGGGATGTAAGTCCAGGCTCGTTTCAACGCAAACTGCCGGCCAAAGTCCGATTCAAAGCTCGCTTTGAATTCCTGCCCGTGGCCAGACGATTTTTTCCCTGAATACGAGTAGCGTTGTTCGCCTTGCCCTTCGGTTTCAGTTTCACTTTGACCATGCGTTTCTTGAGGAGAGGCTTGGCCTTGAGCTTCGGGCCTCCAGAATCCAACGCGAGCGGCAGTACCTCGTCGATCTGACTCGCGAAGTGGACCGTCATGTCCTTGAGCGCGTAAGGTGGCAGGTCATCGAGATCTTTCGCATTGAGCTTGGGCAAGATGATCGTTTGGATGCCGGCGCGTTTCGCCGCCAGCAGCTTTTCTTTGATCCCGCCCACGGGCAAGACTTTTCCGATCAGCGACAATTCGCCGGTCATCGCCACTTTTTGACGCGCAGTTGTTCCCGAAATCAAGGAGTAGAGCGCAGTGGCCATCGCCACCCCTGCCGACGGTCCATCTTTCGGAATCGCGCCTGCGGGGATGTGCAGGTGGAAGTCACGGGCCTTGAAGTACTCCGCATCGAGCTTCAGCTCCTTCGAAGCTTTCTTCTTCACGTAACTCCAAGCGATGGCGGCGGACTCGGTCATCACATTGCCCATCTGCCCGGTCAACTTCAGTTGGCCTGTCCCGGGATATTCGGAAGCCTCGATGAAAAGAATCTCCCCTCCCATCGATGTCCAAGCGAGACCCACCACCACTCCGGGCGATGTGATGCGTTCTGCGATCTCGTTGTAAAAACGCTTGGGCCCGAGCCATTGCGTCAGTTCATCTTGGGAAATCAGGATGGGTCGGTTGACTCCCTTTTCAACGATCAATGCCGCCGATTTTCGGAAAATGCGCCCCATCTGCTGTTGCAAACTGCGTAGTCCGGGCTCGCGCGCGTAATCGAGGAGAATCCGTCGAAGCGCCGACCGTTCGATCCGGACCTGATTTCCCTTCAACCCGTGGTTGGCGAGCTCCTTTGGGATTACGTACCGAGCAGCGATGTCCTCTTTCTCTTCGAGCGTGTAACCCGGGATCTCGATGATCTCCATCCGGTCCAGAAGCGGAGCGGGAATCGTCCCCATGGAATTGGCGGTCGCGATGAACAGCACGTTCGAAAGATCGAAGGGTACGTCGACATAATGATCCAAGAAGGTGGCATTCTGCTCCGGATCGAGCACTTCCAACAATGCGCTCGCTGGATCTCCTTGAAAACTCGTCCCGAGTTTATCGATTTCATCGAGCATCAAGACGGCATTCCGTGAGCCTGCGCGCTTCATGCCCTGCATGACTTTGCCGGGCATCGCTCCGACATAGGTCCGGCGGTGTCCCTTGATCTCCGCTTCGTCACGCATCCCACCCAGCGAGAACCGGTAAAACTTCCGGCCCAAGGTCTGCGCGATGGATTTGCCGATCGAGGTCTTGCCGACTCCCGGAGGCCCCACCAGGCAGATGATGGAACCTTTTCGATCGTTCTTGAGCTTTCGCACCGCAAGAAACTCGATGATCCGGTCCTTCACTTTTTCGAGCCCGAAGTGTTCGGAATCGAGGATCTTGCGCGCGTGTGCGAGATTGAGGTTGTCCTCGGTCGTGATGTTCCACGGCAGGGAGCAAAGGGTCTCGAGGTAATTGCGAGTGACATTGAACTCGGGAGAGTTCTCGGAGAGCGTCTCGAATTTCTCCAGTTCCTCGAGCGCAACCTTTTTGGCATCCTCCGGCATCCCGGCGGACTCAATGCGCTCGCGAAAACTGCGACTGGACTTGTCCTTGCCGTCCTCTTCCATGCCGAGCTCACGCTTGATGCTTTTCAATTGCTCCTTGAGAAAGAACTCGCGCTGCAGCTTCGTAATCTTCGTGTTCACTTCGTCGTGAATCTTGCGCTGCACGTCCGCGACATCCTGTTCGCGCTTGAGTTGAAGGAGTAACTTCTCGAACCGCGCCTTCACCGGCAAGGTTTCGAGGAACTCCTGCGACTCGACCTTGGGCAGCGCCAAGGCGTAGGCGACGAGATCAGCCACCGTGCCGGGCCCCGGGGCGTTGATCATCGCCAAGCGCATTTCTTCGGTGAAGAACGGGTTCACCTCAGCGAGCTTCTTGACGTAGGCGACGACCGTCCGACTCAAAGCATCCATCTCGGTCGATTTTTCGGCGACGTCCTCGAGGTACTCGGTTTCGACGACGATGTAGGGCTGTTCCGAAAGCACGCGCTTGGAACGAAACCGCCTCATACTGTGGACCAGCAGGTTGATGGAGCCATCGGGCATCTTCAGCCGCTTGAGGATCTTGACCACGACCCCGATCTGGTAAAGGTCCTCGGGCCGGGTGCCCTCGGTCACATCCCCTTCTCGAGTCAACATCAGGCCGATGAAGCGCTGCCGACTGATCGCTTCTTCGACCGTGGCGATGAACCTCGGGTTCGACACGTTCAGGGGCGCCATCAAGGTCGGAAAGACGATGGAAGTCTGGACCGGCAGCACGAAAAGGTTTGGAGGCAGGATCTGATCCGTCAGGATCAGTCCACCCGCCTTCTCAGGGAGCTGAGGGGCGCTGGGGGGATTCGAATTGGAAGACTCGTCGGAAGGGGTGCTCGCCATACCCCGTGAAAATGGGGGCGAAGGGAGGGTTTGGCAAGGCGTCGTTCAAGTTTTATTGCTCAAAGCCCTCAGGGCTGGGCCGCGAGGATGGAACTTTGAATTTTTTCCAGAATTTCATTCGACCGGGAGGAGTCGGGTTGCTCGGTTGCCGAAAAACCCTTGGAAGTTCCATCAACTCGCAGATCTTCGACTTCCTCATCTAAGTGGACGACGACTTGGGTACCCCCCAAAGTTCGTTCGGCGAGCACTCTATACTTGAGTCGAACCTGCAGGTACTTCCGCTGAGGCAAGTCGTTCATCCGGTATTCCACGAATTTGTCACGGGACTGGGAATAAACCCAATCGGTTTCCAGTGTCCGTTTCGGAATTTTTTTCATCTCCAAAATATCCACTTTCGCCGGGTCGCGCTCGGCGACGCGATAATTCTC
>JAYVNB010000200.1:0-13907 GCA_043759365.1 Bacteriovoracaceae bacterium | reverse complement strand
CGAGTGCCCTTCCTTTGGACATGAACCCCGAAATTCGGCCTGCACTCGTCTGCATCGATGAGTTCATCGAAGCCGCTCTCGCGGTTTCTACGCGGTCTCCCAAGGTGGTTCACCTGACGGGTAGTCATCCTTGGACCTATGGAGAGATCGGCGCAGTCATGGCGCGGGAGTATGGGTTCCCCGTAGTGTTTGTTCCGCGATCCGAGCCTGGCACCGATCCCGCTGCGGATCGGATGGCGCTCAACCTGGTTTTCGCTCGCGCCAATTGGAGGTTCGACCAAACCACTCTCTTGAGCATTCTGCCGGAGAGCCCTTGGCGCTCCCGTCGTTTGGACGTCCTGGAAAGAATCGTCCGTCAGTTCAAAATGGCTCGGAGCGCTTCGAGGATTTGAGCCCGGGAGAAAGGCGTGGCAAAATCTCAGGATGGGATCGTCCATCGCCCGCTTCCTTTTTCCGGCCCTCACACTCCTGATCCCTCCGACGTGGGTCTTGGCGCAACCGGGCTTGTTCGCTCCTTCAAGCCCGCAACTGCCGGCATTTCTGAAAGCGCGCTGCCGTTCGGTCTATCAGGTCGTTCTGATGGGAAGCCCTGGCAAACAGGTTGACCAAAAGGACTACTCCGAGACTTTGAAAAAGTGGTCAGCGGGGGACTTTCTCCATCGGCTCTCGGCACCCTTGCTTCGGCAATGTGCACTTGATTCGGCTGCCACTTGCCTGATTCCTTACACGAGCACGGGCACCGCGTTTCTCGCGGACTCCAACGACACCCTCTGGTCGGCACGACATATTTTCGAGGGAGAAGTCAACCGAGCTGAAGTTCGGTTTGCGAGTCCCGATGACGACGGCGCCTATGCCCGCATCCTGAAGATTCCTCTTTCTTTCGTGCTTTTGGATTCTGGGAATCATGTGGTCTTCGACACGCGCAATCCGGGCGATTCAGCCCAGCTGACGCTCTATGGGATCCCGGGACGTCGCGGTTTCGACGAGCTCGCTTCCGACATTTCGAGAGTCCACCTCAGTCGTCGTTTGCCTGGCGAACTGCTGACCTTTTCCTCGCGCGTCCCTCTTGTCGGGGAAAAGGTCTTTCTTGCGGGGTATCCCACCACGACTCAAGGGACCCGAGCGAAATTCGGAGCTCCCGACGCAGATGGGCTCGGGATTCGGGTCTCAGTCGGAAACGTGCTCGATCCCCTTCTGGCCAGGAAGAAAATGGAGCTATCAGCCGACCGGGCGATTCCGGGGAAGTCGGCGGATAGCCTGCTTTTCTCCGATGCCGACGGGGTTGCCGGCCAGAGCGGGTCTCCGGTATTCGACCGATGGGATCGAGTGGTTTCCATCTATTCGAAGCATTCCGCCGTCAAAGACGGCGGTCGACCCGAGGAGGGTTATTCGGACCGGGGAGGGGGCGGGATCAGTACGCAGGCACTCGAACTCTTGCTCCAGCGGTACCGTTGACGGTTCGATCGCCCCGATGATATCCGCCGTTCATGCCCCATGATCTGCATGTCGTCTTGGTCGAGCCGGAGATTCCGCAAAATACGGGCTCCGTGGGCCGCTTGTGTCTCGCCACCGGCGCCACGCTTCATTTGGTCGAACCCATGGGTTTTGAGATCACTCATTCGCGTTTGAAGCGCGCCGGGCTCGATTATTGGGAGCATCTCAAGGTCGTGCAGCATCCCAGCGTCGAAGCATTCATGAAGTCGATGCCCGCTCGAGCACCCCGGGTATTTCTCTCAAAAAAGGCCGGGCATACCCTTTTCGAGCACCGATTTGAGCCGGGTACCTACTTGATCTTCGGCAAAGAGACTGCCGGCTTGCCGGACTGGATCCTCGACGCCCATCCTACTGAGTCCCTTCGAATCCCCATGTACGATGCCCGAGTGCGTTCACTCAACCTGGCCAACACAGTCAGCATCGTCGCTTACGAAGCGATTCGGCAGCTGGGACCTTGACAGGTCTAGGGTTGTCCCGAGCCTTGCCCTCCGCTATCTGATCCCTTGATGACGTCTGCCGTGGCTGCCAGGATCGCCGCGACATCCGGTTCATCCGAGTCAGGAGGCAGCTCCTGTCCTCGCTCGTCGAGGATGTCTTTTTCCAGGCGCCGGATCGTCTCATTCGCTTTCCGGAGCCTTTCGGCCATCGCCGCGATGATCGTTTTGAAGTAGTCGGGCACGCCGGCGAATATCCGGTCCAAGTTCTCGAAGCTGATTTCCACGGCTTCCACTTCCGTGAGGGCTACTGCCGAAGCGCTCCTGGGATTGCGATCGAAGAACGATAGCTCACCCAGGATTTCGCTCGAGAACAGTCGGGCCAACTCAATGAAGCCGCCGCCACTCCGTTTGCGGATCGCTACCGAGCCTTTCTTGATCAGGAACATCGATTGCGAGGGCTCGCCTTCGTGGAACAAGAACTCACCGGGCCTGAAAAATCTCTCCTGAGGGTGCATCGAGGAATCATAGAGGACTCGGGGCCCAGTTGAAATCCGAAGTGGCAGCGGGCACACTCCAACAATGAAGAGCCTGGCCCCGACTGCGCGCCTCGGCCGTTGGTTTGATGATTATGCAACGCATCATCAAACGGCCGGCAATAAGTTGTGTCATCAAATCGGCATTCCTGGGATCGCATTGAGCTTGCTCGGGTTGTTGTCGCGATGCGCTATCATCAAGTGGGGGGGCAGTGATTCGATTCAATTCGACGCAGGCATCCTCCTTTGGGGGAGTGCTGGGCTCTGGTATTTGTTCCTGGATTGGAAGTTGGCCCTCCCTTTCGGCCTTTTCTCATTGGGTCTCTACCTATTGGGTAGGGTGATGCCGGTTCCCGTACTGGTTCTGATCTTCGTCTTGGGCTGGACTCTCCAGCTCATCGGTCACTCCCGTTTTGAAAAGAATTCACCCGCTTTTCTCTCCAATGTCCGTCACCTCCTGATCGGACCTCTTTGGATCTTCGCCCAATGGGTGGATTACACCCGCGAAGATTGACAGAGTCCCGGGCGCCCACTACACAGAACCTCACGAAAGTGAGGATTTCATATGATTTTGCGCCCCCTCCCGGTTTTGGCACTCGCGGTGCTTGTCGCTGGTGTTTCGGCTCCCGCATTCGCCAAAGGTCCCAAAATCGGTTTCATCCTCAGCACCATGCAGGAAGAGCGCTATCAAACCGACAAGCGGGTCTTTCTTGAGACCGCGAAAAAATTGGGAGCTGAAGTTGAGTTCGCTTCCGCCAACAACAGCGAGCAAAGCCAAGCCGCTGAAGTCGACAACATGCTTTCCAAGGGCATCCAGGCGCTCGTGATCCAACCCGTGAACGGCGACACAGCAGCTGCTTTCGTGAAGCAGGCTACTCAGGATGGCGTCCCGGTCATCGCTTACGACCGACTGATTAAAAACGCCCCGATCGCCGCCTACATCACCAAGGACAGTTACAAGATTGGTGTGATCCAGGCTGAAGCGGCCGCGAAAGCCACAGGAGGAAAAGGGAACTACGTTCTCCTCATGGGACAGGCTGGCCACTCGGTCGCCGAAGCGATCACTGCCGGCGCCCTGGATACCCTCAAGAAGTACCCGAACATCAAAGTCGTCGTGAAGCAGTACCATGCCGGCTGGAGCCCTGAGCTCGCGATGAAGACCACCGAAAACACCTTGACCCAGTACAAGAACAAGATCGACGCCATCCTGGCCAACAACTCGGGGATGGCCCATGGCGCAGTCCAGGCCCTCGAAGAACAGAAGCTCACCGGGAAAGTCTTCGTAGCGGGATCGGATGCCGACTTGGCCACCCTTCGCGACATCGCTTCCGGCAAACAGCAGCTCGAAGTTCTCGCACCGATCGACGAGATCGCTTCGAAAGCCGCAGAAGCCGCAGTCAACCTCGCTTTGAAGAAGCCGATCAAGACGGATACTGAAGTGGACAATGGTTCCGGCAAAGTGAAGGTCATCAGCACGGCGGTGTACGCGATCGACAAGTCGACGCTCGAGTCCCGGGTCATCAAGACCGGCTTCCACACCCACGCCGAAGTTTACGGAAACGTCGCTTCTGGCAAGTGATCCCTGAGTGGGGGAAGTGAATCCAATGAACGTAAGCGCGACTCCGATCCTTGAGCTGAGATCGATCACCAAGACTTTTCCGGGCACCAAGGCACTCGATCAAGTGAGCCTTCATGTGAACGCGGGAGAGGTTTTGACCCTTCTCGGTGAAAACGGGGCCGGCAAATCCACTCTCATGAAGGTGCTCTCGGGCGTTTGGCCCGAGGGCACCTATGAGGGAGAAATCCGCATCCGCGGCCAGGTCCAGGCCTTCAAAGACACCCGGAACGCTTTTGCCGCCGGCATCGCCATGATCCATCAGGAGCTTTCGGTGTTTCGGGAGCTATCGATCGCCGAGCACTTGGAGTTGGACCAACTTCCGGTATTCATCGACTGGAACGCCCTGCACGCACGAACCCAGAAATTCCTCGATACTCTGGGTCTCGGCCTCATGTCCCGCACCCGAGTGGGCGATCTTTCGGTCGGCGGCCGGCAGTTGGTCGAAATCGCACGCGCTCTTTACCGAAATGCGCAGATCCTGGTCTTCGACGAACCGACCTCAGCACTCACTGAACTCGAAGTCGTTCGCCTCTATGGAATCATCGAGAAGCTTCGTGCCGAAGGCCGCGCCATCATTTACATCACTCACCGCATGGATGAGGTTTTTCGCCTCTCCGACCGGATGGTCGTCCTTCGCGACGGGAAGAACGCGGGTGAGCTCGATGCGCTTCATCAAGGGGAGAGGATCTCCCGCAAAACGCTCGAGCCTCGGATCATCTCCCAGATGGTGGGACGCGCGATCGAGGACATTTACCCACCTAAGAATACGAAATTCGGCGAGGAAGTCCTTCGCGCGGAGTCTTTGAGCTTTCGCACCCCGCGCGGAAAGTTCAGGGTCAAGGATTTCTCGTTCCAGCTCAAAGCAGGTGAAGTCGTCGGCTTGGCGGGCCTCCTAGGCGCTGGTCGGTCCGATACTTTCGATGCCCTTTTCGGGGTGGTGAATCCAGCCGGTCCCCGCGGAGGCGGGTATGAGGTCACTGGAAAAGTGTTCGTCAAAGGCCGGGAAGTCCATTTGTCCGATCCGACCGAGGCCATTCAAGTGCGCATGGCCTATGTCTCTGAAGAACGAAAAGCCAACGGTCTCGTGCTCAACCAGTCCATCCGGAACAACATGGTTTTGCCGGCGCTCCGCGCGGGGCGGGCCGAGCTGACGGCGACCACGAGCCTTTGGTCGCTCATCCGCGGCGAGAATGAAGGACCGATCACCGAGAAGTGGGCGCGCGAGATGCGGGTGAAGTCGGCGCATCTCGGTCAGAGCGTGGGCGAATTGAGCGGCGGAAACCAGCAGAAGGTCGTTTTGGCCAAATGGCTGATGACCGAACCCGAAATCCTTTTCCTGGACGAACCGACCCGGGGAATCGACGTGGGTGCGAAAGTTGAAATTTACAATTGGATCCAGAGGCTAGCTGCGCAGGGGATGGCGATCGTCGTCGCCTCTTCGGAAATGCCGGAACTTCTGGGCCTTTGCCACCGAATCCTGGTCCTGCGCGAAGGGCACCTTTCAGCGGAGCTCGAAGGCGCAAATGCCACCCAGGAAGACATTATGAGGGCTGCGTCACTGTGACAACCGCTTCCAAAACGATGGATGTGATTCCTGAAGGATCGCTCAAGGTGAAACGACTCTCAATCGACTGGCGTACTTACCGCAGCATCATCGCATTGGTGCTGGTGATGGCTGTGTTGACCTATTTGACGGGAGGGACGTTCATCTCCCCGCGCAACTTGACCAACCTCAGCCGTCAAGTCGCGATCAACGGGATCCTCGCAGTCGGGATGACCTACGTGATCTTGATCGGCGGGATCGATCTCTCGGTCGGTTCGGTGGTCGCGCTATCGGGTGTCGTCGCAGGCGTGATGCAGGTCAATCACGGAATGGCGCTTTGGGGCGAGAACATGGCTTGGGTGGGTGCAAGCCTCTCCATCCTGGCTGCGATCATCACGGGTGTCTTTTGCGGTGTATTCAACGGTTTCCTCATCACGCGCTATCGGATCGCCCCTTTCATCATCACGCTCGGGATGATGGTGATCTCACGCGGCCTCGCGTTGATCTTCGCGAACGGCGCAGCGATCGCGCCCCTGGGTGAAGCCTTCAACTCATTAGGCCAGGCCTACATGCCACCGACCATCGCCACTGTGCTGATCGCCGTCGGCGGTGGTCTCTACTTACTGAAACGCACGCTGAAGAAAGCCAAGAGCGCCGATGACTGGATGGCGATCGTGATGACCCTCATCCTGATCGCTTCCGCCATCTATGCGTTCCAACCCTATCGCGGACTTCCGGTGCCGGTCTTGATCTTCGCGCTCTTCGGAATCCTGGGGACGATCATCCTCCAGAAAATGCGTCTGGGCCGCTTCGTCTTGGCGATCGGTGGAAACGCCGAAGCCGCTTGGCTCGCCGGCGTACCGATCCGCAAGATCACTTTCGGGATCTACGTCGTGATGGGTGCTTTGGCAGGACTTTCGGGCGCCATTCTCTCGGCCCGCCTTAATGGTTCGTTGCCGACAGCAGGCGAGCTTTTCGAACTCGATGCGATCGCTGCGGTGGTCATCGGGGGAACGAGTCTTTTGGGAGGAATCGGAACGGTCCGCGGATCCATCCTCGGCGCCTTCTTCATCGGTTCGCTCAACAATGGGATGAGTCTACTGGACGTCAGCGAGTTTTATCAAAAAGTGATCAAAGGGGTGATTATCATCCTGGCGGTCTGGTTCGATACTCGCCAAAGCAAAACGGCCAAGGCCTGAACAAGTTCGCTCGGAATTAGAGCTCGAAGCCGTCGTGACCCCGGCGTGGCTTTCGTTTGCGCAGCGCATGCCAACCCTGTCTCAGGTTTTGAACGATCTCGGAGGAGTGTCGCCGTTTCCACTGATCCCAGGCGAGGAGAGCGATACCCACGATTTCAGAGACCCAGAGAAAAGGGTGCCTCAAGGAGCTCAAATGCTCTTCTAGGTTCGCGTAAGGAATTGTCGCGAACTTCAGCCCCATCGCCGGGAACACGAGCGCCATCATTGCGGAAGAAGGCTCACCCGGCTGGATCAGCATCCGGTCCATGATGTTGTCGAGGAGAAGGTGGGTGGCGATGCCGAGCGCGATCGCCGCCAGGGGCTTGGAGCGCCGCATGAGCGCAAAAAAGGTCAGGGTGATCAGGAAGATTCCCGTGTGGCCGAAGGTCCGAGTCCCGCTGATCAGGCCCAAATCTGCGCCGTGTCGACCCGTCGAGAGCATCATCAAATAGTAGAGGGATTTATCGAGGATGTCGGGCAGCACGGTTCCGAGGAGCAGATAGAAAAGAGGCAGTCCCCGAGTCCAAGGACTGGCGAGGCGGGAACCGATTCCCATATGACCGAAGATCCACATCAGGAGTGAGTATCACAAGAGGTTGGCGGCGTCGTGGGTGCGGGATTTCCAGGCGGATGCACCGGGCCTAGCCCGCGCGCATCCGACTGGAAATCCCACCGAGACTTTGGCGATCGGGGGATAGTCACCAGCCCAACCCAAAGTCTAAGCGGCCGAGAAGCGAGCTCGATGCTCGCAGGCCCACTCCTCACTTCTTGGTCGCGTCCATCGCCCAGTGAATCGCCTTTTCTCCGTAGCGACGCTCCACTTTTTTGAAGAGGCTTTCGTCTTTCCCAATCCGGTTGAAGTAGTCTTCAGGATCGTTTGAACCCATGGTGTTGAAGCCAGCACCGTTTTGACCGTTCGGATCTCCGAACGCAAGTTCCTTGCCGTTCCCTGCTCCACCCGCTCCTCCGTTCTTGTCGCCGAAATTGAAGAGGCCGCCGAAGAGTCCGGCTGAGCTTCCGTCGGCTCCTGCGCCTGCAGCGGAGCGTTGGGCTCCGCCGCCGCGTCCACCGGCATAAGTGTCGTCTGAACCGTCGCCTTTGCCGCCGCCGAGTCCTGCCCCGGTTCCATCGCCTTCGCCATTGGCACCCGTGCCCGAAGCAGCGCTTCCACCGTTTGAGCCGGATCCCGAACCGAAGCCAAAACCGCCGCTTCCAGAGCCGCCGCCCGAGCCTGAGGCACTGCCGCTTCCTAAGCCGTTGGTCGCGTCGCTGGCCACTTTTCGCCCCGACCCGTAGCCGCCGCTTTTCTGACCGCTGGAGGCGTCTCCGCTATTTCCGGAGTTCAGGCCACCAGCACCGGTGCCGTTCGGAGTACCTCCCGTATCGCCGCCTGCGGTCGCACCCGAACGACTCAGTGTGGATGCGCTCTGGTCATTTACGCCGGTCGGAGTCAAGGCGTTGTAGTCGCCGGAACCGAGAACGCTCCTTTGATTGCCCCCATTGGGATTGATCAGGTTCTGGAAGTCTTTGAGAGTGTTGACATTGGCTTGGGCGGGGCCGCCCGGCGTCGGTATGCTCACTTGAAAGGGATTGGCTGAGATGCTGCAAAGGCTGCGGGCTTCGTCGACGTTGTCGTATTTGATCCGGCTGTGGCAACCGAAGCTGAATGGGTTCCAACTGAAGTAGCGACGGTTGTAGCCATAGAGTTCGTTTTTCTTGCACTCTTCCACGGCCGCGTTCCGCTGATCTTCCAGGGCCGCGCGCTGCGCATCGAGTTCACCGATTTGTTGCTCATTGTTGTTGTTGGCATCGTTCATGAACTGGCTTTTAGCTGCGTCGATGGCCTTGGACTGTTTTTGGAACTCGGGATCGAAGCGAGTGTTGAAGTCGTTCGTGCACATGTCGACCCCGCCTTCGCTGTACTTGTTTTGCTCTCCGCATTTGGCTTGGACGTCTTTCGTCTTCTTGCAGTCCCAAAACATCGCGTGGGCCTGGGGTGCGCCGAAAGTCGAGATGAAAAGAGCTCCTGAAACAAAGGCCCAAGTGAAAGAGGTCGACATAAGTTTCCTTTTCCGCCGCCTGGAGAGCCGCCTCGAGAAGAGGAGCGCTGACGCCGCGAAGGTCGAAATTCCCGCGTGAACGGGGTCAGTGGCAGTATTGTCCAGCGAGTCGGCAAACCGGCTACTGAAGCCTTCGGACTCCAGACCAGCGAGGTCGAAGAGGGTTCGCTGGCCGCGGACCAGCAATGCATTGGTGACGAACTGCCAATTGTAATAGGCAAGTCGGACGACCATGTTGATCTCGATCCGATTCTGGATCGCGGCCAAAAGGCAGGCTCCGGCTTGGGCGCCGGTCAGCTTCACTTCACCATTGCCGCTCTCGGAGATCACGGTATCCCGACCCGAGTTCGACTGCTCGGCGCAGGCCGTGGCCATTCCTTTCTTTTCTCCTCCGGCAGCGTTCAATCCCCTGTTGTATTCAGTCCAGAGTGCGAAAACCTTGTTTCGCTGGCCATTGATCTCAATCATCATCTTCGTGGCTGGATTGTAGGATCCCGGAGAGCTCGAAGCAGGCCACGGTGAGTTGCCTGGCGGTGGCGGTGGCGAGGGAAGGTAATAGGATTTCACGGGAAGCAGGTAACCTTGCTTGATCTGATGGTCCCGAATGTTCTCCATCAATACCATGGACTGATGGATGAGCAGACCGGCGAACGTCGGGTAGTAGGCGTATTTCTTGTCGGAGTGGCTGACTTTTCCCGAAGACATTCCCGGCGATCCAGAGTGGCAACGGTGATTGGTCCAGCCGCCGTAATCGGACGATTCCCTTTGAGGACTCGATTGCGCCCCGAACTTGAACCACAGGTTCTGGGTATCGGTGATCCCTTTGGCCGGCCCTGAGTTGCACCCAAGCTCGCCTCCGAAATTTGATGGAAACTCGGCGGGCGGGCTAGTTCCCAACAGGTTGGGCGCGAAACCCTCGTAGAGCCCGTGAATTTTCGCTGTGCCGACGAAAGGTGTATTGGGATAGTCGATGCTCAGTTGATCGCTGCCTGCAATATAGACTCGCGCCATCCGCTCGAACTGATCGCCGATGAATTCGCGAACGGTTTTTTCGTAGCTCCATCCCGGAGGATAGGGCTGATTGTTTTTGTCCTTGAGCAACTTGGCGTTGGAGAACGGCACGCGCGGGTCGGGGATGGGGATGTTGGTGGGCGAAGTCGCGCCTCCCACAGGGTCTGCGACGCCCCGCGGGTCCAAGTTGAAGCCAAGTTTAGCGACGGTTGAGTTCGGATTTCCAATGCGGTTATCGAGCTCGGCAAAGGCTAGGTTGTATTGGGCCCAAGACTTCCAGATCGCTAGTTTCATGAAATGGACGCACTCGTTCGGGCCATCCCCCGAGTAGCCACCCAGGTTGCTCCAGGTTTCTCCGTACTCCACTGAAGCGGAATCGGCGATGGGAGTGGTGGGCGCTTCTCCGAGCATTCCGTGGATGATTTCTTCGTCCATCCAATCCGACATGCTTGGCCCGAGATTTTGGAGAGGTTGCATGCCGTAGGGCGCGGGAGCCAGAGTGAGATCGTTTTTCAAAGTGTTGAAATAGGATTTGACTGCATTTTTCGCGGTATTGGGATTGAAAGTCGCTCCCTGACAAGCGCAGGCCTTGAAAGGTCCGGAAGTGGGAACTTCTTGGGTTTTATAGAACACCTGGTTTGGCTGATTGCGGATCGGGTAGGCGATCGGAGTGCCGCAAGCGTAAGGAAGCTCGGAGTTGCCGGAGGGCGATGGGTACTTGAAAAGGCAAGGGGCGTTGGGTTCGCTTCCCGGAGTGCCGGGAGAGCAGTTTGGCCGACTGAGGTTGTAGACCTTGCGCGCTTCTTGGGCCGGTGTAGGAAGCGGTTGAGGGTCCGTCGCCCAGCTCGGTTTCGGCCCCGCTGTTAATAGAATCAATGCGCCCACTGCTTCGAAAAATCGAAGTTGCCTATTCATGGCTTGGTTTCCCCCCCGGAAAACAAAACAACTATCCCCAGCTCCATATACTATTGAATTAATCAAGTATTGGCAAGCCCTCGGCCCGGTGATAATCTTAAGCGATGGAGAACTCTTGGGCTTTTTTGGCGTTCGGAGTGAGTATAAGCCTCATAGTTTCAAGTGGTTACGCCAAGGACGAGGAGTTGGATCCTGCGGTGGCCGCAGCTGCTTCACGCGCGAACCAGGAGATGGCTTCGGTCAGCGGCAAATTCGAATCCCAAGCACGGGATTGGTCCAAGCGTTACGAGGCGGCCTACTCCCTGTATCTTGACGGCAAGGGGGCAATCCCGAAGTCGTTGAATGCCGAGTTCTACAAAGGCGCCTCCGACGAACGAAAGGAACTCGCGGAAACCCGCGAAAGGACTTTCAAGCAGGTGAAGGAAGCGGCGGACGAAGTAGAAGCCGCGAAACTCGCTCGCGGAAAAGGAACATTTGCGAGTCGTTCCAAGAGAGAGAACGGCGAATCCGATTCCGGCTCGGGTTCCCTCACTTCAGGGACATCAGAATCGGCAAAGTCGGGATTCGTCCTCGATGGCTCTAGTCTCCCAAAGGAGATCGAGTTCAATGGGCCCAAACGGCGAACCCCAGCCTCGGCGGGTGCTACTTCGGTTTCCGAATGGAAGTAAGGTTCCTTGCCTGACGGGTCCGCTTGATCCGCTTTTGACTTGACGGTTTCGGGCTTGGCCGTGTCCGTCATTCAAGTCGTGGCTCTCGTCTGGCGTGGAAAAACGAAGCATGCTGCCGTGATTCATGCCTACTCGGACTACCCAAGGATCGTTTCGGGTACAGCGCTTCACGCCATGTGGAAAATGGGCGGGAGTGGGCATATTTTCCTTCGCAAGGATTGCGCTGATTTGGAAGTCCTTTCACTCGCGCCCCGCTTTTGCGCCGAAAAACGATTCTGGTCCTCGAATTGGGGAGAATTCACGAACTTCCAGTACCCCGCCTAGGAGCTGAAGTGTTTGATCCTGGCTTGAGTTGAAAGCGCTTTGGACCGCAGAAGGGTATCGAGTTCGCATCCGCGAAGGTGCGGTTTCTTGAAGGCCCGTTGGCGCTCAGGCGCGGTGATTTTCCTTGGGGTTCTCTCGTCGATCTGGCTCATGATCTGCCGAGGACAAGTTTGGGATGAAAGTGAGCATGCGCTTGGCTGATCGCCCAACATGCTTGGGTTCCGGGCCCGAGGTTCTGTATTTCGGACGCGCCGTTGTTTTGGCTTTCCTGCTGGGTGGATTGATCTTTCTCCGCGCTTCATTTCCCAAATATCCGAAGGCAAATGAGCGCCGGTGGCCGGCGGGAACAGCAACGCTCCTTTTGATCGTGGTGATCCAGCTGAATGTGAGGAACTTGCTAGTTGCCCGGCCTGAGTCCGTGGCTCTGGCTCTCTATATTTTTGTCCGTTTGGGCATGGTGCAAACACGGATCCTCCCGTGGGTTCAATTCGGGAGTGGCTTTGGGGCTTGCGATTTGCGCCAGTCCTCGGTTGGGGCTCCTGGCATTCGGTCATCTCCTGCTTCCAGGGAGGGCCCCAGCTTCGCATGACCGAGGCACGGCGGTTCTTCATTTGTGCGGCGCCTCGATCGTCACGTTCTTGGGCTATGTCTGGAACTCGGGGTACGGCTTGGGGTATTTCGCCGACGCATTGAGGTTCAGTACGGTCGCCCAACCTATCGGGAGCGGACATCGGGGAGATGGAGCTCAGATTTCTAAACTCGCTCTCTTTTTTTTGCAGCTGCGGGAGGGGTTTTGATTGGGACGCCTTCAACTCAGAGCCGAAAATGGTCAGCTTTCATGCTTTTTTGGTTGGTTGTGGGGGCGGTGACGATCCTGTCGGCGGGAAAGTACTCCTACAGTCAAAGCGCTATCTGCGTTCTCGCCTGGTCCCTTGGGATGACGACCTATTTTGAGTCTCGATTATTCCCAACTCTAAAATACCCGTTCTTCGAAGGGGGCTGCCGGAAACTGGAGCGCTTCGCTCCCGCGGTCTTGGTCCTGGTTGCGATGGAGGAGCTCGTCGTAACGATCCGGAGTGAGCTCCGGGATGACTCGGGACTCGGCCATGGGGTGCGGTGTCGAAAGCAGCTCGCGCAGTTTTTCAGACCTGATGACACAATCCTGGCGACCGGGGGGGTACCCGATCGTCGTCCGGGATTCCTCCTTTTATTCAGTCATCCTGATCGAGAGCAACGATCGACTGGGGGAGACATTGCGCGCGGCAGGGCTTCGCAATCGATCACAGGTCGATTCTGCATTGGGTATCGCATCGCGCCGGCCTGTGCTGGTGGACGATTTCATCCCGTACCTCGCTCCGAATCCGCAATCCCAGGAGATCAGCTTGATCCTCAAGGCCGGGTATTGGCGTGTCTTTCCCTACTTTCTCAGAAAGGACCAGCTCCTGAAGTATTCAAGTTTATTAACCGCGATCGAGACCTGCGACTTCTTCAAATAGGCACCGGGCGAGGGGAGGGCTTCGCATCTCCGCTTCTAAACCCTTGCCAACATCGCGGATCATTCTCCAGAATGTCTCGAAGATGCCTCAGCTTCGTCGCGTTGCTCCGGTCCGAGTTTTTTCATCCGTCCTCCGCTGCTGGTGCGTTCTCATTGCGCTCGGAGCGCTGACCTTGGCTCCCGACGCAGGGGCTACGAGCTTCATGGAAAGGCCGTTTCCGGAGACCATCAAGGAATCGCAGGCAATCGTGCGCGGCAAGGTCGGAATGAAGTACGCCAAAGACTCCCTCGGGAGCGACGGCCGGTCACGGATCTACACTTACTACGAACTTCAGTTGGATGAAGTCTTCAAGGGAAAGGGCTTGGAAGCGGGACGCCAGATCATGGTCCGTGAAATCGGGGGCGAGAAGGATGGGATCGGCCTTCAGGTCGCCGGAGCGGCACAGTTCCAGCGCGGAGAGGACGTGGTCATTCTCTTAGGTCACGTCAATCCAGACGATTCTTACGATGTTCAAGGCTTGATGATGGGAAAGTACACGCTGGAGAAGGATTCCGAAGGCCATGAGTACTT